>NZ_JASHGM010000005.1:0-143063 GCF_047460295.1 Streptococcus sp. OMI870
GTAGGAGTCTGGGCCGTGTCTCAGTCCCAGTGTGGCCGATCACCCTCTCAGGTCGGCTATGTATCGTCGCCTTGGTGAGCCGTTACCTCACCAACTAGCTAATACAACGCAGGTCCATCTGGTAGTGGAGCAATTGCCCCTTTCAAGCAGATATCATGCAATATCTACTGTTATGCGGTATTAGCTATCGTTTCCAATAGTTATCCCCCGCTACCAGGCAGGTTACCTACGCGTTACTCACCCGTTCGCAACTCATCCGCTCGGTGCAAGCACCAAGCTTCAGCGTTCTACTTGCATGTATTAGGCACGCCGCCAGCGTTCATCCTGAGCCAGGATCAAACTCTCATTAAAATAATTGTTTGTCTTAAACTCATTCTGTCACTGACAGATTTATTGTTTTTTTATTGTTCAGTTACTATAACTTCCGTTATAGCGCCCTGCACATTGGTTCGTCTTGTTCAGTTTTCAAAGGTCTTTGTCGCTCTCTCGCGACAACTATATTAGTATATCACGTACACTTTTACTTGTCAATAACTTTTTTTAAAAAATTTTACTTTTTTGAAAAAATCTTAATTTTACGCCATTAACTATATGCTTGTTAAATGGAGTTTTTAAAATCTTTCAAATAATTTTCTAATTTCTTTTTCATCTTCGTTTTTCCTAGACATCTTCTATTGGCTAATAACGATTCATATTGTTCTTTTTCTTCTATTGTTAAATTCTCCTTAAATCGTTTTAAGGAATCTCTTAATACTACAAGTTCATCTAGATATATTTTTCTTGATGAAATTCTGTGGCTAATTTCTCCAATTTCAACATACGGCATTCTGTTGATTTTTCGTTTATCGCTTTCTTGCTGTCTTAACTTATCTTTAATGTGATTCCTAAATTTTGTTTTAAAATACTTATATAGTAATTCTTCATTTGTTCCTATTTCAGGATTTTTCTGATAAAGCTCAAAGAGTGTTAGTTGGCCTTCTTGTTCCCAATCATCTTTTTCCCACAGCTGGATATAGTATTCTTTTTCACATTTTCGAACAATAAATTTTACTTTTTGATACATCTTGTTAAATTCCATAAGCTCTCCTTTACTTTCATATATGTATTTTATAAAAGTAAAAAAGGTTTTAGGAGTTTTTTTCTATTCTGCTCGTTTTTTAAACTATTCGGTCATTATTTTTAACTATACTGACTGAATGCACAAAAAAAACTGCCACTCAGTGACAGTCTATCGATAGTCCGTACGGGATTCGAACCCGTGTTACCGCCGTGAAAAGGCGGTGTCTTAACCCCTTGACCAACGGACCATTTTTACAACATAATCTATTATACAGAATAATTTTTCCCTGTCAATACTTTTTTAAAAAAAGAAGGAAAAAATTTCCTTCTTTTGATTAGTTATTTTCTTCTAATTTTGATTTAATTTCATCATATGATAGAGGTTTGGCTTCTTCTTCCAATTCATGCTCTGAATTTTCAGGCATTTTACCTGTTTCATACAATGATTTAATTTGAACACTATCCAAGGTTTCATATTTTAATAGAGCTTCAGCAATAAGTTTATGTGTTTCTCTATTACCTTGAATAATTTCTGCAGCTTTGTTACGAGCTTCATTCAAGAGAGCACGGACTTCTTCATCGATTTCATAAGCAGTCCTTTCTGAAATCATTTTTTGTGGACTTTGAGCTCCGAACATGGCATGATTTCCTTCATATTGAACAGGTCCAAGCTTTTCACTCATTCCATATTCTGTCACCATTGCACGCGCCATTTGAGTGGCTTGTTCAAAGTCATTTGAAGCACCTGTTGTTTGTGAATTAAAAATAATTTCTTCCGCAACACGTCCTCCCATGAGACCAGCTAATTGTTCTTTCATATCTTCTTTAGAAAGTAACATTTGATCTTCTTTAGGAAGGGCAATCATGTAACCGCCTGCGCGACCACGAGGAACAATAGTAACCTTATGAACCACTCGAGCATTTGATAAAACCAGACCAACGATCGTATGACCTGCTTCATGATAAGCGACCATTTCACGTTCTTTTTGCGAAATCGTCCGATCTTTCTTAGATGGTCCTGCAATAACACGATCTTCTGCTTCATCGATATCAGCAGCATCAATCACTTTTTTATTTCGACGAGCTGCAACCAAGGCTGCTTCATTCAAAACATTTTCAAGATCGGCACCGACAAATCCTGGTGTCTGTTGTGCAACCAATTTCAAATCTACATCTTGAGCGAGTGGTTTGTTCTTAGCGTGAACTCGAAGAATCGCTTCACGACCTTTCACATCTGGACGCCCAACCAATACTTTACGGTCAAAACGGCCAGGACGAAGAAGGGCTGGGTCCAGAACATCTGAACGGTTAGTAGCAGCAATAACAATAATTCCTTCATTGCCTTCAAAACCATCCATCTCAATCAAGAGCTGGTTGAGGGTTTGTTCCCGCTCATCATTTCCACCGCCAAGACCTACACCACGTTGGCGTCCAACAGCATCAATTTCATCGATGAAAATGATAGCTGGAGCAGCTTTTTTAGCATCTTCAAAAAGTGAACGAACCCGGCTAGCGCCGACTCCGACAAACATTTCAACAAAGTCCGACCCTGAAATACTGAAGAATGGTACTCCAGCTTCTCCAGCTACTGCTTTTGCTAATAGGGTTTTACCTGTTCCTGGAGGGCCTTCAAGAAGCACTCCTGCTGGAATTCTTGCTCCCAATTTAGTAAAGCGTTTTGGATCTTTTAAAAATTCAACCACTTCAACGAGTTCTTGTTTTTCTTCTTCAGCTCCTGCTACATCCGAAAAACGAACTTTTATATCTTCTTTATTGGCAGCACGCGCTTTGTTACGACCAAAGTTCATAGCACCGCGGGCACCACCGCCACCACCTTGATTCATCATGGAGAAGAAGAAGAACATCACGATGACAAATGGAACAATGGAAGTTAGAATGGTAATCCACATCCCACTTGAACTTTCACGTTTGATGGTGATTTCTGCTTTGTGGTCAGCGGCTAATTTTTGTAATTCATTGACAGTAATATCAGATGGAAGGATGACACTAGTAAAGCGAGATACTTTTTGAACACTTGGGGTAAAAAATTGAATGCCTGTATCTTCTTTTGATTCTTTTGCTTTATTATAGGTACCTGCAATTTCAATCACACTACCATTCGGTTGGTAACTAATTGTCTTTACATTGTCATTTTTAATTTCCTTGACCAATTCTGTATAGTTGATCTGCTGACTTTGACCAACTCCATTACCTGCAAAAAAGTACTGGAATCCTGTCACAGCCGCTACAATAATCAACAAATACAGAAAAGGATTTCGAACAAAACCGTTGTTTTTTCTGTTATTCATCTAGTCTCCTCTATTTTGAGTACACTTCTTCCTTTAATACACCTACATATGGTAAGTTACGATAATTTTCATCATAGTCTAAACCATATCCGACAACAAACTCATTAGGAATCGTAAAGCAGGTATAATCTGCTTCGATCTCAACCAAACGTCCTTCAGGTTTATCCAATAATGTCGCAATCTTCACAGATGCTGCATTTCGTTCTTCAAAGAGTTCTTTTAGACTCTTGAGTGTTTTACCTGTATCGATAATATCTTCCACAAATAAAATATCTCTACCTGTAATATCCTGATCAATATCCTTGATAATATTAATGATACCTGAGCTTGCTGTACCACCATGATAACTTGACACCAACATAAAATCTAACTCAATATGAGTATCAACATGGTTGATTAATTCTGCCATAAATGGAACAGAACCCTTCAAAATACCAACGAAAATAGGATTTTTCCCTTGATAATCTTTTGTTAGGGTTTCACCCAATTTTTTAGCTGCTTCTACAATTTCATCATGTGAAACCATTACTTTTTTTATATCTTTTTCTAACATTTCGTTACCTATCTATTTTTTGAATATAAAGTCTATCTTTTATTATAGCACTTTTTGAGGGCTTACTCAAATCACTCGTTGCTAATCCTACTACAGAAAGAATGTTATGATTCTGTTCTATAATGAGAGCTTCCTGTCGAATAGAAATTGGAATCTTATGATTGATAAACCACCGTCTTAATTTTTGATGGTGGCCATTAACAAGCAACTGATCTCCTTCTTTTCTCCTTCTAATCAGAATGGGTGTTTCGCGTGAAATAGAAAGTATTTCTACATTTTTTCCTTCTAAAGGGATTCCAAAAGATAGTTTATAATTTGCAATCTCAAATATATTCCCAAATTCTAACAAAAATGGGAGGACTTGGCCATCCGACTTTTGACTGATTTTTCGTATTTCAAAGAAATCATATTCTTGATCTAGCTCATAATTTGATTTTAAATAATGAACGCAATTTCTTTTCTTTCTTAGTAAAACTAATAATTCTTGAAACTGGACCCTTCCAAGTTGCAAATCTGGAAATTGTGCCAAATACTCTTCTAATAAGAAGGACTGTACAGAATGAGAATATGTTCTAAAAGAAGCTAAATCTTGAATGGTTAACTCGCTAGTTAATTCTTTCAGTGCTTGGTGCCAATGATTCACTTCCTCTGCTAAATAGCAAAGACTTGCTTGCATTTGAGGATTTTCTTTTTCAAATTCTGTAAGGTATTGATGGCGTACACGATTTCGGAAAAAATCCTGTGAGTGATTGCTACTGTCTTCAAAATGAGGAATTTCCATCAGTTCATTTTTTGTAAAAGCTAATAAAGGGCGAATTAACTCACCCTTCCCAAATGGTTGGCGTACAGGAATACCACTTAAGTGACGTAATTTAGTTCCTCGTATCAAGCGCATGAGAGTTGTTTCAGCTTGATCATTGGCGTGATGACCTGTTACTAAAGCGGTGCAATCCTCTATCTCCATAATCTGTTTGAAAAAATCATAACGAAAGGTACGAGCTTTTGCTTCTGTAAAAGCTCCCGAATAGTAAGCAACGTGGATACGTGTCTCTCGCTTTTCAGCCAGCTTTCGAAGTTCACTTTCCTCAAAATCCGATTCTGGTCTTTGTCCATGATTGACATGAGCGAGTACCAATTGAATCCCCAATCGTTCTTTGTTCTTCTCCAAAAGTTCATATAGATTCATGGAATCCAATCCACCAGATATGGCAATTAAAATACGGCAATGGGAAGTGAATAGATCTTTTTTTTCACAAAACTCTAAAAATTTCTTTTCCATTATTTCAATACCTCATAGATGTCTTTTGAAATTTTGGAAATCGTATCATAATCCGAATGATCTGTAAAAATCGCGATGACATAAGGCGAATTGGTGTATACAATCGCAACATCATGTCTAAAATCATAGGCATCCCCAATTTTATGAGCAACCTTTACTGGAAGATCACGCGCAATTCGTTGATCATCATATTTTGTAGAGGATAGTGCGTCAATAATAGAACCGTTCTGCTGATAAACAGCTTCCATCACATTTCCAGCCATTTCAGCAGATGCCTCTCTTTTTTCAACATCCCAGTGTTTTTTGGCAATTTTATCCAATGTTTTTTGAAAATCTTGATCCGATTGATGGGTAACATAATAATTTAAAATATTATGTCCAACATTATCCGATTCTTTTGCAATCTTATCTACTAATTCTTGGACGCTGTATTCCTTGCCATCTGCTGCCTTTGAAAGACTACCACTTCCTTCTGGTTCATAGCCACCTTTGAAGTCATTAACTTCTGGAATATACTTATAGACTGTCGTTGGAGAAATAGCCTTTTTATTAAGCTGTTCTTGGACATAGTACAAATAGGGTAATTTCGTCACACTAGCAGAATACATTTCTTTTTGGGGATTGATTCCAGCAGTATTTCCTGTCTCTAATTGTTTTACATAAATTCCATACGAAGGAGAATTATATTTACTATTGAGTAAGTCCTGGACTTTTTCCATTCGATTATCTGTTTCAGTGATGAATGCTTGGTTAACCCATCCTTGGCCCTCAATTTCCACAAACTCATCTCGTAAAGTCTGAGCTGTGCGTAAAACGGTCACTTTTGTATAAGAAGAAAGGGAGGTGTTTTTTTCTTTCGCACCATTTATTAAGGGTCGATCATACACTTTAAATCCAGGTTTTAGCCATATGTCTTGTTTTTTTTCTTGTGTTTCTTGTACAACATCAGAAAAAATGACAGAAGAATCTGCTAGCACATATCCTTTATCTGCTATTTTAAATACAGACTTTCCATCATCGTTTACAAAGAGTTGTTCAATTGTAAACGGTGTATTAGGAAGAATTTCTCCTTTTTCTTTTTTCAACTGAGGATCAGAAAAAACAACAATTTTGCGATAGACATTAGGGTTTGCTGGAATTGAAGAAAAATAAAGTTCTGATGGATAAGCAATTGTCTGAGAGGACTCAGATTGCTCAATACTCGCTGCTTGAGGTCCCAAAAATAAAATTGGGACTAGCAGTAGGAGCAGAAATCGTTTAGACACCTGTATTCCTTTCCTTTTCATCCTTTTGAAGTTTGAGTGTTTGGTTTTTCTTTTTTAATTCCTCTAATTTTTCATCCGAAAATTCAAGGAATTGTTTAACTGTTTGTAAGATATTTTCCATTGATTATTGGGGAAGTAAATCTGGGATGGTGTAAACAAATTCACCATCTTTTGAAAAAGAATATTTAGCGCGTGCATATTTTGTTGCATAGTCATCGTCTTTTAATTTTTTAGCGATGTCTTGCTGGTATTCTTTTTGTTCACTTGTTTCCTTATATTCTTTTTCCAACTGTTTGTATTGTTCTTTTTTGTCTTGTAGTGATTGATAGCTCTGGGCCAAGTTATAAGTTGGAAGAATAAACAGTAGTATAACTAGAATCAAGACAAGTCCCATAAAGCGATTACGTTTTTTTCTTTCTTCTTCTAAAAAACGTTTTCGCTGACCTTCGTCTTTGATATATTTATTGTTCATTTGAACGATATTTTTAGGCATCTTCTTCTATCCTTGTTTCACTAATTATTTCGTACATTTTGGATGCATCTTCTTTTTTTGTACTATCCAACATTTCCAAGACTTTAACCGTCAATACTTTATTTCCAAAACGAACTTCAATTTGATCATTCACTTTCAAATCCGTTGAACTTTTGGCTAATACTCCATTGACTTTAATTCGCCCCTTATCTGCAACTTCCTTTGCGACAGGGCGACGCTTGATAATGCGAGAAACTTTTAAATATTTATCTAATCTCATACTGTCACCTCTAACATAGTATTGTATCATTTTTTATCCATAAAATGCGAAAAATGAGCTAAGAACTGCTAGTTCTCTTCTTTTTCCTGTTTAATTTCCAATAAGGTTTGACCAAATTGCTTCAGAGCTTCTAGAATTTCAAAATCTTTCTTATTTCGAACATCAAAGATTACTTCAATTAATCCCTTCTCTTCTGCAAGCTGAGCTTTTAACTGTGTCATTGACAGAGCTTTAAAATAATCCTGTGTCAAAAACAGTTGTTTGGCAATTGGTTCAAACTTCACTGCCACTTTTTGTTGCTTTCTCTCCACTAAACGAACAAATACTTGATCCAAGTAAGCTTTTACTATACCAATTTCAAGTAGGTAGGCGACAACATCTGGGTATTCTCCAAAACGATCCATCAGTTCGTCTTGTAAATATTCATAATCTGCAGCAGAATTCATTTCACGGATTTGTTTGTAAATTTCAATTTTTTGACGTTGATCCGAAATATAATCATTTGGTAAATACGCATCTATTTGTAGGTTCAACTCCGCATTGCTCTTTTGTCGACGATGCTCTTGGCCTTGTTTTTTAGCAATAGCTTCTTCTAACAATTGGGAATACATTTCAAAACCAACTGAATCGATGAAACCAGATTGAGAAGCACCCAGAATATTTCCTGCTCCACGGATTGATAGATCTCGCATCGCAATTTTAAATCCAGACCCCAATTCAGTAAAGCCTTTAATAGCTTCTAAACGTTTTTCAGACACTTCTGTAAGAGATTTGTCTGGACGATACATCAAATAAGCATAAGCAATTCGGTTGCTTCGTCCCACACGACCTCTTAGTTGATAAAGAGTTGAAAGTCCCATATGATCCGCATTTTCAATAAAGAGCGTATTGGCATTTGGAATATCTACACCTGTCTCAATAATGGTTGTCGTCACTAAGACATCGTATTCGCCATTAATGAAATCCAACAAGGTATTTTCCAGGCGAACTTCACTCATCTGGCCATGAACAAATCCAATCGAAGCCTCTGGAATCAACTCTTTTAACTCGGATACTTTTTGCTCAATCGTATCTACCTTGTTGTAAAGATAATACACTTGACCTCCACGATCCATTTCCCTCAATACAGCATCTCGAATAATGGTTGGATTGGTCTCTAGTACAAAAGTTTGCACTGGATACCGATTGGTCGGAGGGGTTTCAATGACAGACAAATCTCGAATTCCCAGCATAGACATATGAAGAGTTCGAGGTATAGGGGTAGCTGTCAAGGTAAGCACATCCACCTTTTTTTTCAATTCTTTCAAGGTTTCTTTGTGCTTCACTCCAAAACGTTGTTCTTCATCGATCACGATTAAGCCTAAGTCTGAAAAAACAACATCTTTGGACAATAACCGGTGAGTTCCAATAATAATATCCACTCGTCCTTTTTTCAATTTTTCAAGCGTTTCTTTCTGCTCTGCCTTACTCTGGAAACGACTTAAAACAGCAACCTCTACTGCAAAAGATTCAAAACGCTCCTTAAAATTGGCATAATGTTGTTGGGCAAGAACAGTTGTAGGAACCAGCACTGCTACTTGTTTATGATCATTTACTGCCTTAAAGGCTGCTCGCATAGCAACCTCTGTTTTCCCAAAACCGACGTCTCCAACCAGCAATCGGTCCATCGGACGATTTGATTCCATATCTTTTTTGATTTCTTCAATGGAACGTAATTGATCATCTGTTTCAATATATGGAAAATCTTGTTCAAATGCTTCTTGATTTTCATCATCTTTGGAATAGGCAAAACCTTCTAATTGACTACGTTCCGCATAAAGTTTTATTAAATCATCTGCAATGTCCTCCACCTGGGTCTGAACCTTTTGCTTCGTTTTTTGGAAACGCCCATCATTTAACTTGTTAATTTTTGGCGTTTTTCCATCACTTGCAACGTATTTGGACAACATCTGAATCTGATCGACAGGAATCGAGATGCGATCTCCATTTTGATATTGAATCGAAACATAATCACGATGGACACTAGAAATTTCAATCGTTTCAATTCCCAAATATTGGCCAATACCATGAACTTGGTGAACAACATAATCCCCTTTTTCCAGTTCATTATAATTTTTTAGACGTTCTGCATTGGAAATATTTTGTCTGCGAATCTTTCGCTTGATCTTTTTCTGATAAATCTCTGATTCTGTAATGTAGACAATTTTTTCATCAACAAATTGGAAACCGTGAGCTAGTCCTCCAACAATTAATTGACTAGCTTGAGGGATGATCGCATCCCCATCGATATAATCTAATCGAATTCCATACTCTTCTAAATTTTTATGGAGCTGTTGAAGATTGTGATGAGAACTTGCTTGGACAATAACAGTATAGTTTGATTTTCGATACCGTTCAATTTCCTCTTTTAGTAAATCAAATTGTCCAAAAAACTCCTGCATTGGGTATTGATTAAATTGATACAAATGATCAAACCTCAGATTTCCCAAACCTTTTTGAAAGTTTGAAAAATAAGTTGCAGGTGTATATTTTCTTAATATTGTACTGGTATCACCAAAATACACTTGACGAGAAGAGGCTCGATTTTTATGTAAATCTTCCGTCAAGAGATTAGCTGCATCTAGTTCAAATCTTGCTATTTGATCTGCTATTTTTTGATAATCATCTAAAAAAACTGGAGTATGTTTAGGAAGATAATCAAATAGGGTATATTGTTTCTCATAAAAGAAACTAATAAATTTTCTAAGATCCGGATGAAGTTTCCTTTGAGAAATATCCCCTAGAATTTCGGCTAGATAAGATTTAAATGCTTCATTCGTGCTCTGTTCTTGCAATTGTTCTATTTGATTCTGACCACGGATAAAATCTTCCTCTTGCAATAATAGATCACTCACTGCTTTGAGTTGAATTCTTTCGACATTTTCAACAGAACGCTGGCTTTCTGGGTCAAAGATTCGGATTCCATCAATCTCATCTCCGAAAAATTCAATCCGATAAGGTTGGAGTTGTTCGATCTCAAAGATATCTAAGATATCTCCTCTTAGACTGAATTCCCCTTGTTGCAAAACCTGGCTCACCTTTTGATAACCAATCTTCTGTAATGTTTCACTCAGGGTAGTTAAGTCGATTTCTTGACCAACCTTCAATTTAAAAATACTAGATGCAAAAACTTTAGGAGAAGGTAATAGTAGTTTGATACCACTCACATTGGTCACAAGGATACCTTGACGATCCTCTTGACATAAAAAGTTCAAAGCCTCTAATCGTGCAAATTGCCTTTCTTGTGAAGCAAAAACAAATTCTGCTAAAGGGTTATCATCTCCCAAAAATGTATGGACTTTCTCTTCTCCAAGTAAGGCAATAAAATCACTGGCCAATCGTTCTGCTTCGTTATAACTGGAAGTGATGAGGACTGCTTTTTCAATAGAATCAAAGGCTGAAGCCATTACAATAGCCTTTGTGGTCGCAGACAATCCTAAGATCAATTCCCTATTATTTTTTTGCAAACCTTGTTGCCAGGATAGAAGGTTGGAGTTTTGACTCACTAAATCAATTACATTCATCTACTTACCCGTTGTATTTCTGCATGCTTCTTTCAAAATTTTCTTCTACCAAGTAATCGTTAACCGCTTCTTCTACTCGATCGATTGTTTGTAGAATAGTGATGTAATCGTCTTTATCAAATTTTCCTAAGACATGATGAACAACTGACATGCCCTGCTTAGGTCTTCCAATTCCAATCTTAATTCGATAAAAAGTCTGAGTTCCAATATGATTAATAATCGATTTGATTCCGTTATGACCTCCAGCTGATCCTTTAGCTCGAAGACGAATCTTGCCAACTTCCATATCTAAATCATCGTAAATAACCAAAAGATCTTCAATATCCAGACCATAATAAGTCAGAAGGGCATGGACTGCTTTTCCACTCTCATTCATGAAAGTGGTTGGCTTTACAAAATAGACCTTTTCGCCATTTAAAAATGTTGAGGCAATATCAGCTTGAAAAATCTTATCATGGGAGAAAGTAAGATTTAAAGACTTTGCCATTTGATCAATTAACATAAAACCTACATTGTGTTTCGTTTCAAAATACTTATCACCTGGATTTCCCAATCCAACAATTAATTTCGTCATCTCTTTCCTTTCAAAACACTAAAAGGGTTGGAAATATTTTTTTCCAACCTTTACATTTTTTTAACTATCTTACACATTAAAACGGAATTCCATGATGTCCCCGTCTTGGACAACATATTCTTTTCCTTCTTCGCGCAAGCGTCCTGCTTCTTTTACAGCCTTTTCAGAACCGTATTTGACCAAATCATCATAGGACATGGTAACGGCACGAATAAATCCTTTTTCAAAATCAGAGTGGATGATTCCAGCTGCTTGAGGAGCTTTCATGCCACGTTTGAAGGTCCAAGCACGCACTTCTTTTTCACCAGCTGTGAAATAAGTGCCAAGTCCCAACAAGTGGTAAGCTGCACGCGTGAGTTTATCAACTCCAGACTCTGTTAGCCCAATCGCCTCTAAAAATTCTTGTTTATCTGCATCATCTAGCTCAGAAATTTCTTCCTCAGCACGCGCAGAAATCACCACGACTTCCGCATTCTCTGTTGCCGCAAAGTCACGAATTTGCTTCACATAGTCAATAGAGTCTGGATCTGCAACAACATCTTCATCCACATTTGCTACATAAAGAACTGGTTTGGTAGTCAAAAGGAAAAGTCCTTTCACCACTTTTTGTTCTTCCTCTGTGAATTCGATGGTTCGAGCTGATTTGCCATCTTCAAGAACCGGTTTAATCTTTTGAAGAACATTAAATTCTGCAACGGATTCCTTGTCCTTTTGCGTACGGGCCATCTTTTCTACACGCGCATATCGTTTATTGACAGACTCTAAATCGGCTAAAATTAATTCTAAATTGATAGTATCAATATCTGCTAGTGGATCAACAAAGGCATCTTCACGACCTTGCTCCCGCATGACATTTTCATCATCAAAAGCACGCACTACATGGACAATAGCATCTACTTCACGGATATTGGCCAAGAATTTATTACCAAGTCCTTCCCCTTTAGAAGCTCCTTTCACAATCCCAGCAATATCTGTAAATTCAAAAGTAGTCGGAACTGTCTTCTTAGGAGTGATCATTTCCGTTAATTTTTGGAGACGTTCATCTGGAACTTCTACCATCCCGACGTTTGGATCAATGGTCGCAAAGGGATAGTTTGCAGCCTCTGCTCCTGCTTTTGTAATTGCGTTAAATAGGGTTGATTTACCAACGTTTGGTAAGCCAACGATACCTGCTGTTAATGCCATTTTTCTTTTTCTCCGTTCACATTTCAATCTCTCTTATTATAACACAATTCAAAAGACAAGTGATGAAAAATAGACTATTTCATTTCCTTTCAAAACTAGTTTTTTCCTCAAACTATAATGTATGAAAATGAAAAATATGGTATACTCTATTTAAAAAATCACAAAGGAGTTTTTCTGATGAAAAAACAAACATGGAAATCTATCCTTCTTTCCTTTATTGCTATTTTTACTCTCTTTCTTCTTGGAGCTTGTGGAAAACAATCTGTTCAAAAATCCTATCTTCAGGGAATCAACCAAGAGAAGAAAACTGACGTTCGTATTACAATCGAACATAAAGGGGATAAAGCGATCAGTAACCAAACTATCACTACTGTTTATTACAAAGAGGCTGGAGTTACGAAAGATCAATTAAAGGAAATAATCGATAAATACGATGAAGACTACAAGGATGTCAAAGGATTCACACACTCTGCTGAATACAAAGACGATTATATGGTTGAAAAAACAACCCTAAATTATGAAAAGGCAGACTTAGATCAGTTAATTGAAAAGAAATTAGTAACGACACAAAAAGATAAAAAAGTCGACTATATCAGCTACAAATCAACTGTTGATATGATGAAACAAAGTGGTTTCAAAGAAGTTAAAAATGGAAAATTTGAAGAATTAAAATAATATAAAAGGTTCAGTCACTTTTGTGACTGAACCTTTTATAATACTTTCTTCATTTTCTGTTCAAAATCATGGCGACTCATCATGACCACATGATCACAATTACTACACTTAATTTTTATGTCTGCACCAAGTCGTGTAATTTCCCAACGATTTGCCTTTTTTCCTGTTTCTTTTATCACACAAGCATGAGGTTTCTTCATTTCTACAAAATCACCTAACGTATACATGATGATTCACCTTTATTAATTTGTGCGAACTGGCGTAATCAATTGAATGAACCCTTGTTCATTTCCTTCTGGAACCAATGTAAACGGTCTAACAGAAGAAATAAAACGAATAACAACTTGTTCACTGTCAATAGCTTTGAGCGCTTCAATCAAATAAGTTGGATTAAAACTGATGGACAAATCCTCTCCTGAAACAGTGCTAGTATCGATCTCTTCATTTACTCGTCCAACTTCTGGTGAATGAACGTGGGCAGAAACCACTCCATTTTTGAATTCTAATTTGACCGTTCCATTTTGAGTTGCATTTGAAAGAAGACGTGCACGCTCCATGGCAAATCGAAGGTTAGCAACATTAAAGGTTGCCTCTGTATTGAATTCTGTTGGAATCAGACGATCTGTATCAGGGTAATTTCCTTCTAGCAAACGGGTATAGAAACTAATGTGTTCACTTCTAAAGAGGATTTGATTATTGGCAAAGAAAACTTCAACTGTTTCAATATCATCAGAAAAGACAGAGGTGAATTCACGAAGAGAACGACTTGGGATGACGACATCAAAGTTGTCTCCATTTTTCTCCAGTGTAATCACTTTTTGACTCATACGGTGAGAGTCTGTTGCTACTGTTTTTAACTCTGTATGATCTGATAAAACAAAGTGAACGCCTGTCAAAATTGGACGACTCTCCTGTACACTTGCTGCAAATGCCGTTTCATTAATCAATTGTTTTAATAATTTTGTTTCCAAAACTAATGGATTACTTGCAGTAATTTCTTGGATACGTGGATATTGATCTGCATCTTTTCCTTTAAGTGTAATTTCTGATTTACCACTTGTTAAGAGAACTTGTTTTTGTTCAATCTCTTTAAAATCTAAAGTAACATCTGGTAAACTTGAAATCACATTAATAAAGAAAGTTGCTTCTAATAAAATGGAACCTGGAGAAGTCACCAACAAACCAGCATTTTCATCTTTGATAGAAATAAAGTTTTCAATCGAAATTTGGCCATTGGATCCAGACAGGGCAATTCCTTCTGGAGTGACATCTATTTTGATTGTTGAAAGGATTGGGATAGCATTTTTTGAACTGATGGCTCTTTTGGTAGTATTTAGTGCTTGTAAAAATAAAGTTTTGTTAATAGAGAAATTTATCATGGTCATTCCTTTTATTTATTTTATAATTAGTAAGTTAATAGTAATAGTAGAGTGTGTGGAAGTTGTGGAAAACTCTCAGAATCCTGTCTACGACTTGAAAAGTTACTTGTTTAAAATTTGTGCATAACCCCTAGAAGTTTAGAGAAAGTTATCCACAGATTAATTTAATTTTTTCTTGATACTTTGAATTTCCAGTCGAAGATTATCATCTGTATCGACCATACTTTTTATTTTTTCATAAGCATGAATCACGGTCGTATGGTCTTTCCCACCAAATTCTTTTCCAATTCGAGGAAGGGAGTTGTCTGTCATTTCCCTTGAAAGGTACATGGCAACTTGTCGTGCTAAGACGATATTCTGAACTCTTCGTGAACCTTTAATTTCTTTTACACTGACTCCATAGAAAGCGCCTACAGCCTCCTGAATTTTTTCAATTGGGACGACAAGCATTTGGTTGCTATCGTTTTTACGAGCTCGAATAGCTTCAGCAGCTACATCGATCGTAATTTCTTTGAGTTTTTTAACCTTTGCCATCAAAGAAATATCATTTAAGGCACCCTCTAAGTCTCGGACGTTGGAATCAAACTGGCCAGCTAGATATTCCAGCGTATCGTTAGGAAAAATATAGTCTAGATCTTCAATTTTATTCCGTAAGATGGCGATCCGAGTTTCAAAATCAGGTGGTGTAATATTTTGCGTCAATCCCCACTTGAAACGAGTAACTAATCGCTCTTCAAGACTATCCAAATGATCTGGACTTCGATCGCTAGTTAGGACGATTTGTTTGTTATCGCTATGGAGGGCATTAAAGGTATTAAAGAACTCCTCTTGAGTGGTGACTTTTTTCCCACCAAGAGATTGAATATCATCGATCAATAAAAGATCAAGACTTCGATAGGTATTTTTAAACGTCTTCATCTCTCCTAATCGAAGGTGTTCTAAAAACTCATTAATAAAGGTTTCTGCTGGAACATATTTCACTCGAGCATTGGGAATATTTTCTAGAATTTGATTTCCAATTGCATTCAATAAATGAGTTTTTCCAAGCCCTGGTCCACCATAGATAAAAAGAGGGTTGTATGTTGTTGCAAGATTTTCAGAAACTGCAAGCGCTGCTGCTTTCGCCCAAATATTTCCATCTCCTTGCACAAAATTATCAAAGGTGTACTTTGATTTCAGACCTGTATCAATTTTAGGTAGCGGTTGATTCGCTATATTAGATGGAGAAAGTCTCCTGATTTCACTGCTATGACTATTCGGAAGTTCTTCGATATCTTCAAAAATAAATTGGAATTTCAAATCCGTATTGTAGATTTCAAAACTGGCGGTGATCAAAGCATTTTTCAGATTTGTTTCCCAAAATAATTCTTTATAATTTCCATCGAGATAAATGGTAGCTGTTTCTCCCTCGATTTTGACTAATTTTGAATCTGCGACAAAAAAATCATATGCACTATCTTTTAGTTGTAATTGGGCTAATTCTAAAAAACGAGACCAAAATTGTTCTTCTTGTGTCACTATCAGACTTCCCTCCTTTTCTTGAATTGTATCAAATCATACTTAATCCTATTCTACCACAAACGAAAATAGTTTTCCACAGGCTAAATTTCAAGAAAGTAAATTATAAAAGTAAACTTTTCCACAATCTGTGGAAACTAATTCACAGTGTTTCTAACAGTTATCCACAAAGTGGGGATAACTAGAAAATATCCTGATTTTGCTAGCATTTGTTAAAGGTTTTTGTGGTGGAAAAGCTTGTCAATAGAAAAATAAAAATAACAGCCTTATTTTAGGCTGTTGATAATTCGTTGGTATTCATCAAGACTTGAAAAAGAAATTTGGATAGTTCCTTTATGTTGCGAAGAGGAATGTATCTTAACTTCTGTCCCTAATATTTTTTTCAGTCTTTTTTCCTCTTCTAGTAGGAAAGTTTCCTTAGATTTCTTCTTTTTTTGCTTTCTTTTCGAACTGATTTTGTTCTCTAATGTCCGAACATTTAAATGGTCCTCTTTGATTTTCTTCAACCAAAAACCTTGCTCTTCTTCATCAAGAGGAACGAGAACACGCGCGTGAGCCGAAGAAATATCATGTTGAATCACAGCTTCTTGAACAGAGGGAGATAGCTGTAACAAGCGGAGCATATTGCTAATATAGGGTCTGGATTTCCCCATAAATTGAGCGATTTGGTCGTGCTTATAGCCGTGATCAACTAACTTCTGGTAGGAGATAGCTTCTTCAATTGGATTGAGATCTTCTCGTTGAAGATTCTCGATAATGGCTTGTCGCATCATTTCTTGATCCGTTAACTCTTTAATAATCGCAGGAACCACTTCTAATCCAGCAATCTTCGAAGCTCTAAAACGTCTTTCACCTGCAAGTAATTCAAAACCAATAATCGGAGATTTTCTGACAATAATAGGTTGAATCAAGCCATTTTCCTTGATTGAATGAGCTAATTCTTCTAATTTTTCTTGGTCAAATACTTTTCTTGGTTGGAAAGGATTGGTTCGAATCTCCTTTACCGCTATATGTTCTAATTTTTCCATCTTATGAATAGAATAACACACCTTTACAATTTCGTAAAGTTGTGTTTACAAGTATGTCAAGAAGACAGAGTTTACTCACTTAGATCATCAGTTGATTTTGTCAACTTGATAGAAGTTGTTTGTTGTTTTCCATCACGATAGAAAGTGACCTTGATCGTATCATTGATTTGGTGAGAATAGAGGGCAGATTGTAAATCTGCAGTTGACTCTATAGTTGTATCATCAATTTTTGTGATCACATCGTAGCGTTGTAATTTATCTGAAGCAGGCATGTTTTCAAGGGTTGAACGAACCAGTACTCCTCCAGAAATTTTTTCAGGAAGTTTTAATTGGCTTAAATCAGAAGTTGAAAGATTGGAGAGATCCAACATTTGGATTCCGAGAGCTGGTCGAACCACTTTCCCTTTTTCTTCTAGTTGCTTGATAATATTGACAACATCATTCGCAGGGATTGCAAATCCAATTCCTTCTACTGAAGTTTGCCCGTTATTTGAAATTTTACTTGAGGTAATCCCAATGACCTGTCCTTGAATATTGATTAACGGACCTCCAGAGTTTCCTGGGTTGATGGCTGCATCTGTTTGTAAAGCTCGTGTAGAGATATTTTGACCATTATCAGCTTTCAATTTTACATTGCGACCTTGGCTAGAAATAATCCCTTGGGTAACAGAATTGGCATAATCTGTTCCAAGAGGGCTACCGATTGCAATCGCAGTCTCACCTACTGTTAATTGGTCGGAATCTCCGAATTCAGCTACTGCCTTTGCCTTGTCTGCACTAATACGCACCACAGCAATATCAGAATAGACATCTGAACCAACTACTTCTCCAGGGACTTTATTCCCATCTGCTAAAAGAATATCTACTTTTTTAGCTCCATTGATCACATGGGTATTGGTAACAAGGTAGGCATATTTTCCTTCTTTTTTATAAATGACTCCAGAACCTTCACTAGAAATTTGTGAGTCAGAATTGTCTTCTTTTTCAAACAAACCTTGATTTGAAGAATCAGAATAAGTGATCACAGAAACCACAGCATTTTTCACTTTATCGACAGCTTCACTGGTTGAGGTTGTATTTTTGTAAGCTGTTTTAACAGTGGTTGAGTGGACTTGCTTACTTTCAGTATTTGAAGTAGAAGAACGAGATGTTTGTAAGGTTAAAAAGGTTCCAAGAATCCCACCTAGAAGACCTACAATAAAAATAAGGGCTATATTCCCAACTTTTTTTAGTAAATTGAATGAAGATTTCATATTTTCCTCCTAAGAATATCAAATTGTCTAGAGTATAGAAAAACTTTCTTAATTATAACTTAAATAAATAAAGTTATCCACAAAATGTGGATAACTTGTAGAAAACAGTTGATCATTGGCCTTAAAATAGTCTTTAGAGAAGGCTTTCCCTTTCTATTTCTGTGGATTATTTGTGGAATTGAAGAAATATGCTACAATAGAATGATGAAAATCAAATTGATAACTGTTGGAAAATTAAAAGAAAAATATCTAAAAGACGGCATTGCAGAATATATAAAAAGACTTGGTCGATTTGCAAAAGTAGAACAGATTGAATTAGTTGATGAAAAAACGCCTGATCGTGCTAGTCAACTTGAAAATCAACAAATCCTTGAAAAAGAGGGAGAACGGATTCTTTCGAAAATTTCAGATAAGGAATATGTAATCGTCTTGGCCATCGAAGGAAAACAATTTCCCTCAGAAAAATTTAGTCAAACAATCGACCAGATCATGACATCAGGGTATTCAAATCTCACGTTTGTCATCGGTGGCAGTCTTGGTTTGTCTATAGAAGTGAAACAAAGAGGCAATCTCTTAATGAGTTTTGGACAGCTTACTCTTCCGCATCAGTTAATGAAATTAGTATTGGTTGAACAAATTTATCGAGCATTTATGATCAAACAGGGGAGTCCCTACCATAAATAACCTTGACGCTCCCTTCTTTTTCTGCTAAAATGAAGTATGCTTGGTCCCATAGCTCAGCTGGATAGAGCATTCGCCTTCTAAGCGAACGGTCGCAGGTTCGAATCCTGCTGGGATCAGATGAAAGATGTAGTTTTTGACTACGTCTTTTTTTGTATAAAATGTATATTTTTTCATTAATGCTAATTTTTTGTACTTCTTTGCTATCAATGAAATAAATTTATTGGAATCATGCTAAAAAATAATCAATCATCTCGATATAGTGCAAAATATAGATTATATGAATTATGTAAAATAGTTTTCAATCCTGTAACAAAAACATTAAAAAGATTACAATTTTATCTATTCCCTTTAATTTTAGGCTATTTTATATTATAATTTTTTGTATATAAAATTTTATTTTTTTATAATAATACTAAAGTATAATAAAATAGAAAATAGAGAGTGGGAGAGTTTGAGTGATTCAGTCATTAGTTTTGTCTTTTCTTTTAGGAGGGATCATTGTTCTGACGTTTGCATTAGTGGACGAAAAAATCTATCAGGAACATCAATTTTCATTTATCTTTCTTTTAGGTACCTTTGTTCTTCTTTTTGAAAGTCTTCTAGTATTTTTAGATGTGACTCTATTTTCAAATATTCAACTCTCCGATTTAAATATGCTCTTGTGGCCAGCTTATTTGTATCCTTATTATCATTATGCTAATCGAACGAATCGCTTGTGTTCTATTTTTTATTCTTTTTTTACTTATTTAGCAGTTGAAGGAACAGCAACCTTTTTGACGATTATTGTCTCTTCAGTTTTGGGAGATGCTTTTGTAGCAGCGTACTCGATAGTCTACAATATGTTTATTCGTTTAGTTTCTTTAGTAATCATTTTGAATTTAATTGACTTATTTGAATTTGATTTTACTCCTTTTTATGAAGAGGAATTTGAAAAGTATTTAAAGAGATTAATTTATGTTTATTTTGCCATATTTGTAGTGATCAATTTTGCTTTATGGATTAGTGAACAAGCGCAATTTAAAAATTTTGGGAGTATGTTGGCAACGATTTGTTTTTTCTCTTTTGTAGTCAGCTTATTCCATATGAAAATCGAGCGAGATCAGTACCGTAAAAATTTAGAACTGGAGTATAAAGAATTTTCTGAGCAACAAATGAGTCGCTATATGGCTGAAATTCAAAGTCTCTATTCTATTGTCAGGGGATTTCGTCATGATTTGGGAAATTTAGTTATTTCTATGTCCTTAGCCATTGAGGAAGAAAATATTCCAGAAATACAGAGAATTCATAGAGAAGTATTGGAAAAAGGTTATAAAAAGATAAACACAGAAGAATTATCAGGATTCAACTTGGTCAATATCAGAGATTCTGCTTTACGAAGTATTTTGATTCGAGGTTGGTTGGACGCAAGAGATGCTGGGGTTGAAATGACTTTTGAAACGAGTGAGCCAATTGAGCAGCTACCAGTCGATTTATTAGATATCGTGAGAATTGTTGGAATTCTGGTAACAAACGCTTTGGAAGCTTCAAAAGAAGCAGAAGAAAAGAAAGTTCATATTGCTATTTTCTCTATTTCAAAGATTGTTTACTTAGTGATTCATAATACAACCAATGAAATCACTTTTGATGTTAGAAAAATATATGAAGAAGGCTATTCGACAAAAGGAGAAAATAGAGGCCTAGGATTAAATAATGTGAGAAAAATCTTAGCAAATTATGGAACGATGTTTTTAGAGACAGAATTGCAAGGAAATCGTTTTTTACAAGTTTTAAAGATCGGAGGATATGAACAAGAATGAAGATTTTTTTATTAGAAGATGAACTATCTCAACAGATACGGGTAGAAAAACATATCGAAGAAATTGCTAAGGAATTGGAAATAAAACTTGAAGTGATTTCTACTGGTAAAATCACAGAATTTGAAAATTATATCCATCATTCGGATATCCACCAATTATATTTTTTAGATATTCATATCCAAGACAATGAGTATTGTGGTCTGGAAATTGCTCAAAAAATACGAGAAGCAAATCCTTATGCTATTATTGTTTTTATAACTACAAAATCGGAATTTGCTTCTATTACCTATCGTTATAAAGTATCTGCTTTGGATTTTATTGATAAAAATTTGAATGAAGATCTATTTCGATCAAAATTAAAGGAGTGTATTGAGTACTTGACAAGCATTCAAATTAGGAATGATGATTTAACAGATTATTTTGAATATAACTTTAAAGATAAAAAAATTAAAATTCCATTTAAGGATATTCTTTATATTGAGACTGTAGGTTCAGCTTATAAATTAAACTTGGTTGGGAAAAATTTTCAAAAAGAAATTGCCGGAAGTTTATCAGATGTCTTGGAGAAAGATGTGGAAAATAGATATTTTAGCCCCCATCAATCTTATCTTGTGAATAGAAGTATGATCATTGGCATGGATAAGAAAAAGAAACACCTGCTGTTGAAAGAAGGTTATTCTTGTCCGATTTCAAGAAGTAACATCAAACGTGTCAAAAAATTAATTGAAGAAGAAAATTTAGAATTTAGTGCTTGACAATTAGTTAAATTCTGATATAATGGGATATGTTCTGTTAATGAATATATGGTCCGTTGGTCAAGGGGTTAAGACACCGCCTTTTCACGGCGGTAACACGGGTTCGAATCCCGTACGGACTATATCTCATTCCGCCATAGCTCAGTTGGTAGTAGCGCATGACTGTTAATCATGATGTCGTAGGTTCGAGTCCTACTGGCGGAGCTAGTATAGCACCCATTTGGGTGTTTTTTATTTTGAAAAAGCTAGGATAGCAATTATCCTAGCTTTTTGTTTATCAGTGAATCATGTTTCTACTTCTCAGTTTTTCGCTTTTTTATTTGTCTCCATTCATAGAGGAAAAAGAGAATAATTCCAACGAAAAAGGCAATGAGTCCCTCTATGAAGCCTTGAGGAACAAATGTTAAAGTAACTGTTCCTGATCCTTTCGGAACACGAACTCCCATCAATCCTTTCTGGATACGTTGAATTTTGATAGGTTTTCCATTTTGTTTAGCTGACCAACCTTTATCATAAGGCAATGTAAAAATAAGGGTAGTATCTCTATTTGCGTTATAAGCTGCTACCACTTTATTCTTCTTTTTGTGAATAGCAACTTCTTGCTGACGAATGGTGGTGATAGCTTGTGTATATTGGTCGAGATTTAGAGCAAAAAATTCTGGTGTATCAAAGGAAACCGTCGAATTTTCTGGAAAACTTATACGAATAGTAACCGTTTCCTCTGTGTCAAAATGGCCAATAGAAAAGAATGGAAAGGCATTATCAATGGTATAGCGTTGGGTCTGTCCATTGTAGCTGATTTCAATATCTTTTCGATCATCATTTGAAAAATGTAAATTTGGAACATTGACATACAGTTGACTATGGGCAGGAACCGTTACTTCATATTGAATACTTGCGTAAGATAGATGACTATCTTCTTCAATTTTTGCAGTTTGCAACGAAGATGTAGTATTTTGTGAAGTATGCGAGAGAATATTTAATTTCTTATAAAATTTATATTTTTCATCTGTGATTTGGTGGATGAATCGTGTTTGGTTATCAAGTGTTAAATTTGTAAAGGAAGTATGTTGATAAGGCTTAGCTGTCAAAAATGCGATTGGTAAGGCATATTCATTTTCTGAAAGTGAGATTCCATTTTTCGTTGCAATCTCTTTAAATCCAAATTTTTGAACAGGTTGTTGGCTTAAGTTATAGCGAACACCAAATAGACTATCCATTAAAATGGAATTGTTTTGGTATCGAAGGTTGAGGTTGGTTCCTTCAGATTTAAATCCAAGCTTGTCCAATGTTGAGCTAGTATCCGTATTTCGTACAGATGAAAATTGAGAGATACCATTATAACCATACTTCATACTATCATTACCAGTTTGGGGATGTAGAATCTCAGTCCGATAGTTTGAGTCTGTGTTCCCACTTACCAAGGTTTGAATAGATTTTAAGTCGCGATCGTAGGATGATCGAGAAGCAAATACCCATTCGTTTGCAATACCTTTCATTTGATAATAGCTATTTACCGATAATTCAAAGATGGAGAAAAAAAGAATCGAAAGATAGAAAAGTCTTGGTGGTATTTTTTTAAGAATGAATCCTAAACAGACTAAATAGAAGGCGACTAAAAATTCAAAAGTAACAATGAAATTGACAGCATCCAAAAATTTATAGTGATTTCTGTAAAGGACAGTTGCTCCAAATCCTAGGAAGAGGACAAAACTAGCGAGACTAAACCGAATCCAGGTAAGCTCTTCTATTCGATTTAAAACTTCTCCTGCCATCAGAATAATCGTTAAAGAAAAGATCCAGGAGTATCGATGAAGAAACATATTTGGCGCGTGCATACCTTGCCAAAGGAGATCTAATAATTGAAAACGAAAACTCAAAATAAGAATGGTCAAGAGTATAAAGTAAGAAAGTTTCACGTGAAACTTGATCGACTTTACAAAGAAAAAGGTAATCGCTAGTAAAAGCGGGAATAGTCCCACATAGATCATTGGGATTGATCCATATTTGGTAGTGTCAAAGCTGCCAATAAAATTTTTAGCAAAGACGTCGAGATACCAGCTTTTTTCTGTAAAGATAGTGTCAACCTTTGAAAAATTTTCTCCATGAGTTCGTAAATCTAAGAAGGTAGGATATAACATTACTAGACTTGTGATAACCGATAAAAGGGATACCATCACAAAGTGAAAGAAACGTTTCCCAATTTTTTTGATATGCCATGACAATTGTGTCAAGTACCATAAAATAAGAAAAATAGACATCATGAATCCAAAATAATAATTTTGGATAAACAAAATAGTCAAACTAACAAAGTAGAGAATCTCTCCTTCGCTATAAATTAGTTTTTTGAATCCATAAAGAATTAATGGTGCTAGGATAAAAACATCTAACCAGGTTTTTATTTCAAGCTGACTGATAGCAAAGCTCATCAAAGCAAATGATGTTGAAAGGGTAAGAACCAGGAATCTAGGGATTTTAGAAAACATTCCATGTAGACTAACATAGGTGCTTAACCCAATTGCTCCAAATTTCAGAAGTGTGACGAGATAAACAGCATCTGGCATGGATTGCGCATCAAAGAAGTATACAAGAGGAGAAAAGAAACTTCCTAGATAATAGCTACTGAGTGCATAGAAATTAATGCCTAATCCACTTTGAAAACTGAAAAATAGGCTATCTGTCCCATGTAAAATATTTCGAAGTGTGGTATCAAAAATGACATACTGATGATACCCATCTCCTAATAATGGGGATGTATCACTGTTCCAGTAGATTCCTTGTGAGAGGTAAATAAAGAACATAATAATAGCTGGAATCAGGAAAGAAGATACTATAAAAAGGGATGTTTTTAGCTTTGTTTTATTCATATATTTCTACTGAAAGAGCCTGAAATTATTATTTCAGGGCTCTTTATTTTTATTATTGACTCCAAAGTTCTTTCACTTTTGCTTGAACTTCTTCATTTTCAAGAAACTCATCATAGGTTTCATCAATGCGGTCAATCACACCATTTTTTGAGAGAACGATAATGTGATTGGCAAGTGTCTGAATGAATTCATGGTCGTGGCTGGCAAAGATAATGGATTCTTTAAAATTCTTTAATCCATCATTCAAACTTGAGATAGACTCCAAATCTAAGTGATTGGTAGGATCATCTAAAACTAGAACGTTTGATTTAAGGAGCATCAATTTTGACAACATGACACGAACCTTTTCTCCTCCTGACAAGACGTTGACAGACTTGTTAACTTCGTCACCAGAAAATAGCATGCGTCCTAGGAAACCACGAAGGAACGTGTTGTCATCTTCTTCTTTACTTGCAAATTGACGAAGCCAATCGAGAATGCTTTCTCCACCCGCAAAGTCTCGACTATTATCTTTCGGTAGATAAGATCGACTAGTAGTGACTCCCCACTTGACAGTTCCCTCGTATTCAATATCATCCATCAATGCACGGATTAATGCAGTTGTTTGAATATCGTTTTGTCCGATTAGAGCAGTCTTATCACCAGGACGTAAGATAAAGCTGATATTGTCAAGGATGGTTTCTCCATCGATCTTGACAGAGAGATTTTCAACTGTCAAGAGATCATTTCCGATTTCTCGTTCCGCTTTAAAGTTAATAAATGGGTATTTTCGACTAGATGGTACAATCTCTTCTAGTTCGATCTTGTCAAGCATTTTTTTACGCGATGTTGCTTGTTTTGATTTTGAAGCGTTGGCCGAGAATCGTGCGACAAACTCTTGCAATTGTTTAATTTTTTCTTCGGCTTTTGCATTTCTATCTGCTTGTAATTTAGCAGCCAGTTCAGAAGATTCCTTCCAGAAATCATAGTTTCCGACGTATAGTTTAATTTTTCCAAAGTCTAGATCCGCCATATGGGTACAGACTTTATTCAAAAAGTGACGGTCATGGGAAACAACGATAACAGTATTTTCAAAATCAATCAGAAAATCTTCTAACCATGTAATAGACTGAATATCCAGACCGTTGGTCGGCTCGTCCAAAAGAAGGACATCTGGTTTACCAAAGAGGGCTTTAGCTAAGAGAACTTTCACTTTTTCACCATTTGCTAACTCACTCATAGTCTGATAGTGAAGATCTTCAGAAATATTTAGATTTTGTAGCAATTGAGAAGCTTCGCTTTCCGCTTCCCATCCACCAAGTTCTGCGAATTCACCTTCAAGTTCAGCTGCACGGACGCCGTCTTCATCAGAAAAATCTTCTTTCATGTAGATAGCATCTTTCTCTTTCATAATGTTGTAGAGCTTTTCATTTCCCATAATGACAACATCGATGACCCGTTCGTCTTCATAGTCAAAGTGATTTTGACGCAAAACGGACAAACGTTCATCTGGACCAAGAGAAATATGACCAGTGGTTGGTTCGATATCTCCAGCTAAAATTTTTAAAAAGGTTGATTTTCCGGCACCATTGGCCCCAATGAGACCGTATGTATTTCCCTCTGTAAAGTTGATATTGACATCGTCAAACAATTTTCGATCACTAAAACGTAGTGAGACGTCTGATACTGTAAGCAATGATTTTCTCCTCTTTCTATAATGTCTTCATTTTACTAGAAAAAAGAGGAAAATTCAACTTTTTTACTGTCAATTTATTTTTACAACTTTGTAAATTTAGTTGACAAGATAGTAAAGTGTTGTTTTGTCACAAACATAGAGGAGAGACTAACATTTTCAACTAGAAAGTGCTATAATGATAAGGATAACGATTAAGGAGAAGAGTATGACAAAACCCATCATTTTGACAGGAGATAGACCAACAGGAAAACTTCATATTGGCCACTATGTTGGTTCTTTAAAAAATCGCGTTTTACTACAAAATAAAGATGAATATAATATGTTTGTTTTTCTAGCAGACCAGCAGGCTTTGACAGATCATGCAAAAGATCCAAAAACTATAGTAGAGTCTATTGGCAATGTTGCTTTAGATTATCTAGCTGCTGGCCTAAATCCTGAAAAAGTAACGATTTTTATTCAAAGTCAGATTCCTGAATTAGCAGAATTGACCATGTATTATATGAATTTGGTATCTTTGGCGCGACTTGAAAGAAATCCAACTGTAAAAACCGAGATTTCTCAAAAAGGTTTTGGTGAGAGTATTCCTACAGGATTTTTGGTATATCCTATTTCGCAAGCAGCTGATATTACAGCATTTAAAGCGAATTTTGTTCCAGTAGGAAATGACCAAAAGCCAATGATCGAACAAACTCGTGAGATTGTTCGTTCCTTTAACCATGCATACAATACAGATACTTTGGTGGAACCTGAAGGAATTTATCCCGAAAATGAAGCAGCAGGACGCTTACCTGGTTTAGATGGAAATGCTAAAATGTCTAAATCCTTGAATAATGGAATCTACCTAGCTGATGATGCGGATACTTTAAAGAAAAAAGTGATGAGTATGTATACCGATCCTGATCATATTAAAGTAGAAGATCCAGGAAAAATAGAAGGTAATATGGTGTTTCATTACTTGGATGTATTTGGTCGACCAGAAGATGCAGATGAAATTGCAGAAATGAAAGAACACTATCAACGTGGTGGACTTGGTGATGTAAAAACTAAACGGTATCTTTTAGAAATTTTAGATCGTGAATTAAGACCGATTCGTGAAAGACGCCTTGAGTTTGCAAAGGATATGGGGGAAGTATACTCTATTCTTGAAAAAGGAAGTGAGCGCGCTCGAAATGTAGCAGCTCAAACGTTAGATGAAGTAAAATCTGCCATGGGTATTACGTATTTCAAAAAATAGTTACTCTAAAATGTTATAGAGTTATATTCTAGCCGGTTCCTTTGTAATTTGCCAATAAATGATTGACAAATTGCGATAGAATGGTATGATATTAACAATAAAAATTCGAGCCTTGCTCAAAAAAAAGAAAAGAGGATCCAGCTAATGTCTAATTGGGACACAAAGTTTTTAAAAAAAGGTTTCACATTCGATGACGTGCTTTTGATTCCAGCAGAAAGTCACGTATTGCCTAATGATGCAGATTTAAGTACACAATTAGCAAGTAATTTACGCTTGAACATCCCAATCATTACTGCTGCTATGGATACAGTGACGGAAAGTCAAATGGCAATTGCTATGGCACGTGCTGGTGGACTTGGTGTGATCCATAAAAACATGTCAATTGAGCAACAGGCAGATGAAGTACGGAAGGTAAAACGTTCTGAAAATGGTGTTATTATTGATCCTTTCTATTTGACCCCGTCTCATACAATTTCAGAAGCAAATGAGCTTATGGGACGATACCGAATCAGTGGTGTTCCAGTCGTTGAAACACTTGAAAATCGTAAATTAGTTGGTATTCTTACGAATCGCGACTTGCGTTTTATTTCTGATTACAATCAACCTATTTCAAATCACATGACAAGTGAAAATTTGGTGACTGCACCAGTTGGTACTGATTTGGAAACAGCTGAGCGTATTCTACAAGAACACCGCATTGAAAAATTACCATTAGTAGATGAAAATGGTCGTCTTTCTGGTTTGATTACGATCAAAGATATTGAAAAAGTTATTGAGTTCCCAAATGCAGCTAAGGATGAATTTGGTCGTTTGCTTGTAGCTGGTGCCGTAGGGGTTACTTCAGATACCTTTGAACGTGCAGAAGCCCTTTTTGAAGCAGGTGCAGATGCAATTGTTATCGATACTGCCCATGGACATTCTGCTGGGGTTCTTCGTAAAATTGCAGAAATTCGTGCTCATTTCCCAAATCGTACCTTGATCGCTGGAAATATTGCAACAGCTGAAGGCGCTCGTGCGTTATTTGATGCAGGGGTAGACGTTGTTAAAGTCGGAATTGGACCAGGTTCTATCTGTACAACTCGTGTTGTAGCAGGGGTTGGTGTTCCTCAAGTGACTGCAATTTATGATGCAGCTGCCGTAGCTCGTGAATATGGTAAAACTATCATTGCTGATGGTGGTATTAAGTATTCAGGAGATATCGTCAAAGCTCTTGCAGCTGGTGGTAATGCGGTCATGCTTGGATCAATGCTTGCAGGCACAGATGAAGCACCAGGTGAAACAGAAATCTTCCAAGGTCGTAAATTTAAAACCTATCGAGGTATGGGTTCTATTGCAGCAATGAAGAAAGGTTCGAGTGACCGTTATTTCCAAGGATCTGTCAATGAAGCCAATAAATTGGTCCCTGAAGGAATTGAAGGACGTGTTGCTTATAAAGGTTCCGTAGCAGATATGGTCTTCCAAATGATCGGTGGTATCCGTTCAGGTATGGGATATGTTGGTGCAGCAACTATTCAGGATTTACACGATCATGCTCAATTTGTTGAAATGAGTGGCGCAGGATTGAAAGAAAGTCACCCTCATGATGTACAAATCACAAATGAGGCACCTAACTACTCAGCACAATAAGTTTACAAAAATGTAAATATAATTAACAACACCTTGACAATATTGTCAAGGTGTTGTTTTGATATGTCCAGATTGAATGGTGAAAATTTTTAATTCTTCGGGTAGCTCTTTTAAATGATCAAGAGTTGTCGTTGTAATAAATGTCTGAATACTATTGGAGATAGTTTCAAGAAGTTGAAGTTGACGATAATTGTCAAGCTCACTCATAACATCGTCAAGTAGTAAAATTGGCTTTTCTCTAGTGATTTCTTCCATTAATTCGATTTCTGCTAATTTTAAAGAAAGAACAACACTCCGATGCTGGCCTTGACTACCAAAATTTGCATTCATTTCATTAATAAAGAATGCCAAATCATCTCTGTGGGGTCCAATGCTTGTTGTTTTTCTAAAAAGGTCCTTTTGGCGATTTTTTTTCAACATACGGAAAAATTGCTCTTCTAAATCATCTATTTCTTCTGAAAAAACAGTTGACTGATATTGAATTGTCAGGTCTTCCTTGTTGTTAGAAAGTAGAGCGTGTTTTTCTTTGGATTTAGCTTGTAATTTTTGTATAAAATCCAGTCGATGGTGGATGACGCGACTTCCAAAACTAGCGAGTTGTGAATCTAATACGTCCAAAAATATTTCATCAATTTTTTCGGAATTTTTTAGATAGCTATTTCTTTGTTTCAGAACATGGTTGTATTGAGATAAATCGGATAGATAAATAGGTTTCATCTGTCCCAATTCAATGTCAATAAATTTTCGACGTCCTGCTGGAGCCCCTTTGATTAACTGTAAATCTTCCGGTGCAAAAAGGACGACATTCATATGACCAATATAGTTTGATAATTTAGCTTGTTTTAGATGGTTGACTTTAGTCATCCGACCTTTTGGTGTTAAGGAAATTTCTAATGGAAGCGGTCCAGTTTCTCTTTGTAATAGACCAGAAACTTTAAAATCTGTGGATTCGAAGTAGACGAGATCTTTATCATTTCGTGTTCGATGGCTTCTGGTTAAGGCCAGAAAATAAATCGATTCGAGAATATTGGTTTTTCCTTGAGCATTTTGTCCTAAGAAAATATTCAAGCCAGGATGAAATTCAACTTCAAGTTCTTGGTAATTACGAAAATGTTGAATGGATAACTGTTTTAACCACATTACGAGATACCAGGAAAGCGAATTGCTTTTTCTTTTTTGTTAGTCTTTGTCGGTTGTTTTTTTTGTTGTTGATTGAGTTGCTTGACAAGTTTAGCCACACGTTCCTTTTCTTCCTTCTCTTTAAGATGCTCTTCTATTTCTGCTGGAGAAGGTTGGAGAATGGTGATAATAATGTTCAGTTCAGGGATGTCAATTTTATCATTGACACGAAGTTTACGGCCTCTCCGTTGTTCTAATTCACCATTAACAAAGACTTCTTTTTCTTGAAGAAAGGCTTTGATTGCACCACCACTCTGTATAATACCGAGTTCTTTTAAGATTGCTTGTAATGTAATAAAGTCATCAAATAATTTGTAATTCATAGTTCACCTCTTTGCGTGTTATTATACCATATTTTTAGTTTTTCTAGGGTAGAGAATCTTGAGTGAAGTGAGAACCTTTTTTCTCAGTTTGAATTAGGATTTTAGCGTGATTTCGTGTTATAATGAAAGTTACTATTGATTAGAACGAGGATGAAAATGGAATTAGTTAAGGGTGTGAATCTTCACTTTCTTCAGTCGAAAAAATTTAAAACAAATAAAATTAAGGTCCGGTTTACAGCGCTATTGAATGAAAATACAGTGGCTGCACGTGTTTTAGTAGCTTGTATGATGGAAACTGCAAACCAAAAATATCCAACCTCACAATTATTCCGTGAAAAATTAGCGAGTCTGTACGGAGTAGAATTGTCTACTTCAATTTCTAAAAGAGGGCCCGTTCACTATGTCGATTTGAATATTTCCTTTGTACGCGATGATTTTTTGAGTAAGAAAAATGTACTGACAGATGAGATTTTGGATATTCTAGAAACTGTCTTCTTTTCACCTTTAGTAGTAGATGATCACTTTGATTTTGAGACTTTTGAAGTTGAAAAGAAAAATACGATTTCAGACTTGGAATCTGAGATTGAAGAGCCTTATTATTATGCGCATGGACAATTGAATCAACTATTTTTCGAAGATGAAACTATCAGAATGTCAAGATTGGGAAAAGTTGATTTAGTAAGACAAGAGACCGCTCAAACCACTCTCTCACAGTTTCATCAGATGCTTCATTTCGATAATATTGACTTCTTTTTCGTAGGTGATTTTAATGAAGTTGCTATTGTGGATCGAGTAAACCAGTTTGAATTCAAACCACGTGATAACAACTTGTCTATCAACTATCAACAAACTTTTTCAAATGTAGTTCGCGAGAAATTAGAGCAAAAGCAAAATCAACAATCTATTTTAGAATTAGGCTACCATTTTTCTACCCAGTATGGAGATCCTCTTCATATTCCCTTAGTTGTGTTAAATGGGATGTTGGGAGCTTTCTCGCACTCGAGACTTTTTCAAATAGTTCGTGAAAAAGAAGGTCTTGCTTATACCATCTCTAGCCATTTCGATATTTTTACAGGCTTTATGAGAATTTTTGCTGGTATTGATAAAGAACATCGCACCAAGGTAATGACCATGATTATGAGGCAGTTGAATGATTTAAAACGAGGAAAGTTTACAGAATCTGAACTTCAATTGACAAAAGACATGTTGGTGAATACGACTTTATTAGCCCAGGATCGACAAAACACATTAATCGAAAGAGAATACCTGAAAACGATCCTAGGAACAAAGGTTCTTTCTTTAGAGGAATGGTTAGAAGCTATCAATAAGGTTAGTAAAGAAGAAATTATCGAAACGGCAAAAACAATTAATTTGCAGTCGGTTTATTTTATGGAAGGAAAGTAGTGTAAAGATTGAAAATTAAAGAAAAATATTATGAAGCCGTAGGTGAGCAGGTTTACTTTACACGTTTGTCAAACGGCTTGACCATTCATTTAATTCCAAAAGAAGATTATTATGAAACCTATGGGATGCTTACAACCAAGTTTGGTTCGGTGGATACACGAATTTTAGTTAATGGTGAAGAAAAACAATATCCTGCAGGAATTGCTCACTTTTTGGAACATAAAGTGTTTGAAGATGAGAAAGGTCAAGATTTTCTAAAAAAATTCGTTCAATTAGGATCGGAAAGTAATGCCTTTACAAGTTTTACAAAAACCAGCTATCTTTTCTCAACAACCTCAAGGGTCTCTGAAAATATCAAGTTGTTATTGGAGATGGTCTCAAAAGCTTCTTTTACAGAAAAATCAGTTGCTAAGGAAAGAGAGATTATTCAACAAGAGATAGGAATGTATCAAGATAGTCCAGATTATCGATTATTTTTTGGTGCCTTAGAAAACCTATATCCTGGAACACCGTTAGCAGATGATATTGCTGGAACAAGAGAGTCAATTTCTGACATTACAATAGACAATCTCCGTGAGAACTTTGATTTATTCTATCATCCAACTCAGATGCATCTATTAGTGATTGGAAACTTTGATCTTGATGCAGTATTACAAGTTGTAAACGAATATGATCAACTTCCCCTTCAGCCTTCAATCCAGGTAGAACGATTTCCTGTAGAAAAAAACGAAGTAAAATTGAATCAATCCTGTAGAATGGACGTTGCCAGTCCTAAGTTGGCAATTGGAATTCGAGGGAATGATGTCATCAAGGAAGAGGAAAAATTTCGTTATAAATTAATGCTGAAATTATTATTTTCGATGATGTTTGGGTGGACTTCACAACGTTTTCAAAGTTTATATGAAGCTGGTAAAATTGACAACTCCTTGACACTAGAAGTAGAGGTTGAGGAAGTCTTTCATTTTGTTATTTTGACAATGGATACCCAAGAACCAGTTTCTCTATCTCATCAATTTAGGTCAGCCATCAAACAATTTGATAAGGATCCAGATGTGAATCAGGAACATTTAGATACGATTAAAAGCGAAATGTTTGGTGATTTTTTACAGGGTTTAAATTCGCTTGAGTATAGTGCGACTCAGTTTGAATATTTTTCAGATGGTAGCACTTCCTATGATCTTCCAAAGATTTTACAGGGTATTAGTTTACAAGATATTATCAAATTAGGACATCAATTCATTGATCAGTCTGAGATGGTTGACTATATGATTTTTCAGAAGTAGTAAACAATGTGTCAAGAAGGGAAAATATGAAGAAGAGAACGATTGGTCAAGTGTTGAGATTGTCAAGAGTTAATTTACATTTAAGTTTACAGGATGTGTCAAAAAAGACAGCTATAGAAGCTCCTTATATAGAAGCGTTGGAAAACGATGAGTTTGATTTACTACCGAGTCCCTTTTACGCCCAAATCTATTTAAAGAAGCTATCGTGGGCTTTGGGATTAGATGAATCCATTTTATTGACAGCTTTTCGTGAAGGAAAAGAGTTGTTATTTGATGAGGAAATCTTAGTAGATGATGAAGAGCTTCATTCAAGAAAATTAAGGCAGAAAACAAGCTGGTTACCGATCTTGTATTATCTACTAGTTAGCTTTGCTATTCTTGGATTTGTGATTTATATCGTATATTTTTATAAGTTTACAGCGTGAGTAAAACAGCTGTAAAGATAGTTTATTTTTTGGAGGAAGTATGAAAAAAGAAAATATTCCTAATGCGTTGACATTAATTCGAGTTGTGATGATTCCTATTTTTATTGCCATTTTAAGTCTAAGCCATTCTTATCTTGGCCATATTGTAGCAGCAGTTATTTTTGCAATTGCAAGTATTACAGATTATTTAGATGGCTTCCTTGCACGAAAATGGAATGTGGTTAGTAATTTTGGGAAATTTGCCGATCCAATGGCAGATAAATTATTGGTTATGTCAGCCTTCATCATGATGATCGAATTAAAAATGGTTCCTGCTTGGATTGCAGCTGTTATTATTTGTCGTGAGTTAGCTGTTACTGGTTTGCGTCTTCTGCTTGTTGAGACAGGCGGTACAGTGCTTGCCGCAGCTATGCCAGGTAAAATTAAGACCTTTAGCCAAATGTTTGCCATTATCTTTTTGCTTTGTCACTTAACCCTTCCAGGACAAGTATTACTTTATATCGCACTGATTTTTACAATTTATTCTGGTTATGACTACTTTAAGGGAAGTAGCTATCTCTTTAAAGACACATTTAAGTAAATGAAACATATTATAAATCTAAAAAATGTATCGTTTCGATACGATAAAACAGTAGAAGAGTATCAAATTGATACTGTTTCGTTTCACGTGAAACAAGGGGAGTGGCTTTCAATTGTTGGGCACAATGGTAGTGGGAAATCTACCGTTGTACGCTTGATGGATGGTCTCTTAGAACCTGAGTCTGGTGAGATTTATATTGATGGGCAACAGTTGACTCGTGAAACGATATGGGAAATCCGCAGTAAAATTGGGATTGTATTTCAAAATCCGGACAATCAATTTGTCGGTGCAACAGTGGAAGATGATGTCGCCTTTGGCTTGGAAAACCAAGGAATTCCACGGGAAGAAATGATTCAACGTGTAGAGAAGGCTATTGACCAAGTTGGCATGCTAGAGTTTAAAGATAGGGAACCCTCTCGATTGTCGGGTGGTCAAAAACAACGAGTAGCCATAGCGGGTATTATTGCCTTGCGACCAAATATTATTATCCTTGATGAAGCAACTAGTATGTTAGATCCAGAAGGCCGAGAGGATCTAATGGCAGTAATGAGAGAACTCCAGAAAAAGTTTCAATTAACGATTATCTCCATTACTCATGATTTAACTGAAATCGCCCTAAGTGACCGAACCCTAGTGTTTCAAAAAGGAAAATTAGAGTCTTCCATGTCGCCGAGGGAATTGTTCTCAAGAAATGATTTGCATGAGATTGGACTAGATAAGCCGTTTAGTAAGCAAGTCCAAGAATCTCTCAGCTCGCATTTTCCGCTAAAACAGGATTATTTAACAGAAAGTGAGTTATTAGACCAACTATGGGAATTTCTTTAAAGAACGTCTATTATACTTATCAAAAGGGAAGTCCCTTTGAAGGACAAGCGCTTTCTGATATATCTTTGGAAATACAGGACGGCTCTTATACTGCCATCATTGGGCATACTGGTAGTGGAAAGTCCACTTTGTTACAGTTACTAAATGGTTTACTTCGTCCGACTAAAGGAACGATTCAATTTGAAGATTTTGTTTTAGATAATCATTCTGAGCCAAAAGAAATGAAGTACCTGAGAAAAAAAGTCGGTTTGGTTTTTCAATTTCCAGAAAGTCAGCTATTTGCGGAAACCGTTCTAGCTGATGTAGCATTTGGACCACAAAATTTTGGGGTACCTAAGGAAAAAGCGGAGGAAATAGCCAAAGAAAAATTAGCGATCGTTGGTTTAGAAGAGTCTATCTATGATAAAAGTCCATTTGAACTATCAGGTGGACAGATGAGACGGGTTGCAATCGCGGGTATTTTAGCTATCGAACCAGAGATTTTAGTATTGGACGAGCCGACAGCAGGGCTAGATCCTGCTGGAAGAAAGGAATTGATGGCGCTGTTTGAGACGTTGCATAAAAATGGGATGACTCTTGTTTTGGTGACTCATATGATGGATGATGTAGCAAACTTTGCTGATACTGTATTTGCTTTGGAAGCGGGAAAACTTGTCCTAAACGGATCCCCAAGGGAAGTGTTTCAACAGGTAGACTATTTACACAAACTTCAATTAGGAGTTCCACAAGTCACGAATTTTGCTCTTCAATTGAAACAAAGAGGAATGGATCTAGAGAGGTTACCAATCAAAATTGAGGAATTAAAGGAGATGTTACTTCATGAATAATATGATTTTAGGAAGGTATATCCCTGGAAATTCTATCATCCATCAACTGGATCCTCGTGGAAAATTGCTCTCGATGTTTTTGTTCATTTTTCTTCTTTTTTGGGCTAATAACCTGCAGACCAATATTCTTCTCTTTTGTTTTATCTTTGTTTTAATGTATCTAACAAGGATTTCTATCGGTTTTTATGTCAAAGGCCTAAAATCAATGATTTTTATCATTGCGTTTACAACTGTTTTCCAATTATTTGCTACCTCTCAAGGAACATTGTTATATCAATGGTGGTTTTTTAAATTAACAGATCAAGGATTGGCACAAGCTGCAATCATATTTTGTAGATTTATCTTAATTATTTTTTATTCGACGATTCTAACCGTGACAACGACACCATTAAGTTTAGCAGATGCTGTTGAAAAGATCCTCACACCACTAAAAATTATTAAGGTTCCGGCTCATGAGATTGGGTTAATGCTATCTATGAGTTTGCGCTTTGTTCCAACCTTAGTAGATGATACGAATCGAATTATGAATGCTCAAAGGGCGCGTGGTGTTGATTTTGGTGAAGGAAATCTATTAAAAAGGATCCGTTCCTTTATTCCTATTCTCATTCCTCTATTTGCTTCTAGTTTTAAACGAGCAGATGCATTAGCAATTGCGATGGAAGCGAGAGGTTACAAAGGTGGGGAGGGACGAACACGCTATCGGATACTTCAGTGGGGAGTGAAAGATACCCTAGCATTGCTCGTTATTCTGTGTTTAATGTTATTCGTTTTTTATCTAAAAAATGGATAGAAAAGCTCCTACCGGTTCAAAAATAAGGAAAAAGCGCTACACAAAGCGCTTTTTACATTAAATTCACATATTCTTGTAATATTTGTAATACATTCTACAAGAAACTGTAACATTTTGTGTGTATGATAGAATTATGTTCGAAAGGAGAATAAAATTCATGAACAGTAAAAAGTTCCAATGGACAGTCACTTCCTTGCTTTCAGCAGCATCGCTTTTCATTTCTGGTATTGCTACAGTGAATGCTGAAACTTACGAAGTGAAGTCTGGAGATACTCTATCAAAAATTGCACTTGAAAATAACACTTCAGTAGAAAATATTATTGCATCTAACAATTTGACCAATGAAGATTTAATTTATGCAGGTCAAATTATTGAGTTGGGGGAGCGTTCTAAATCAATGCTTGATAAAATTGCTCCACAAGAGCAAGCAAAACCTGCTGAAAGTGCAACTCCTGTAACTGAAGCAACCGCACAAACTGCTCAAAAACAAACAACTTATGCTGCGAATGCTACAGTCACTTCTACGCAACCAACAAGTGGTGGAATTGTTTTAGCAAATGGGAATACTGCTGGTGAGCAAGGCTCTTATGCAGCTGCTCGTATGGCTGAAATGACTGGCGTACCCGCTTCTACTTGGGAAGCAATCATTGCCCGTGAATCGAATGGACAAGTGAATGCAGCAAATGCTTCTGGTGCAAGTGGTTTATTCCAAACAATGCCAGGTTGGGGTTCAACTGCAACAGTTGATGATCAAATCCAGGCAGCATACAATGCATATAGCTCACAAGGTTTATCAGCTTGGGGTTATTAAAAAAAATAGGTTTACAAATTTGTAAACCTATTTTTTAAATGTTGAGAGGATATCAAGTGGAGATTGACAAATATAATCCGGTGAGTAAAGGAGTAATTCTTCAAGATTTCCAAAACCCCAAGTGACTGCCATGGTTTTAATTCCAACTGTTTGACCTCCAATAAGGTCAAATTTCGTATCTCCAATAATCAGAGCTTCCTCTTTTGGAATGTTATTGATTGACAAGGTGTGTTGAATAACATCGGCTTTATGGACGCACACAGGACTTGAACCATAAATTCCATTAAAGTAGTCAGCTATTCCTAGATCTTGACACATTTGTAAAGCTACGGGTTCATATTTTGAAGTAGTTACATAGAGCTCAAAACCGTTATTTTTTAGAGATTCTAAGGCATCTACTATCTGAGGAAAGAGGGTTGTTTTGTATTGGCCCTTTTCATGATAATACTGGCGATAGATGGTGACTGCTTGATCTACTAAGGTTTCAGGAAGAGTAGCCTCAAAACTAGAAATTAAAGGTGGTCCCATAAAACTTCGGATAGTTTCAAGATCAGGTTGGGAAACCTTTAAGGTGTCAAATGTGTGTTGAAAACTTTCTGCAATTCCTTTAGAACTGTCTACTAATGTCCCATCTAAGTCAAAAAATAAGGCTTGCATGTTATTCTCCAAATATCTCTTTCTGTAGGTTGCGTCCAGTAGGAGTCGCTGCCAATCCTCCTTCAGCTGTTTCTCTAAAGGCAGTTGGAAGACTAGAGCCAACTTGGTACATGGCATCAATGACTTCATCGACAGGAATTTTTGATTCAATCCCTGCTAAGGCCATATCAGCCGCAACAAAAGCATAGCTGGCTCCCATTGCATTTCGTTTGACACATGGGACTTCAACGAGTCCCGCTACTGGATCACAGATGAGGCCAAGCATATTTTTGATAACGAAACAGACGGCTTGACTGGCTTGATAAGGAGTTCCGCCAGCAGCTAATGTCAGTGCAGCAGCACTCATAGCTGAAGCAGAACCAACTTCTGCTTGACAGCCACCTTCTGCACCTGAAATAGAAGCATTGTTAGCGATCACTAAACCGAATGCTCCAGCTGTCAGTAGAAAATCTAATTGTTGCTGATGGTTTAACCCTAATTTTTGAGTTGCTGCAGTAAGTACGGCAGGAAGACATCCTGCAGATCCTGCTGTAGGTGTTGCACAGACTAGCCCCATTTTGGCATTGTGTTCGTTGACAGCAATGGCGTTTTTTGCAGCGGTCAAGACGGTTAAGTCAGATAAGGTTTTACCAGATTTGATATAGCGATCTAATTTTGCAGCGTCTCCACCTGTTAATCCACTACGAGACTGATTTTCATTTAACCCTAACCTTACAGAATCAATCATCACTTCTAAATTACGGGTCATTAATCGTAGGACTTCTTCGCGTTCACGACCTGTTAACTCGAATTCAGTAGCAATCATTAACTCTGCGACGTTTCCTTCGTATTGCGTACTTGCTTGTTCTACGAGGTCTACAATTGAATAAAACATACAAACTCCTTATTTGAAAAAGTTGACATTATGAAGATGAGGAATTTTACGAATATCTTCGATAGCTGCTTCACAACTTCTTGAATCAACTTCAATAATCATAATGGCTTTTTCTCCAGCTTTTTCCCGCGTCACATTCATTTGTGCAATGTTAATATCATAGCGAGAAAGGGCTTCTGTTACATGAGCGATCATTCCAGGGACGTCTTGGTGCACAATGATAATGGTTGGAGTATTCATATTTAGCGAGATGGCAAAGCCATTTAACTCAGTAACCTGTATGTTCCCACCACCAATTGAGATTCCAGTGACAGAAATCGTTTTATGATCATTTTTTACAGTAATGGTCGTTGTATTTGGGTGAGGAGCATTGCTCTCTTTTTGAATAGACCAAACAATCCGAATGCCTCGTTCATGTGCAATTTTTAGACTATCTGGGATTCTAGGATCATCTGTGTCCATTCCTAAGATGCCCGCGACTAAGGCTAAATCTGTTCCATGACCACGATAGGTTTTTGCGAAGGAATTAAATAATTGGAACTCAACCTCTTTGGGCTCTTCTCCAAATATAGAAGAAACAATTTTACCAATTCGAACAGCACCTGCAGTATGGCTACTAGATGGGCCTATCATCACAGGTCCAATGATATCAAAAACTGATTGGAATTTTAAAGAGTTCATTCTTTGCTCCTTTGCGATCACTTTACTTCATTATATCAGATATGGCTGATGATTTCTTGTATTTCTCCCTAAATATGGTAGAAATCTTAAAGGGTGCTTAAAGCATTTATATTATCCTGAAATTTTAGTATTTCTAACATCTGATTGCAATAATTGACACACGATTTCAATAAATATGAAATATTTCTTTTGTAGGATAGAGTTATACCAATTAAGGAGTAAAAACAATGAATAAAAAACAGATGATGAAACAGATGGTTGGAATCGGATTACTTGCAGGACTTTTCTTTCCAATTGCAGTAAATGCGGATTCTTATACTGTAAAGTCAGGTGATACCTTATCAGCTATTGCTAAAGAGAAGAATACAACGGTTGATGCGATTGCTAAGAAAAATAAGATTAGCAATGTAAATCTCATTACAGTTGGTCAGGTTTTAGAGATTGAAGATGAGAAGGCAACAACTAATACTACAGAGCAAGCTGCGACTAGTAAAGCTAACACTACACAAGCAACAACTACGGTATCTGCTTCAGATGGCTTGAGTTCCGAAGATGCAGCGGCTAAAGAATGGATTGCCCAGAAAGAATCAAGTGGCAGTTACACAGCGCAAAATGGCCAATATTATGGTCGTTATCAGTTATCCCTTTCTTATTTAAACGGTGATTTATCCGAAGCAAATCAGGAAAAAGTAGCCAATCAATATGTTGTCAACCGCCATGGTTCATGGTCGGCAGCTAAAAACTTCTGGCTGGCCAATGGTTGGTATTAAAGTAGATGAAAGAGTTCAGCAATTGGACTCTTTTTGATTTACATACTTGTAAACGTCTAGATACAATAGTCAATAAGTAGAATGGCATGATGCTTGTTTTCTACTATAAAGCGTGTTACAATTGATAATGCTCAAAACGACCTTCAATCGTTGAAGCAAACCACGACCTTCAATCGTGAGAAACGAAAAGATGGGAGAAACCTATGAGTGATAACTCGAAAACACGTGTTGTTGTTGGTATGAGTGGCGGTGTCGATTCATCTGTAACGGCTTTGTTGTTAAAACAACAGGGCTACGATGTCATTGGCATCTTCATGAAAAACTGGGACGACACAGACGAAAATGGCGTCTGTACAGCTACGGAAGATTACAAAGATGTAGCAGCAGTTGCAGACCAAATTGGCGTTCCTTACTATTCTGTCAACTTTGAGAAAGAATACTGGGATCGTGTCTTTGAATACTTCCTTGCTGAATACCGTGCAGGCCGTACACCAAATCCGGATGTCATGTGTAATAAGGAAATCAAATTTAAGGCCTTCTTGGGTTATGCCATGACACTCGGTGCAGATTATGTAGCAACAGGGCACTATGCGCGCGTGGCGCGTGATGAGGATGGTATTGTCCATATGCTACGTGGCGTTGACAATGGAAAGGATCAAACGTATTTCTTAAGCCAATTGTCACAAGAACAACTTCAAAAAACCATGTTCCCATTGGGACATTTGGAAAAACCTGAAGTTCGCCGTTTAGCAGAAGAGGCTAGATTGGCTACAGCTAAAAAGAAAGATTCCACCGGGATCTGCTTTATCGGCGAAAAGAATTTCAAAGAGTTTCTCAGTAACTACCTTCCTGCCCAGCCAGGCCGAATGATGACTGTAGATGGACGGGATATGGGCGAACATGCCGGTTTGATGTATTACACAATCGGTCAACGGGGTGGTCTTGGAATTGGTGGTCAACAAGGTGGGGACAATGCCCCATGGTTTGTAGTTGGTAAAGATCTGAGTCAAAATATTCTGTATGTCGGTCAAGGTTTCTATCATGAAGCACTGATGTCAACAAGTTTACAAGCTAGTCAAGTTCACTTTACACGAGATATGCCAGAAGAGTTTACACTGGAGTGTACAGCTAAGTTCCGCTATCGCCAGCCAGATTCCAAAGTGACGGTTCATGTCAAGGGTGACCAGGCTGAGGTCGTTTTTGCAGAACCTCAACGGGCCATTACACCTGGGCAAGCTGTTGTTTTTTACGATGGTGAAGAGTGCCTCGGTGGTGGTTTGATTGACAATGCCTACCGAGATGGAGAAGTTTGTCAGTATATTTAAATTGACAAATGTTCTCAATTTGCTACAATAATAAAAGCAATAGAAATGATGGTCAAAGCTCATGGATGTTGCAGGCTTTTTTGTCCTGCACTTCTCAGAGTTTTGACTATTTTTGTGTCGTTTCGAAAGGAAGTAAAATGCAAAAACGGGATTTTCGGACCAAGTTGAATCAGACGGTTTTTGGTGTGAGAGCCACTGCTTTGATTGTAAAAGATAATCGTTTGTTAGTCGTAGAAGATGAGGATGGTTTTTATACGATTGGAGGTGCCATTCAAGTGGATGAAGCTACTGAAGATGCTGTGGTTCGAGAAGTAAAAGAAGAACTTGGCGTTGCATCTAGAGCAGGTCAGCTAGCTTTCATTGTTGAAAATCGCTTTGAACAAGATGGGATTCACTACCATAATATTGAATTTCATTATTTGGTGGACTTGCTGGAAGAAGCACCGTTAACCATGCAAGAAGATGCGAAGTCATTACCTTGCAGATGGCTTGCTTTAGATGATCTACATACTGTAAATCTGAAGCCGGCATTTTTGAAAACTGCCTTACCAGATTGGGACGGACAATTACGACACATCCATCTTGAAGAATAGGAGAAAAAATGACTTATAATTTTATAGAAGAATACGATATTATTGTAATCGGAGCGGGGCATGCTGGGGTAGAAGCCTCCCTTGCTGCGAGCCGAATGGGTTGTAAAGTTTTACTTGCAACCATCAATATCGAAATGTTGGCGTTTTTGCCATGTAATCCTTCGATTGGTGGTTCTGCAAAAGGGATTGTTGTCCGTGAGGTAGATGCTCTCGGTGGAGAGATGGCCAAGAATATTGACAAATCCTATATTCAGATGAAGATGTTGAATACAGGAAAGGGACCAGCTGTTCGTGCGCTTCGTGCTCAAGCAGATAAAGAGCTCTACTCTAAGGAAATGCGTAAGACAGTTGAGAACCAAGAAAACTTGACCCTTCGCCAAACCATGATTGATGAAATTTTGGTAGAAGACGGGAAGGTTATTGGTGTTCGAACTGCGACTCACCAAGAATATGGGGCCAAGGCTGTTATTGTGACGACAGGAACAGCTCTCAGAGGGGAAATTATTATTGGGGATCTTAAGTATTCGTCAGGACCTAACCATAGCCTTGCTTCTATTAATTTGGCTGAAAACCTCAAAAATCTTGGACTAGAAATTGGACGGTTCAAAACGGGTACGCCACCACGTGTAAAGGCATCGTCAATCAATTATGAAGAAACGGAAATTCAACCTGGTGATGAGAATCCAAATCACTTTTCTTACAATTCGCGTGACGAGGATTATTTAAAGGATCAAATCCCTTGTTGGTTAACCTATACCAATAGTCAAAGCCACGAGATCATCAACAGCAATTTACACCGGGCCCCTATGTTTACAGGTGTTGTAAAGGGTGTTGGCCCTCGTTATTGTCCATCTATTGAAGATAAGATTGTTCGCTTTGCTGACAAGGAACGTCATCAGCTTTTCCTTGAACCAGAAGGACGCAATACAGAAGAAGTCTATGTCCAAGGCTTGTCAACCAGTTTACCAGAGGATGTGCAACGAGATCTTGTCCATTCTATTAAGGGATTGGAAAATGCTGAGATGATGCGAACGGGTTATGCGATTGAGTATGATATGGTTCTTCCACATCAATTGCGGGCAACTTTAGAAACCAAGAAAATTTCAGGTCTCTTTACAGCAGGCCAAACCAATGGAACATCTGGCTATGAGGAAGCTGCTGGCCAAGGAATTGTGGCAGGGATTAATGCTGCCCTAAAAATTCAAGGAAAACCAGAGCTCATCTTGAAACGGAGTGATGGTTATATTGGAGTCATGATTGATGACTTGGTAACCAAAGGGACAGTTGAGCCCTATCGTTTGTTAACAAGTCGTGCTGAATATCGTTTAATTCTTCGTCATGATAATGCAGATATGCGCTTGACAGAAATCGGTCGCGAGGTTGGTCTAGTTGATGACGAACGTTGGGCACGTTTTGAAACCAAGAAGTATCAGTTTGAAAATGAAATGAAGCGCCTTGACAGTATTAAGTTAAAACCTGTAAAGGAAACGAACGAGAAGGTTGCAGCGCTAGGCTTTAAACCATTGACAGATGCTGTCACAGCCAAAGAATTCTTGAGAAGACCAGAAGTATCTTATCAAGATGTTGTTAACTTTATCGGACCAGCTGCTGAAGAGTTAGATGATAAGATTATCGAGTTGATCGAAACTGAAATTAAGTACGAGGGTTATATCTCAAAAGCTTTAGATCAGGTTGAAAAAATGAAGCGAATGGAAGAAAAACGAATTCCTGCCAATATTGACTGGGATGATATTGACTCCATCGCAACAGAAGCTCGTCAAAAATTCAAGTTGATTAATCCAGAAACGATTGGTCAAGCTAGCCGGATTTCAGGTGTCAACCCAGCTGACATTTCTATCTTGATGGTATATCTTGAAGGCAAGAGTCGGAGCATTTCAAAAAATAAATAAAATTACTAATCTCATGGGGCTGAAATAGTTTTTCAGCCTCAATTTTATAGTTTGCAATCCTTTCTGTTTGTTGACAAGTTTGTCAATGAGGTTTACAGATAAGTGGACTGTGAAAAAGCTTTTTGCCTGTCTATCTTCTCTTTAATATTAAAGAGAAACCTCGCTTTTTACCTCCATTTATGGTATAATTCCGTGAAGAGGTTTATGATGAAAAAATTTCGTTTATCGTTCATCCATTATGTGTTAATTGGTTTTATTTCATTTGCAATTTTAGCAATTTTTTTAAGAATCTTTGGCAAAGGCTATGTAACTCTTATTGCAATTTTTCTAGTCTTAGCTGCTTTGATTGCTTTATTTGAATACCAATTACAGATTTCAGAGTTAGATGAACTCGAACAAATACAGTATGTTAACCATCAGGCAGAAAGTGGATTAGCATCTCTACTTGATAAAATGCCTGTAGGTGTTATTAAGATTAATAAAGAAACTCAGGAAGTCGAGTGGTTTAATCCCTATGCAGAATTGATTTTTTCAACAGATGATGGTGATTTTAACGTTGAATTATTGAAAAAACTACTCAACACCTTGTTTGAAGATAAAGGCCATTATGTCACTGTAGCCGATAAGAAATATTCGGTTTACTTTGATCAGACATCAAGTGTTGTATACTTTTTTGATGTTTCAAGTGAGTATGAAGCAACTGTCGGATTAGTGACGACTCGGCCAGTGATTGGTATTATCTCTGTTGATAATTACGATGATCTAGAAGATGTCATTTCTGATTCGGATATTAGCAATATCAATAGTTTTATTGCTAATTTTGTGGAAGAGTTTACAGCTCACTACCATATGTTTTACAGACGTGTGGGGATGGATCGTTTCTATTTGTTTACGGATTACACGGTCTTGGAGCAATTGATGGAATCGAAATTTTCTGTTATTGATCAATTTCGTGAAGATGCCAAAAATCGTGAACTACCTATTACCTTAAGTATGGGATTCTCATATGGTGATGGAGAGCATGATGGTATTGGTAAAGTGGCTCTATTGAACCTGAACCTTGCGGAAGTTCGTGGTGGGGATCAAGCAGTTGTCAAGGAAAATAATGAACAGAAAAATCCTATTTTCTTTGGTGGGGGAACGGCCTCGGCTGTAAAACGCACTCGAACTAGGACACGCGCTATGATGACAGCCATTTCTGATAAGATCAAATCTGTTGACCAAGTCTTCATTGTTGGGCATAGAAATTTAGATATGGACGCATTGGGTGCCTCTGTGGGAATGCAATTTTTCTCTAGTAATATTTTGGCCTCATCCTATGTTGTTTATGACCCACATGCGATGGCCAGCGATATTTCACGAGCGATTGAGAAATTAGAAGATGAACAAGTTACGAAAATCCTTACCTTAGAGGAAGCCATGCAAATGGTAACGGATCGCTCCTTGTTGATTATGGTTGACCATTCTAAGACAGCCTTGACTCTCTCTAAAGATTTTTATCAACAATTTCAACAGATTATTGTCATTGATCATCATCGTCGAGATGATGATTTCCCTGAAAATGTTCTGATCACCTATATTGAAAGTGGAGCAAGTAGTGCGAGCGAATTGGTAAGTGAACTTATTCAGTTCCAGAAGTCGAAGAAAAATCGATTGACGAAGATTCAAGCTAGTGTCTTAATGGCTGGAATCATGCTGGATACTAAGAACTTCTCCACACGTGTTACAAGTCGGACCTTTGATGTGGCGAGTTACCTTCGCTCAAGAGGTAGTGATAGTGTAGCCATCCAGGAGATCTCTGCTATTCAGTTTGACGAGTACCGCGCAGTGAACGAACTGATCTTGACTGGTGAAAAGATTTTGCCGCATATCATCGTAGCTTGTGCCAATACGACTAAAGCCTATGATTCAGTAACCATTAGTAAGGCTGCTGATAGTATGCTAGCCATGTCTGAGGTAGAAGCAACCTTTGTCATTGCTTGTAATCAAAGTGGGACTGTCTCGATTTCTGCACGAAGTCGAAGCAAAGTCAATGTACAGCGTATCATGGAACAGCTTGGCGGAGGAGGTCATTTCAATTCGGCAGCCTCTCAAATTGAGGGTCAAGATTTGATGAGTATTCGTCAACAACTGATTGAGACGATTGAAAACGAAGTAACTATTGAAAAGGAGAATGTAGAATGAAAGTTATTTTCTTAGCGGATGTAAAAGGTAAAGGTAAAAAAGGCGAAATTAAAGAAGTGCCTACTGGTTATGCACAAAACTTTTTGATCAAGAAAAATCTTGCGAAAGAAGCCAATGCCCAAGCAATCGGTGAACTTCGTGGAAAGCAAAAGTCAGAAGAAAAAGCGCATGCTGAGTTGTTAGCAGAAGCGCAAAAGATTAAAGCGAAATTGGAAGAAGAAGCAACTGTTGTTCAATTCACTGAAAAAATTGGGCCAGATGGCCGTACTTTCGGCTCTATTACTAATAAAAAGATTGCAGAAGAACTTGAGAAACAATTTGGCATTAAAATTGATAAACGTCATATCCAAGTTGCCTCCCCAATTCGTGCAACAGGTTTGATTGATGTCCCTGTAAAAATTTATCAAGATGTTACAAGTGTGATTAATATTCGTGTAAGCGAAGGGTAAACACGATCGATAGAAAGGTTTTTTTATGGCTGAGATAGAGGAATTACGAACACAACCTCAAGATATCCAAGCTGAACAATCAGTGTTGGGAGCCATCTTTATTGATGAGGGAAAATTGGTCTTTGTTCGTGAATATATCGAACCTGGCGATTTCTTTAAATATTCGCACCGTTTGATTTTTAAAGCCATGATTGATCTAGCTGACCGTGGGGATGCGATTGATGCGACGACTGTTCGAAATATTTTAGATAGTCAAGGAGATCTCCAAAATATTGGTGGTCTCTCCTATTTGGTAGAAGTCATTAATTCGGTACCAACTTCAGCTAACGCGGAGTATTACGCGAAGATTGTAGCCGAAAAAGCTGTCCTACGTCGGTTGATCTCTCGATTAACGGAAAGTATTAATCAAGCTTATGATGGCGCGAGTCCTTCAGATGAAATCATTGCGGGTGCTGAAAAAGCTCTGATTGATGTTAGTGAAAACGCAAATCGTAGTGGATTTAAAAATATCCGAGACATCTTGAATAGTAACTTTGGTAGCTTGGAAGCCCGCTCGCTTCAAACCTCTGATATCACGGGTATTGCGACAGGCTATCGCGATTTGGACCATATGACGACGGGGCTACATGAGGAAGAGTTGATCATTTTAGCAGCTCGTCCTGCAGTAGGGAAAACAGCCTTTGCTCTAAATATTGCACAAAATATCGGAACCAAGTTGGATAAGACAGTGGCTATTTTCTCATTAGAAATGGGTGCTGAAAGTTTGGTCGACCGGATGTTAGCAGCTGAAGGCTTGATTGAATCCCATTCGATTCGTACAGGTCAATTGACGGATGAAGAGTGGCGAAAGTATGCCATTGCTCAAGGAAATTTGGCCAATGCGAGTATTTACATCGATGATACGCCAGGAATTCGGATCACTGAGATTCGTTCGAGAGCAAGAAAATTAGCGCAGGAAACAGGCAATCTCGGTCTTATTCTGATTGACTACCTGCAGCTGATTACAGGGACTGGAAGAGAAAACCGTCAACAGGAAGTTTCAGAAATTTCCCGTCAGTTAAAGATTTTGGCCAAGGAACTAAAAGTACCTGTTATTGCTTTGAGTCAGCTGTCACGTGGTGTGGAACAGCGCCAAGATAAACGTCCTGTTCTTTCTGATATTCGTGAATCTGGATCCATTGAGCAGGATGCGGATATTGTTGCCTTCTTGTATCGAGATGATTATTATGATCGGGCTGGTGAAGAGGAAGAAGATGGTATTCCCAATAATACGGTTGAAGTGATTATAGAGAAAAACCGTTCAGGTGCGCGTGGAACAGTAGAATTAATTTTCCAAAAGGAATACAATAAATTTTCAAGCATTTCAAAGAGAGAGGATCAATAAGATGAGTGATGCATTTACAGATGTTGCAAAAATGAAAAAAATTAAAGAAGAGATCAAGGCTCATGAAGGACAAGTGGTTGAAATGACACTTGAAAATGGACGGAAACGTCAAAAAAATAAATTTGGACGCTTGATTGAGGTCTATCCTTCTTTATTTATTATCGAGTATACGAACGACAATAGCTTACCAGGTGAACCGGCCAATACATACGTGGAGTCTTACACCTATTCAGATATTTTAACAGAGAAGAATTTAATTCGTTATTTGGATTAATTTCTTGCTTTTATCGTCTAAATCAGTTATTATAATAAATACATATGGGAGTCTGTGTACAGTCTGAGAGGAAGTGTAAGCTTCGACCGCACCTGATCTGGGTAATGCCAGCGTAGGAAACAAATGAAATTTATTTTTCGTTTTAAGTGACCTTGTGCAATCCGTCTCCTATTTTGGAGGCGTTTTTTATTTGTGAGAAAGGAGGTTACGATGTCTCTTGTAAATAGATATTCAAAGCAGTTAATAGGGATTGCAGGATTTACTGCTCTTCTTGTTTTATGGCAGTTGGCAGGAGTTTTAAACATCTTACCAAAATTTGTATTGCCGACGCCACTTGAAATTGGGACTGCCTTTGTGCGAGATCGAGTGCTTCTGATGCATCACAGTTTGTCTACCCTTCAAGTGGCCTTGATCGGACTTGTTATAGGGGTTCTTTTGGCTGCTGGCTTAGCAATTCTCATGGATAGTTTTCAATGGGTGAATGATTTGGTCTATCCCTTTATGGTTGTTATTCAAACCATTCCGACGATTGCCTTAGCCCCCATATTGGTCCTTTGGTTTGGGTATGGTATGCTTCCAAAGCTTGTCTTGATTATTATTACGGTAGTGTTTCCCATTGTAGTTAGTTTCTTAGATGGCTTTCGACATTGTGATCAAGACATCTTGAGATTGTTTCAGATTATGCAAGCCAACCGTTTTCAGACCTTAGTCCACTATAAAATTCCTGCAGCACTTCCTTATTTTTTTGCAGGTTTACGCGTAAGTGTCTCCTATGCCTTTATCAGTACGGTTGTTTCAGAATGGTTAGGAGGGTTTGATGGATTGGGAGTTTATATGATCCAATCGAAGAAGTTGTTTCAGTATGATACAATGTTTGCGATCATTGTATTAATTTCTGCTATTAGTTTACTCGGTATGTTTCTCGTTGACCAATTAGAAAAACGCATTTTGAAGTGGAAAAAGGGTTGACAAACTTGTAAATAGTGTAAAAATAAATTGACAATAATGTAAAAGAGGTATTTCTTATGAAGAAGCAGTTAGCTTTGGCTTTATCAATTATTTGTGGAGTTGTTTTTTTGGTTGCTTGTCAAAATTCTGTCAAAAAATCGTCAAGTAATGAAACGAAGATTGATTTTATTCTAGATTGGACCCCGAATACCAATCATACAGGTCTCTATGTAGCAAAGGAAAAAGGCTACTTTAAAGATGCAGGACTGGATGTAGATATAAAACTTCCCCCGGAAGACAGTAGTTCTGATTTGATTATCAATGGGAAAGCTCCATTTGGTATTTATTTCCAAGATTCTATGGCCAAGAAATTGGATAAAGGTGCGGGTATTACCGCTGTTGCAGCTATCGTCGAACACAATACGTCAGGGATTATTTCAAGAAAAGATGCAGCGATCACAAGTCCAAAAGATTTGGTTGGTAAGCGGTATGGCACCTGGAATGATCCAATTGAGTTGGAAATGATCAAATCGATGATGAAAAAAGAAGGGGCTGATTTTAATCAAGTAAAATTGGTTCCAAATAGTGATTCAAATTCCATTACTCCGATTGAAAATAAGCTCTTTGATGCTGCTTGGATTTATCATGGTTGGGATGGAATTTTGGCTGAGCAAAAGGGAATGAAGACGAATTTCTTCTATATGAAAGATTTTGTTCCTGCATTTGACTACTATTCGCCTGTTATTATTGCTAACAATGACTATTTGAAGTCTCATAAAGAGGAAGCAAAAAAATTCATTCAAGCGGTGAAAAAGGGCTACCAATATGCTATAGAGCATCCAGAAGAAGCTGCGGATATCTTGATCAAACAGGCCCCTGCCTTGGCAAATCAGCGTGATTTTGTCCTGGCTTCCCAAAAATATCTTTCTAGTCAATATGCTTCAGACAAGGACAAGTGGGGGCAGTTTGATCCTAAACGTTGGAATGCTTTTTATGCTTGGGCAAAAGAGCAAGGATTGGTTTCAAATGACTTAAGAGACAAAGGTTTCACAAATGAATTGGTAGGTGACTGATATTTTAACAGTAAAAGATGTAAGTTTCACATTTGGAGATAAAGCAGTTTTAAATAATGTATCACTAGAAGTGCAAAAAGGAGAAATCGTATCTATTTTAGGTCCCAGTGGGGTTGGCAAATCAACCTTGTTCAATTTAATTGCTGGGATCCTTCCCTTGCAAACGGGATCTATAGAAGTAGATGATGCCCCGATCTCTTTTGGGAAAGTCAGCTATATGTTACAAAAGGATCTTTTGTTAGAACATAAGACAGTATTGGGAAATATTATTCTTCCCCTTCAATTAAAAAAAATTCCTAAGGAAGAGGCGACATCTACAGCTCTAAAATTGTTAGAGGAATTTAAGCTAAGAAGTATCGCCAACCTTTATCCCAATGCGCTGAGTGGGGGGATGCGGCAACGGGTGGCGCTATTGAGAACCTATCTTCTGGGCCATTCTGTCTTTCTACTAGATGAAGCTTTTAGTGCTTTAGATGAATTGACAAGGCAGGATCTTTATCAATGGTATCTGGAAAGCAAGGAACGTCTTGGTCTCACCACTCTTTTGATCACTCATAGTATCGAAGAAGCTTTGACATTGAGTGACCGGGTCTATATCTTGAATCATAATCCTGGAGAAATTGTTGCAGATCTTCCTTTAAAATGGGATCCAGCAACGGATAGAGACTGGCAACAATTGCAATATAAAAAACGAATCATAGAATTATTGTCTGAATTTCATTGAAATTGTTTTGAAGTACTTTACAAAGTCTCTATTCCGTGATAAAATAGAATTTGTGCGAAATGACAGCAGGACAAAATGAAGCTCGTCAACAGGAAGTCAGCTAGAAAAGTAACCTTTGCTGTTTGGGCGAAGGCTTTCTGAACGAATCAGGTTTGTCTAAAACGTTATTTCCTACAAAAATTATTTTTATAGGAGGACATTTCACATGTCACGTTATACAGGACCATCTTGGAAACAATCTCGCCGTCTTGGCTTGTCACTTACAGGTACAGGTAAAGAATTGGCACGTCGTAACTACGTACCAGGACAACACGGACCAAATAACCGTTCAAAATTGTCAGAATACGGTTTGCAATTAGCTGAAAAACAAAAACTTCGTTTCTCTTACGGACTTGGTGAAAAACAATTCCGTAACTTGTTCGTACAAGCTACTAAAGTTAAAGAAGGAACTGTCGGTTTCAACTTTATGCTTCTTTTGGAACGTCGTTTGGACAACGTTGTTTACCGTCTTGGACTTGCGACTACTCGTCGTCAAGCTCGTCAATTCGTTAACCACGGTCACATCCTTGTTGATGGAAAACGCGTTGATATCCCTTCATACCGTGTAACTCCAGGTCAAGTGATCTCAGTTCGCGAAAAATCAGCTAAAGTTCCGGCTATCCTTGAAGCTGTTGAAGCTACAGTTGGACGCCCAGCATTCGTATCATTCGATGCTGACAAACTTGAAGGTTCATTGACTCGCCTTCCAGAACGCGATGAAATCAACCCAGAAATCAACGAAGCACTTGTCGTTGAATTCTACAACAAAATGCTTTAATTTTAAGATATATCTTACGAAAAGCCCATGGTTGTGGGCTTTTTGTTTTGTCTTAAATCCTTGATTTCTAGGTTAGCTACCCTTTTTGTTTTCTTAAAACCTAAAACTGCTAATAAAAAAATCCTGATCTATCTAGATCAGGAGGCACTGTTACCGTAACATTTTCATTAAAAATTCAGCCATTTGTTGAGGGCTTTCTTTTTTTCCGCGAGAAACCCACATTTGACAGACTCCGAAGAAGGCATTGGTCAGATAGACAGAACTGTAGACTCTTTCAATATCTGTTAATGATTTATGACTATAGCGCTCTTGCAAACTATCAACCAGAAGAATCTGCAATTTATGTCGTAAGAAGGTTTGAATCTCCTTGGTTCCATTCTCTGTCAGAAGAACCGCAAAAAGGGGCTCCTTGGTTAGAAATTCAAACACCTCTGTAATCGCTTGGCGCTTGTCATCTTGGTGTTTGTCAAAGATGTATTCAAGTTTGTGAAAGAGTGCTTGTTGGTAGCGCTCGATCATGTCGTACTTGTCTCGATAATGGGTATAAAAACTAGAGCGACTAATACCGGATTCTTGCGCCAACTCAACCGTTGTGATTTGGTCGAATGATTCCTTTTCGAGTAGTCGAACCATCGCTTCTTCAATATTTCGTTTTGTTTTTAATCGTTTATTGCTCTCAGTCATCTGTTAATCCTTTTTGCACAAAATTATACACAGTGTCCAAAAAATAAAATTCCTACTTGTGAAAATTTCTAGAAACTGTATAATCTATTATATCAGAAATTTAGACAATGTGTATAAAAAGGAGACAAAAAATATGATGAAAGAATGGAAGGCTATTCTTAAAAAGCCAACATTTATTATTGTCATGATTGGAGTTGCGTTGATTCCAGCTCTTTATAATATTATTTTTCTATCTTCCATGTGGGATCCATATGGCCAAGTTTCGGATCTTCCTGTAGCGGTTGTCAATAAGGATCAATCTGCTACATATAATGGACAAAAAATGGAAATCGGGAAAGACATGGTGTCCAATTTGAAGGACAATGATTCGCTTGATTTTCATTTTGTAGATGAGAAAGCTGCGAAAGATGGTCTAAAAAATGGCGATTATTATATGATTGTAACGCTACCTGAGGATCTTTCAAAAAAAGCTAGCTCCATCTTAACCAATCATCCGGAACAGATGACTATTGATTACCAAACGTCCAGTGGTCATAGTTTCATTGCAGGAAAAATGAGTGACTCTGCGATGACAAAAATGCAGCAGTCGGTGGCTGAAAAAGTGACCAATACTTATACAACTGCTTTATTTTCCAAAATGGGATCGCTTAAAACTGGTATGGGGACAGCGGCAGATGGAAGTGCTAAATTAGCAGATGGTGCAACAAAGTTGGAAAACGGTGGGCAAACACTGACCACTAATTTGAATACCTTAGCTAGTTCCAGTTTAACATTTTCAGATGGTGCAACCACCCTTCGTACGGGTCTAGCAGCCTATACAAATGGTGTTGGTCAATTAGGAAATGGTCTTAATCAAATGGCTGGTCAACTTCCAAACTTGGTATCTGGAGTCAATCAATTAAATAATGGGTTTGGTACTTTTAATACAGGTTTGATGGCTTACGCTACCGGAGTGGATCGATTAGGAAATGGTCTCAATCAAATGGCGAGTCAAACCCCTCAGTTGGCCTCAGGAGTTGGTCAGTTAACCAGTGGTATGGGGACACTTAATGACGGTCTTGGGAATTATACCAATGGCGTGCGTCAATTGAATTCGGGTCTATCTAACTTTTCAAATGGTTTAGTGACCTATACAAATGGAGTCGCTACTTTATCAGAGGGAGCTGGTCAATTAAGTAGTCAATCTGCTACCCTTCGAAATGGGATTTCACAATTAGAATCAGGTATTCAAACCTTATCAAGCCAGCTACAAGCTTCTACAAGTCAATCCGCTCAGATTGATCAATTGGCAACTGGTTTAAACCAATTAAATGCAGCGATTCAAAATGCTTCAGTAGATACCAGCCAACTTTCATCTGGCTTGACGAGCATTGTAGATTCAGCCCAAGCGATCCTTGCTTCAGCTCAGGCAGATCGAGCAAATGCCCTTGCAAGTGTGCAAGGGACAGCAGCTTATCAAGCAATGACAGCTGATCAACAAGCGGAAATCAGTGCGGCGATCTCATCGAGCCCAAGCTCGAGTGAAACAGCAGCTCAAGGGATCTTGACAACGATCCAAACGATCCAAGGTAGTTTGAATACAGGAAATAGCTTAACACAGCTGCAAACTGCAGCCAATCAAGTTTTACCAACAGCTTCTTCTACCTTGACAGACTTGTCAAGTGGCTTGTCTAAGATCCAATCCGCAGTTAGTGGACAATTGTTGCCAGCTAGCCAAACCATTAGTCAAGGGATCGGCGCTTATACAGCTGGTGTTGATAAAATCGCTAGTGGGGCAAGCCAACTTCAGACCAATAGTAACACTTTAACAGATGGTGCTAGTCAGTTAGCAGCAGGTGTTGGCCAACTAGATAGTAAATCATCGGAATTGCTTGCAGGAAGCAATCAATTAACTTCTGGACTAGGTGAGTTAAATGGTAAGATGCCTGCTTTGACATCAGGTATGAATCAACTGACTTCAGGAGCGACACAATTGACAAGTAAATCTGGTGAATTGATTGCTGGTGCTGGAAAATTAGCTGATGGTGTAGGGCAATTGAACAGCAAAACTCCAGAGTTGGCAGGTGGTGTCAACAAACTTGTCACAGGTGTCAACCAGTTGACAGAGAAATCAGGTCAATTGGTGACGGGGGCTGATAAACTAGCTGACGGAGCAAATCAAATCTCAGAAGGATCCAGCAAATTAGCAACGGGTGGCCAAACATTGACAAACGGTTTAGGTGAATTAGCAACAGGAAGCCAAACCTTGAGTCAAGGATTAAACGATGCTAAGGGACAATTGAATGTGGCTACAACTGAAAAAGAAAATGCAAAAACCTTAGCCAATCCTGTTACGACTTCTAAAACAGACCATGATAATGTTCCTGTGAATGGTGTCGGAATGGCTCCTTATATGATCTCGGTAGCACTCTTTGTTTGTGCCTTGTCAACCAATATGATCTTTGCAAAATTGCCATCCGGTCGTCATCCTGAAAGTCGTTGGGCATGGTTTAAATCTCGCTTTGAGGTCAATGGAACCATTGCGGTGGTTGCAGGAATCTTGGTCTATGGTGCTGTTCACTTGATTGGTTTATCTGCCAATCATGAGATGGCTACCCTCTTCCTTTGTGTGATCGGTAGTGTAGCCTTCATGTCTATCGTGACCGCTTTAACAACATGGCAAAGAAAGGTCGGTGCTTTCCTCTCTTTGATCCTCTTGCTTTTGCAATTGGCTTCTAGTGCAGGAACTTATCCTCTTGCTTTGACAAATGGATTTTTCCAATCCATTCATCCATTCTTGCCAATGAGCTATACCGTCTCTGGTCTTCGTCAAACGATTTCGATGACAGGAGAAATTGGAAATCAAGTCGTCTTTCTTCTGATGACTATTGCTCTTTTTGCAGGTCTCGGAATGTGGTTTTATAATCCCAAAAAATATGAAGAGGACTAATCTTCAGGAACTCCCAACAATGAATGTGTTGAGAGTTTTTTGTTTCATGTGAAACAAAAATTCTCGCTTAAACAAGCGAGAATATTCATTATTTAAAGAAGACAACATCAGGATTTGGCGTAATATAGAGGAGTTGGTCGTTTTCAAAGACCAATTGGATGGTGTTGTTTTTATAGGTGTAAATGGTGTAATCTACTCCAAATTTAGAAGCTTGTTTCAGATCAACGGCTCCCAATAAAAAGGCATGAGCTTGTTCTTCTGTAATTTTCCCCTTATGGTAGAGATTTTTAATATTTTCTAGTTCAATATTTTGAAAAGATTCGCTAATATAAGCAGGGTCTGTTAGTTGTTTCTCTGGATTTCCAAGGATTTTTTGGACAAGAGCAGTGGTATACCCTTCATAATCCGGCGTTTGTACAAAAATATTGTCGTCATTTCTAGAGTAGGCTACTTTTAAGTTCCCTGTTGCATAAATTTTATTCTTGGGTGCTTCTTGGGCATTTCTAGGGAGCCCTTCGGTTGTGATGATGTCAGAAGTGGTCTCCGTAGTAGTTGAGGGAGAGCTAGAGGAATTACCTGTGCTAGTTGAGCTAGTTGAACGACTTGAGCTACTTTTTTTAGTGGTTTTCTTTTTTGAGCTGGTAGTAGTAGGCTCTTGTTTAAAATTGATCTTAAGGTCCGGCACACAGGCTGATAGAAAAAGAAGAGACAGCAAGAGTGTGAAGAAAAGAGGTAGTATCTGTTTTTTCATCATGTTCCTTTCAACAAGTTGATTGATTTTCTATTCTATCATAAAAAGAATAACAAAAAAAGGTCAGGAAGAAATCCTGCCTTTATTTGTTATTATGGATGTCCGCCTCCAGGTCCACCACCTTGAGGCCCGCCACCGCCGGGAGCACCACCGCCTCCAGGCATGGAATTGACAATTTCTGTTTGTTTTTCACCGTTGATATAGATATCCCCGCCAGTATAGGTGGCTGTTCCATCAAAGTCAAAGCCGGATTGCCCCGTCAAATTGATGGTTCCTCCAGTCACAGTGACATTGCCGTTAGAGTCGATTGGATCGGTATCCCCTTGGCCAACTTCAACGTTGAGAGTTCCACCGTTCATGGTGAAGAAAATTTCATCTTGGTTAGCATTGGCATTGGCCGCATTGACACCGTCATCGGTTGAGTAGATGGTGATATCTCCTCCGTTGATTGTGATCGATTTTCCTTCGAGACCTTCGACAGACTCGCTTACCTTGTAGGTTCCGCTATCGATAACCAGATCACCAGAAGCATGGATACCATCGTCCCCTGCTGCAATGGTCATGGTATTGTCAGACAGATACATGGTTCCGACAGATGTATCTTCATCGTTATCCACCTTGACCGCATCTTCATCTGCATCGATGGTCATCGTCGTACCGGTGATATTGAGCTCATCATTGACATTGAAGGCATCTCCTACAGCCGTGATCTTATAGGTTCCGCCTGTGATGTGGAGAGTGTCATTGGCCTTGATCCCGTTGTTCTTCTTGGCATCAATATTGAGCGTACCCGAACCATTGATGGTGAGATCCCCTTTAGAGAAGATGACCGCATCGGCATCTTCATCATTGTTTGAACTTGAATCAGACAAGGTATTGGTCGTGCCATCTGCTAGAGTCAGGTAGACATGCCCTGCTTTCGTAGCAGAGATTGGCGCGTTGGTGTTGGTCATGGTAACCCCTTTTAAGACGATATGAACATCATCTGAATCACCTGCTTCGACCTTGATTTGAACCCCATTAGATTCACCAGAGATGACATAGGTTCCGGCCTTCGAGATGGTCACGGTGGATCCAGAAACGGCTACGCCATCACCTGCTACACTTGCAGAAGATCCAGACAGTTTGACAGTAGAGGCGGTACTTTCATCATAAGAGGTGTCCTTGTCCTTATCTGTAAAATAGTTGGAGCTATCTGTTTTACTATTTGAAGTAGAAGCAGCGGTTGTTTGGGCGGTATTGCTTGTTGTAGCTGATTGAGATGACGCTTGGGTATAAGCTGTCAGTAAGGTGAGGGTCGCGGCCCCCGTTACTAAGAATTTCCATTTGTTTGATTTCATGAGCTTTTCCTCTCGTTCCATTGATATGCTCCTAGTCTAAAGTTGCTAGCTGAAAGTTTCCTAAAGTTTTTCTGAAAGGAACCTTAACTTTAGTTTTCTTTAAGTTTGGCTTAATGAAAGCTTAAGAAAAGGCCACTAAACTAAGGAACCAGTAAAGCGACTCGTGGCTTTGCAACAAAAACGATAAAGAAAATGACCAACTTTTTATAGAACAAAAGGAGAAAAACATGAAAAAAACGGTAGAGACAAGTTTCAAGCGGATTGAAACCAAATATGTAGTGAATAAAGAAGACTTGGATGACTTATTGAAAGATTTGAAGAAATATGTTGTTGAAGATGATTATCCCATCTCCACGATTTCGAATGTTTATTTTGATACTGAAGACTTCGATGTGATCCAAGATGCCCTTGCTAAACAGAACCGTCGTGAAAAGATTCGGATGCGGACCTATATAGAGCATCCAACAGTAGATAGTCCGGCCTTTCTAGAAGTAAAATCAAAGGATGCAGAAGGTATTGGTCACAAGTTCCGCCTGGTCTCGAACCCCTCCTCTATTACCCGCCTCATGACGGATGGACTAGTGGATCAGACCATTCAGGATCTGGACTTGGTGCAAGAAATCCAAGCTCTGCGTCAGCGCTATGATCACCGACTACAGCCTCAGATGTACATCTATTATGATCGTTTGTCCTTAAAAGAAAAGAAGAGCATCCAAGGCTATCCTTACAATAAGATTCGGGTCACCCTGGATCAAAACCTAGTCTATCGGGATCAGCAGGTCAGTCTCCATCGTGGGAAAGTTGGAGAGCCTTTATTAGAAGAAAATACCATCATTATGGAAATCAAGGCTCCAGGTGAAGAACCTCAGTGGCTGAAGGATATTCTGGATAAGTACGGACTGGTCAAACAGAAATTTTCGAAATACAGTTGTGCCTACCATAAGTCACAAGGCTTAGACTATGCACCAACGCCAATTCAAGAAAGGACAGGTGCTGCCTATGTCTAATCTATTTGATTCTATTTTTAACAATGCTACGGCAACTGTAGATCCAGTGCGTCTGATGTTGGCCTTGGTTGTCAGCCTAGTGCTCGGGATGGCCCTGTCTTGGACCTACAAATACCGTACCCTCTATACGCGTGAATTTATCGTCAGTCTCACCTTGCTTCCCTGCATGATGACCCTGGTGATTTTCCTAGTGAACGGGAGTCTGGGGACCTCGATTGCAGTAGCGGGAACCTTTAGTTTGATTCGTTTTCGGTCTGCTACCAGCGGCTCGAGAGAATTGATCGCGATTTTCCTTGCCATGATTATTGGTTTAGCAGCGGGGTCGGGCTACCTCTTATTGGCAGTTTTGTTCATGGCCTTTCTGTTAGCTATCTGGCTCTTGCTCGAAACCAAGCAAAGTAAGACCGACCACCAACGGCGCCGTCACCTGACGATTGAGCTAGAAAATCAGTCTAGGATTGCGGAGAAGATCAGCCGTTTGCTGGATTGCAATTGTACAGAAGTCGACTTGATTTCGGTTAATACAAGCCAAAATGGGGAGCAGCTTACCTTGGATTATGAAGTGGATCTAAGACCAGAAGTTGACGATTTTGCCATGACGACCCTCCTAACAGAAGAAATTTATCATTGCGATGTATCCTTGACCAAGAAGGCTAAGAAAAGAAAGAACTTATAGACGCTATCCTCCTTTAGGATAGCTTTTTAGGCTTTTAAGAACTTTTTAAGAAAAAGTGGTATACTGTTTCTAAAAAATTGAAGGAATCCTTTATGAAAAAGACTGCTATTTTTGAAGATGTCATCTCGATTATGAGCCATGATTCATCTACCATCAAGGATCGAAAAGGATGCGACCCCGATCGCTTTCGAGAAAAAATGACAGATGATATGACAGATGATGACTTTCTCTATCAAGTTAATGCTTACCTAGCTAGTTTTGGTGTGATCGGACATGTTTCCTTTCTAGATAAAAAGGCCAGTCAAAAAGGTTTTCTTTTGAGAATAAATGGACAGAAACTGTATGTTGAGGAAGCTAATGAAGATACGGGACTTCAAGTAGGAGATCAGATCTTAGCTTTGGATGGAAGTGACTTGGAGCAGGTAGCGTCTCTTCATAAGGACTATTTTATCAGTAAGACCCCTGAAAGACACTACCGAGAATGGGCGGATTTGGTCTCTCAGTCCACAAGGGTCACCCTGCTTCGAGAAGGGGTAGAAAAGACCATTGAAGTAGCGCCCAGTCGAGAACCAATCCAAGATCAGATTTTTTGGAAACGATTAGACGATGAGATTCTTTATCTTCGTCTGGATAATTTTATGGATGAAGGAGCCATTAGTCGGGTATACCAAGAGTGTTTACTGATGATGACGGAGGTCAAGTTTCTTCTCATTGATGTCCGACAGAACGGCGGAGGGACAGATTCTTTATATTTCCCTCTAATACATCTAGGCTTAGAGAAGGATCAGGGATATGATTCGCTTGACTGGGACGATGATGGCATGGAAATTCTCTATACGGAACGTAATGTCGATTTACGCTTGAAAGATTTTGAGGACTGGATGCAACAGGAAGAAATTAGTCCTGAAACCATTAAACTGCTTGAAGAGATGAAAGAGGAATTGCTCCGCCATCGGGGGAAAGGCTATGTACCGTATCAGCAAGAAAGTGAGGAATTCTTCCCAGAGGTTAGAGGAGGCCACTATCCCGAGCGGATCTTTATCTTATCAGATATCTATTGTGGATCATCTGGGGATAATTTTGTCCAGATGATGAAGCAGTTTAAGAAGGTAACGGTGGTAGGTAGACCAACTCTCGGGATTTTAGACTATTCCAATTGTTGTACCGTTGATTATGGTGATTATCGATTGATGTTTCCCACTTCTCGCTGTCTAAGCGTGGATCAAGGCAAAGGAATGACGGATCAAGGTGTTGAACCGGATATAGAGGTTCCCTGGAGTCCTGACCATTTTGAAAGAGATGTAGATTTAGACAAGTGCTTGGAGTTAATTCGTCAGAGCAACATAAAATAAAAAGAATTCCCATCAGAAAATGTAAAGAAGAAAATTGCTTTGGTTAGAAGGCTTTAATGATTCGAAATGATAACGTTTTCTATGACATTCTCACTATGTTTAAAATTGCTTACTTGGTATAAAAAATGGTAAAATAGACATTGACAATCAAAATGAAGAGTGAAAAAGATGAAACATAAAACACTTTATAAATTTATAGGGCAAACAATCTTGTATTTTGCTATTTTCTTAGCCCTACTCTATTTCTTTAGTTACCTTGGTCAAGGTCAAGGTGGCTTTATCTACAATGAATTTTAAAGGAGATCCCTACCGTGTCAAACCAACCAATTACTGATATGATCGAGGCGATTGAGCGCTTCGCCCAACTACAGCCAGACTATCCTGTCTACAATGTCCTTGGAGAAGAGCATACCTATGGCCAATTGAAGGCAGACTCAGATAGCTTAGCAGCTCACATTGACCAAATGGGACTTCCTGAAAAGTCACCTGTTGTGGTCTTTGGTGGCCAAGAATATGAAATGTTGGCAACCTTTGTGGCCTTGACCAAATCTGGCTATGCCTATATCCCAATTGATAGCCATTCTGCTTTGGAGCGCGTGTCTGCCATTCTTGAAGTGGCTGAGCCAAGCTTAATTATCGCCATCAATGAGTTCCCAATTGAAGACCCAGCTGCTCCAATCATGTCCTTGGAGCAAGTGCGTGAAGCTTATGCGGCTCAGAATGCCTATGATTTGCAACATCCAGTCAAAGGGGATGATAACTACTACATCATCTTTACCTCTGGAACAACTGGAAAACCAAAAGGGGTGCAAATTTCGCATGATAACTTGCTCAGCTTCACCAACTGGATGATTACGGACAAGGAATTTGCAACGCCAGAGCGTCCGCAAATGTTGGCGCAACCACCTTATTCCTTTGACTTGTCTGTCATGTATTGGGCACCGACCTTGGCTCTTGGAGGAACACTTTTTGCCCTTCCATCAGCCATCACTCAAGACTTTAAACAACTCTTTGCGACCATCTTTTCACTTCCGATTGCTATCTGGACTTCGACGCCATCTTTTGCAGATATGGCCATGCTGTCTGAAGATTTCAATGCTGAAAAGATGCCAGGCATCACCCATTTCTACTTTGATGGGGAAGAGTTAACGGTTAAAACGGCTCAAAAACTGCGTGAGCGTTTCCCGAATGCGCGCATCATCAATGCCTATGGGCCAACGGAAGCAACTGTTGCTTTGTCGGCAGTCGCTATTACAGATGAGATGTTAGCGACTCTTAAACGCTTGCCAATTGGTTACACCAAAGAAGATTCTCCAACCTTCATCATTGATGAGGCAGGCAATAAATTGCCAAATGGAGAGCAAGGGGAAATCATCGTGTCTGGACCAGCTGTTTCAAAAGGTTATATGAATAATCCAGAGAAAACAGCAGAAGCCTTCTTCGAATTTGAAGGTCTTCCAGCCTACCATACGGGAGATGTCGGAACCATGACAGATGAAGGTCTCCTTCTCTATGGTGGACGGATGGACTTCCAGATCAAGTTTAACGGTTACCGTATTGAGCTAGAAGATGTTTCTCAAAACTTGAACAAATCTCAGTACATTGACTCGGCTGTTGCAGTACCGCGCTACAACAAAGATCACAAGGTCCAAAATCTCTTGGCCTATGTCATCTTAAAAGATGGGGTCAAGGAACAATTTGAGCGCGAAATTGATATTACCAAAGCGATCAAGGAAGATTTGGAACACATCATGATGTCTTATATGATGCCCTCAAAATTCCTCTACCGTGACAGCTTGCCGCTAACTCCAAATGGGAAAATCGACATCAAAGGGTTGATTAGCGAGGTTAACAACCGATGATCGAGTTTTTGAAACAGCTCCCTCATTTAGAACACTATGGAACACCGATCTATTTTATCTACCTTATTCTAGCTTTTTTGCCGATCTTTGTGGGTCTCTTCTTCAAAAAGAGATTTCCAATATATGAAGGACTTGTGAGCCTGATCTTTATCATTTTGATGCTGACTGGTTCGAATCTCAAGCAAATTTATGCCTTACTCTTTTACGTAGTCTGGCAAATCTTGATTGTCTATTCCTACAAGTTTTATCGTCAGAAGGCGGACAATAAGTGGGTTTTCTATCTTCATTCCTTCTTATCTGTCTTGCCCCTGATCTTTGTAAAGGTAGAGCCAGCGATCAAAAATGGGCACCAATCCTTGTTTGGATTTTTAGGTATTTCTTATTTAACCTTTCGAGCTGTCGGAATGATTATCGAAATGCGTGATGGTGTTTTGAAAGAATTCACTTTCTGGGAATTCTTGCGATTCATGCTCTTTATGCCCACCTTCTCAAGTGGGCCGATCGATCGTTTCAAGCGTTTTAATGAGGATTATAGAGCCATTCCTGAGCGCGAAGAATTATTGGATATGTTGGAGCAAGCTGTTAAGTACATCATGTATGGCTTCCTTTATAAATTTATCCTAGCTCATATTTTTGGCCACTTATTATTAGGTCATGTGCAGACCTATGCCTTGTCTCAAGGTGGATTCTTCAACATCGGAACGCTGGGAGTCATGTATGTTTATGGCTTGGATCTCTTCTTTGACTTTGCAGGGTATTCCATGTTTGCTTTAGCGGCTTCCAATTTGATGGGGATTAAAAGTCCTATCAACTTTGACCGTCCTTTTAAATCACGTGATTTAAAGGAATTCTGGAATCGCTGGCATATGAGTTTATCTTTCTGGTTCCGTGATTTCGTCTTTATGCGTCTCGTAATGGTACTGATGCGCAATAAAGTCTTCAAGAGCCGGATTACCATCTCAAATGTTGCCTACATTATCAATATGTTGGTCATGGGCTTCTGGCATGGAGTGACTTGGTACTACATCGCTTATGGTCTCTTCCATGGACTTGGACTGGTCATCAATGATGCTTGGATTCGCAAGAAAAAGACCATCAATAAAGAAAGAAAAGCAAAAGGATTGGATCCGATCCCGGATAATCGTTGGACCAAGGCTTTGGGGATCTTTATCACCTTTAACACAGTGATGCTGTCCTTCCTGATTTTCTCAGGATTCTTGGATCAACAATGGTTTCCAAAATTGAAATAAAAGGAGAATAGAAAAATGGATGTAAAATCACAAGTAATTGAAATTATTGACGAATTGTTTATGGAAGATGTCTCAGACATGATGGATGAAGACCTCTTTGATGCGGGTGTCCTTGATAGTATGGGAACAGTGGAATTGATTGTGGAATTGGAAAATCGCTTTGGCATCCGTGTTCCTGTATCTGAATTTGGACGCGATGATTGGAACACTGCCAACAAGATCGTAGAAGGTGTAACGGAGCTTCAGAATGCTTAAGCGTTTATGGCTGATTTTGGGGCCTGTCTTTTGCGCCCTCCTTATGGTAGCAGCCTTACTGTTCTTTTATCCAATCAATCATAAACACGACTATACAGAAGAGAAAAAAGCTGCGGTTAGTCTCAATGCAGAAGGCTTCAAGAGTCGTACAAAGAAACAAGAAGCACTTTCTGATCTACGGCATCGCTTTGTTCCTTATTTCGGCTCAAGTGAGTGGTTGCGTTTTGATGTGGTGCATCCAGCAGTTTTGGCTGAAAAATATGACCGTAATTACAGACCCTACTTTTTAGGAGAACGTGGTGCGGCTTCTTTGAACCAGTATTTTGGAATGCAACAGATTTTGCCAGAACTCAAGGACAATACAGCTGTTTATGTGGTTTCTCCGCAATGGTTTACCAAGAAGGGCTATGATTCCTCTGCCTTTCAACAATTCTTTAATAGCGATCAGTTGAATAGCTTTATTGCCAATTACCAACAGGATGCTGCATCCCAGTATGCTGCGAAACGCCTCCTGCAACAGTATCCAAATGTCGCCTTTCAAAGTGTTGTGACCAAAATTTCTCAAGGAAAGCAAATTTCAGGATTTGATCAGTCTTTGAACCAGCTTGTTTCCCATCTTGTTCAGCGCGAAGATGCCTTATTTAGCAATCTTGCCACTCGTACAAACGGGAATTATGATAAGAAGGTCAAAAAACGTCTACAAGATTTGCCAGACCAATTCTCATATGAGAAATTGGAGGAAATTGCAACGGCTGAAGCAAAAGTCAAAACCAATAACAACGACCTTGGCATCAGCAATCATTTTTACAATACCCGTTTAAAAATGAAGTTGAAGAAACTAAAAGGTTTCCAAAAGAACGAATCCTATGTCCAATCGCCGGAGTACAATGACTTGCAATTGGTTCTAGACCAGTTTGCTAAATCTCGGACCAATGTCATCTTTGTCATTCCGCCAGTCAATGCCAAATGGATGAAATATACAGGCTTGAGCCAAGAAAAGTATGAACAGGCTGTTCAAAAGATTCGTTACCAATTGGAAAGTCAAGGATTCACCAATATTGCAGACTTTTCTAAAGATGGGGATCAGCCCTACTTTATGGAAGATACGATTCATATGGGATGGAATGGTTGGCTAGCTTTTGATAAAGCGGTTAATCCCTTTGTCACAAAGGCTGAAAAAGCGCCAACTTATCATCTGAATGATCGCTTCTTTAGCAAAGACTGGGCCCAGTATAAAGGGACACCGGATCAATTTAAATAATGCCGGAACAAGGAGGCAGGATCGAATCCTGGCTCCTTGATTTATGAGCTAAAGTGATAGGAAAGTCACAGGAAATCTAGAGAGTTATCCACAAGCTGTGGGAAACTTAGGTGCAAAATGATGAAAACAAGTCCTGATGCTGTTGTATACTCCTATTTTGAGGAGAAAACGGAAGGAAGTTATCCACATTTTTGTGGATAACTTATAGAAAACAGTGGATAAGTCAGAAAAGAATGAAAAAAGGAGAACAGTTGTGAGAAAAATTTGGTTTTACGCGATCGTCCAGGGAATTAGCATTTTTCTAATTGTGGGTGTGATTACCTACATGATCAGAGGGGATTTCTTTTTCCGCTACTTATCCCTTATTTTTGGGTTAGTAGCAGCTGTCTTGCGATTTGGGACGGCGACTTTAATGAAGGTGCTAGCACCCACTCTTTATGATGATCCTAAAAAAGAAGGAAAAGACCTTCATAAAAACTGAATTGCTCAGCTTCTGAAAAAGTTGAGCTAAAGGCCGCTTTCTGCTGGTCTTTATGGTAAAATAGAAGGAAGAATATTAGTTTGGAGATAAATGAGAAATGAAACGTTCAATGTATGCTGGACGTGTTCGTGAAGAACACGTTGGAACTCACATTACTTTGAAAGGATGGGTTAGTCGTCGTCGTGATTTAGGTGGTTTGATCTTTATCGATTTGCGCGACCGCGAAGGAATCATGCAATTGGTGATCAATCCAGAAACAGTTAGTGCAGAAGTGATGGCTACAGCTGAAAGCATCCGTAGTGAATATGTACTAGAAGTAACAGGTCTTGTGGAAGCTCGTGAACAAGCCAACCCAAACTTGCCAACAGGTGCAGTAGAACTTAAGGTGGAAGCTATTACAGTTCTTAATACTGCCAAAACAACTCCGTTTGAAATCAAGGATGGAATTGAAGCCAATGATGACACTCGTCTTCGTTACCGTTACTTAGATCTTCGTCGTCCTGAGATGTTGGAAAATCTCAAACTCCGTGCGAAAGTGACCCATTCGATCCGTAATTATTTAGATGAATTAGAGTTTATTGATGTTGAAACACCGTTTCTTTCTAAATCAACTCCGGAAGGAGCACGTGACTACTTGGTTCCTTCTCGTGTCAACAAGGGGCATTTTTATGCCCTTCCACAAAGTCCTCAGATTACAAAACAATTGTTGATGAATGCCGGTTTTGATCGTTATTATCAAATCGTGAAGTGCTTCCGTGATGAAGATTTACGGGGAGACCGTCAACCTGAGTTTACACAGGTTGACTTGGAAACTTCTTTCTTGAGTGATCAAGAAATTCAAGATATCACAGAAGGCTTGATTGCACGTGTCATGAAAGAAACCAAGGGAATTGAAGTAACACTCCCATTCCCACGCATGAAGTATGATGATGCTATGGCCTTGTATGGTTCAGACAAACCAGATACACGCTTTGAAATGTTACTACAAGACTTGACAGATCTTGTCAAGGGTGTAGACTTCAAAGTCTTCTCAGAAGCTCCTGCAGTCAAGGCGATTGTTGTCAAAGGTGCGGCGGATCAGTATTCTCGTAAAGACATCGATAAGTTGACAGAAGTTGCGAAGCAATACGGTGCAAAAGGTCTTGCTTGGGTGAAATATTCTGAGGGTGCTTTGAACGGTCCTGTTGCGAAGTTCTTGACAGACTTGACAAGTGACTTGACAGATGCTTTACAATTGCAGGAAAAAGATTTGGTTCTCTTTGTTGCAGATACTCTTGAAGTGGCCAATGCAACGCTTGGTGCTTTACGTGTTCGTCTGGCTAAAGAGCTTGACTTGATTGACAACAATCAATACAATTTCTTGTGGGTAGTCGATTGGCCAATGTTTGAATGGTCTGAAGAAGAAGGCCGGTATATGTCTGCCCACCATCCATTTACACTCCCGCAAGCTGAAACGGAGCATGAATTGGAAGGTGATCTTTCAAAAGTTCGTGCTATTGCCTATGATATCGTTTTAAATGGTTATGAATTAGGTGGAGGAAGCCTTCGGATTAATCATAAAGACTTACAAGAACGGATGTTCAAGGCCCTTGGATTTACAGCAGAAGCTGCAAATGAACAATTTGGTTTCTTGTTGGAAGCCATGGATTACGGCTTCCCACCACATGGAGGATTGGCGCTTGGCTTGGATCGTTTGGTTATGCTTCTTGCCGGTGAGGACAATATCCGGGAAGTCATTGCCTTTCCTAAGAATAATAAAGCGACAGACCCAATGACACAAGCTCCATCTGTCGTTTCTGAAAAACAATTAGAAGAGTTACAGCTTCAAGTAGAAGTAGCAGATCAAGAATAGGACAAGATTAAAAAAGGAAAGTCTTGAAATTAGTTGCTCTAAGATTTTCCTTTTCTTCTAATCAATGGATTAAAAATGAAAAAAACTCGCTTTTACAAGATCTTTCGTTATAATATGCGGAGATTAGCATATAACATCAAATTATTGCGCGTGATGAAGAGTATCTCCCGGGAGAAATACGATGAAAAAGTATCGGCGTCCTTGCTGTATGGGTTCCTATCGGCAATTGCTGTCAACTTTTTCTTCCAACCAGGACATGTCTACTCCAGTGGTGCTACAGGACTAGCTCAGATTTTATCTGTCTTAAGTCAACGCTTTATTGGTTTTACGATACCGGTCTCATTAACCTTTTATGCCATTAATATTCCCTTGATGATTGTAGCATGGTATCAAATTGGCCATAAATTTACCATCTTTACTTTTATTACGGTTTCGATGAGTTCCCTCTTTATTCAGCTTGTACCGGTGGTCACTTTGACCAATGATCCGATTATGAATGCTCTATTTGGTGGGGTTGTCATGGGGACAGGAATTGGTTTTGCCCTTCGGAGCAATATCTCCAGTGGGGGAACAGATATTGTCAGTTTGACGATTCGAAAACGCACTGGAAAGAATGTTGGGAGCATCTCCTTTTTTGTAAACGGGACCATCATGTTGATTGCTGGTCTGACGTTTGGTTGGAAGTATGCTCTATACTCTATGATTACCATCTTTGTATCAAGTCGCGTAACAGATGCTGTTTTCACCAAGCAAAAACGCATGCAGGCCATGATCGTGACGAGCCATCCAGATGCTATTGTTGAAAAGATTCATAAAAAATTGAATCGAGGAGCGACGATCATCCACAATGCAGAAGGAACCTATAACCATCAAGAAAAAGCGGTTCTACTGACAGTTATTACGCGTGCAGAGTTTAATGAATTTAAATACATCATGAAAAAAGCTGATCCTCAAGCTTTTATCACCATTTCTGAAAATGTTCATATTATTGGATACTTTTTGGAAACGGAAGAATAAAAACAAGGCCCCCACATGTTGTGGTGGCCTTGTTTTGTTTAACTGGCTTCGTAGAGTAAGATCCAACTATGGGCAGAAAGAGAAAGTTCTTTCCCTTTAGGAATAGGCGTGTGGAGCTTGGCTTGAGGATAGGCAAAAAGCAGTTGACTATCGCTCGCATGTTGATAGGTTATTTCTTGATCACCGATATTGACGAGAATTGTTATTTTCTTGCGATCTTTTTCAATGGTATAGATAAAATGATGATCAGACAACCATTTAAGATCACAGAAGTCTCGAATCTCTAGCCCTTTTCTCAAACGAAGGAGTGGCTGCGATTTTCGATAAGCAATCAATTCTTTAATAAAAGCAATTTCTTCTTGGCAGTTTGAAAGGGCTGTCCAGTCCAATCGGTTGAGATGATCTGGCAGGTTATAGGTGTTGTCTTCGAGCCCTTTTGTGCGATAGAATTCTTGACCAGCATGGATAAACGGCACTCCTTGCGCTAGTAACACTAAATGAAGAGCTAATCGTGAGAGAGCTTTTCTCTCCTCTAGACGAATCTGGTCCTTTTCAATTTGGAAATAATCAAAAACAGTTGCGTTATCATGACATTCGACGTATTGAATGGCTTGTTGGGGTTGGATGAAATGAGCAGGCCCCACCTTTCCGACATTTGCCGTTAGAATGTTAGCGAAATCATTGGCTGGATGCTGACTGTCACGACGGTGACCGGCTAGGAGTGTTCTCTTGACCGTATCCCGGAAATTATCACTGAAAAAGCCAAAGTCTGGTAATGCTTTTGCTTTGTACTGGTGAGCGAGCTGGTCTTCAGAGAGCCCTGTATCCATCTTCCAACCTTCTCCATAGAGGTAGATGTTGGGATAGAGGCTTCGGAGTTCCTCTGCAATCTCTGTCATGGTTTGAATATCCAAAATCCCCATCAGGTCAAAGCGGAAACCATCAAAGCCGTATAGCTCTACCCATTGTCTGAGGGACTGTTTGATATAACGCCGAACCATAGCTCGTTCACTAGCTACATCATTGCCACAGAAGGTCCCATTGGTTCGTTGGCGGTCTTGGTCATAGCGATAGAAATAGCCTGGGACAATCCGCTCAAAAGCAAATTCATCTGCCTTGTAAACGTGGTTGTAGACGACATCCATGATGACACTGAGGTTGGCTTGGTGATAGGTAGCGATGGTATCTTGAAGCTCCAGGATTCGTGCATAAGGATCGTTGGGATCACTTGCGTAACTTCCTTCAGGCACATTGTATTGGACAGGATCATAGCCCCAGTTGTAGGCTTTCCATTGATCCTCTTCATCGACACTTCCGAAATCATAGACAGGAAGTAGCTGCACGTGCGTGACGCCAAGATGGCGAAGGTAATCAAATCCAAGTGTCTGACCATTGAGTTGAGGAGATTCTGTCAGGGCTGTAAATTTTCCAGGATGTTTAAAGCCAGCCTCTTTTTGGACAGAGAAATCACGGACACTCAGTTCATAAATAATGGACTCAGTCGGATCCAATTGTGTCGTTGCTCTCTGAATGGGGCGTTCAATCTTGTGTCGGTCGATGACATAGCTAGCTCCTGAATTGGCTTCAGAAGAAAGAGCATAAGGATCATGAACGATATGGGTTACACCGTTGACTTGATGTTGGTAGTAGTAAGAGGCTTTTTCCCAATCTCCCTCGAGTTCTAGACGCCAAACTCCTTTTTCTGTCCGCTCCATCGGGTAGGCAGTTTGGTTAATCAAGAGCTCAACCTCTTGAGAAATGGGAGCCCAGAAGGCAAAGGTCGTTTTTTCTTTTGAGTAATGAGCTCCTAAATCCTCTCCATCATAAGCATATAGCTGATCAAAGATGGGTTGGCGGACAATGTCGCGGTAGTGGAGGAGGCAGGTTTCTCCTTTAGCGTTGGAGAGAGTATAGCTTTGACTCATGTCGATGGGAAGGGGGCTTCGAAGAGTTTTTTCTTCCTCTGTCGGCAAGAGTTCAATCGTTTTCGAACCAGACGTCAATGTAAAAGGAAGAAAGGCCGTTACGCTCTCTCCTCCTTCCATGCGAATCAAGTCTTGGTCATCTAAATAAGCTGCAAAGTGTGTGGTCATAGGTTCTCCTAAAGTTCAATAATCGAGTGTTCAATGAGTTGTCTGTAGCAAACAGTTTTGTTTTCCTTGTTGTCTTTAATAATTTGGAGTAAGGTTCTGACAGATTCGCGTCCCAATTCAACCGTATTGATATCAATATAGGCGTCAATAGGGATCCGCGGTTGAATGGAGTCGAAGGAAATAATCGGAAGTTCGACTTGTTTGTCGCTCAGGTATCTCCGAACCCCTTCGGCAACTAGAATATCCGTTGTCATGAGTGCTTCAAGTTCTTCAAAAGGCAGGGTATCCATGATTTGGTAAGAATTTTCTTCCAGCAAGAAACCAAAGGAGAACTTGACTAATTCCTCACGGAGAGGTATCTGGTGACTAGCAAGAGCTTCTTGGTAGCCCTTGTAGCGGTCTTGAGAAACGGCCAATTCCTTATTTCCTCCAACAAAGGCGATGTGTTGGTATCCCTTATTGATAAAATATTCGGTCGCGTCAAAGGCTGCCTTAACATTGTCGTTATCGACTAAGGATACAAAAGGTGAAGTTGCTTTCCCTAAAATCAAGAAAGGAAATTTATCTTGAATACAGAAGTCAACCAGAGGATCATTCAATTTGGAATAGAGGAAGATGAGCCCATCTACCCGCTTACCATAAATCATTTGTTTGAGTTGATCGAGGCGGTGGGTTTCATTCGCCCCTGTACAAATCTGAATGGCATAGCCATAATCAGAAGCAACCTGACTAATCCCACGTAGGACCGTAGGGAAGAAGGGGTTTTGGAAGAACACATCACTCTCATCAGGCAAGACAAGGGCAATCACCTGACTGGACTGGCTCACTAAGCTACGAGCATTGAGGTTTGGATGGTAATCTAGTTCTTTCATGGCAGAACGAACCCGTTCTTTAGTGGCTTCACTGATGGTAGATTTATTTTGAATCACTCGTGTAACGGTAGATGGTGCAACGCCAGCAAGTTTGGCTACATCTTTGATGGTGACACGCATAAAGGACCTCCCTAAGGTTTGTAATCTGGATCCCGAAAATGAGTCTTATAGAAAGCAAGTGCGAGGAACAAGACAAATAGGATATTTTGGATCAAGACGGTTGTCGTAAAGACTTGGTGGAATACTAAACTGATCAGGACGCTCGCAAGAATAGGCAATCCAAGACAGTTGAGAGTGAAGTTGAAGCATTCTTTGAAGGTCTTGAGAGAGAAGAGACGGGACTTCCGTGTCAAGAAGAGGAAGAAGGAAGCTCCAAATACTAAAATTGCAAAATTCACAGCAGATAAGAAACCTGAGAAGAGGACGAGGAAGAGACTAACTGCCAATCGATTGGCTTGGAACCAATCTTTGGAAATGCCTTGGCTTAAAGCATCTTTGTTTTCAAGACTCTTTTGATTGATTGCCTGATAAGGAATGCTTGCAAGTTCTTTATTTTCTCTGCTGATCACTAGTTGGGTCTTATCGAAATAGAGGGTTAATTTTTCACCTAATGGAGTCCCTTCGTGATGACCAATGATAACATGGCCAGCTTTGTTCTTATGAACTCCAAAATGACTGTTATAGACTAGTTCATGCTGTTCAATACGGACATTTTCTTTCAAGTCCTTCATAACATCCTCTGTTAAGGGATCAAAGACATCGCTAACAAAGGTGGTTAAGGGGTAGGTCTGTAATTCCGCATTTTGAACGGAAACAGGAATCAGGGTCAAGGATAGAAGAAAGAGTGAGGTAAAGATCATTTGGAACCAGTTGAGTTGTTTGCGGTTCGCAAATGCTTTTCTTACCTGAAAAAGGCTGGAAAAATAATTAAATGGATAGGGCATGAAGAGACCTTTCTAATCTCCGGGATGGATTTCCCTTTTATGGAGAGCATAACATGGTTTTATCCTTAACCAAAGATGGGAGAGAGACCGGTAGCAAATCAATCAACTTGCTATCCTTGTCCCACTCCCATCCTTTCCTTAAAGATAAAATTTATGTGACTGGGAGAAAAGCACGAGAGGAAACTTCGTTCTTTTCATCATTGCTGGAAGGTTATAGAAAAGTTTATTTTATCCTTTATCCCCACCAGCGGTCAAGCCTGAAACAAAGTTCTTTTGAAGGAAGAAGAACAGCACACAGATTGGGACTGCAATCAGAATCGCACCTGCCGCAAAGAAGGCAATCTTTTGATTTTTTTGGTCGCTGATAAAGGTCTGAAGACCAACAGCTACCGTATAATTGATTTCATCGCGAAGCAAGAATTTAGACAAGATGTAGTCTCCAAAAGGTCCCATGAAGGCCCAAAGAGCTTGGACCGCAATCATTGGGCGAACCAATGGAAGGACGATTTGCCAGAAGCGACGGAAGTGTCCAGCACCATCCAATTTTGCAGATTCATCAAGTGAAATTGGGACTGTATCGAAGTAACCCTTCATCAACCATGCGTTCATTGGGATTCCCCCACCGACATAGAGGAAGATCAGGAACCAACTGTGGTTCAAGGCATTCAACATCAAGGCCATAACGAAGAAGGCAGTCAAAGCAGCCATGGTAGGGACCATTTGGATAATCAAGAAGAAGACCAAACTTTGCTTACGAGCCAAGAAGTTGTAGCGGCTGTAAGCATACCCTGCCAAGGTAATGATGGATGTTTGAGCAACCATGGTAATAATGGCGATAATCAAGGTGTTGAGATACCAAGTACCATATAGGGTATTCGTAAAGAGTTTTTGGAAGTTATCAAAGCTGAGACTGCCACTGAAATCAAGTGTAAAGGCACTGACGTTACCAGTTTTGAAGGCTGAAAGAACCGTGATCAACAAGGGATAGATGATGATGATGGAAAGGACAACCAAGTAGAGGTAAGTCAAGAAATGATTCAGGCGGCGTTTAAATTGAACTGAATTTTTCATTTTACACATCCTCCATATCAAATGCGTGCAGTTTCTTGAAGGCAATCATCGAGATCGAGATCACAATCAGAGAGATAATCAACGTAACCGCAGCAGCCATTGAGTATTGAGGTGATGAGTTCGTTGTCAATTTATAGATCCAAGAAATCAAGATATCTGTCGAACCAGCATTTCCTCCAACAGATCCAGGTCCACCATCGTTAAAGAGGTAGATAATGGAGAAGTTGTTAAAGTTGAAGGTGTATTGGCTGATGAGTGTTGGTGCCGCAACCGCCAAAATCATTGGGAAAGTAATGTTGCGGAATTTTTGCCAAGCATTCGCCCCATCAATATAGGCTGCTTCGTAAAGATCGTTTGGAATAGATTGCAAGATTCCGAGTGTCAAGACGTAAATGTAAGGGAAGCCGAGCCAACCTTGCATCATAATCAAAGCAATTTTTGTCCAAGTAGGATCTGTTTTCCAAGGAATGAGAACCCCATCCAAGAATGGGAAAATCTTCGCAAAGAGCGGAAGGACTTGCGCATTGATGGCCCCGATACTATCGTTGAACATGTTTGAGAAGGTCAAGATCGTGATGAAGGCAGGAACCGCCCAAGGAAGAAGGAAAATAACACCGAAGATGCGTTTTCCTTTAATGAATGGTTGGTTGGAAATAATGGCCGTCAGGATACCAAGAACGATTTGAAGTGTTGAAGCTGCCAAGGCCCAGATCAAGGTCCAGCCCAATACAGATGTAAAGGCAGAACGGAAGGTACTCAAAGTCCACATGTTGGTGAAGTTTTGAAGTCCGATCCAATCAAGGAGCGTAAAGCGAGCTGTATGCTTAAAGTCGTAGTTGGTAAAGGCAATCATCAAGGTAACCAAAACAGGGAAGATGATTGCAAAGGTCATGGCAATATAAGAAGGGATGATCAAGAGATAGGGGAAGCCATTTTCATAGATAGCATTCACCATCTCCTTTAGGGTCTTCGGCACTCGAATACCGTTATTAATCCGCTTAGCTACAGTACCCGCATCTTTGATATTCAAGGCGTAGAACATCAAATAAACGACGGTGATAATTAAGTGGAAGGCACCACGAATCAAGATAAAAAGAGAATTATCTTTTCCACGGACAGTACCGAGGGTAACGAGTTTGGACAATTCCTCCAAACCAATACCGAAAAAGTATGCGAGAAAGACAAGTGTTACACCGAGGAAGATGTATCCTTTTGCTTTCTGTTTGTTATAGATTTGTCCCAAACCAGGAATGAGGGATAACCACATTGCCTTTTTTGGATTTTGTTGTGTTTCCATATCGACTCCTTATAAGTGAGCGACCAGAGGCCACATCACAGCGAAAGGCTGGGAAACACTCCCAGCCCCTTGGGAACTGTATTACTTGCCACCGAATTTTTGTTCGATAGTTTCTTTGATCAATTTAACAGCATCGTCAGCAGCATCTTTAGCAGATTTCTTACCACTTACAGCGTCGAAGAGCATAGTTGCAGCTGGGTCCCAAACAGTACTCATTTCAGAGATGTTTGGCATTGGTTGTGCATTTTCAAACTGTTTAACAACGGCAGCAGTCAACTCATCGTTTTTACCAACAGCGTATTCACGAGCTTCTGTGTTAGCTGGCACTTCGTTAGTCTTATCGTATAAGGCCTTTTGTTGATCAGTTGAAGTCAAGAAGTCAACGAATTTTTGAGCTGCTTCAGGGTGGTTAGCACCTGCAGGGATAACCCAAGCTTTACCACCACCGAAGGCAGAGTAAGCTTTTCCGTTTGGAAGAGTAGGGATTGTTGCTACACCGTAGTTTACTTTTGCTTCTTTCAATGAAGCAGCTTTCCATGGACCATCGATGATGGCAGCTGTCTTACCTGATTGGAATTGAGTTTGGATAAAGTTTGCAGCACTTTTAGTGTCTTGCAATCCTTTAGGCCATTTAGCGTACCAAGTTTTTGCGTATTCGATACCGTCAATTGCACCTTGGTTGTTCAAACCAACGTCTTTTGGATCTGTACCATCTTTACCGAAGACATAGCCACCGTTACCTGAAAGGAGTCCATATGCATAGTAGAAGTTTGTCCAGTCAGCAAGGAAGGCAGTGTTTTTACCAGCTTCATCAGCGAAGTCATACTTGCTGTCTTTTGCCAATTCTTCAAGTTCACCAAATGTTTTTGGAGCTTCTTGCAAGAGGTCTTTGTTGTAGTAAAGAACCAATGTTTCGATAACAGCTGGTGCACCGTATACTTTACCACCGTTTGTTACAAGTGATTCAGTTGTTTTGTCAGTCTTGCTGTCTTTGTTCAATGTCACTTCAGCCAATTGACCGTCGTTACCAAGTCCACCTACGCGGTCGTATGGTGCCATCATAACGTCTGGCGCTTTACCAGATTGGTTGTCAAGAGACAATTTGTCCAATCCACCAAGAGCGTCCCCTGTCTTGATAGTTACTTTTGTTCCACTTTCTTTTTCAAAAGCTTTCGCAGCTTCTTTCATGTACTTTTCGTATCCACCGTCGACATAGACAGTCAAGTTTTCACTAGCAGCAGAAGAATCTTCTTTTTTGCCTCCACAAGCTACCAAAAGAAGTGATGCGAATCCAACTGTACCAAGTACAGCAGCGCTTCGAAGAATTGTGCGTTTCATGATTTATTCCTCCTAAAGAATAAAAATAAGATTATTAGTTGAAAACGTTTTAGACAAACGTTTTCCTTAACACGAATAGTATATCACAGGGCGAAAACGTTTGCAAGCTCTTTGTGCAAAAATTTTTAAAATTTTTTTATCTTCTATTATATACACACAAATAGTTGACAAGAGAATAAGAAAGGGTTAAACTAGGCATGGAGTGAATCTGCAGAAAAAATCATAAAAGTTTAGGAAACCTCTTGCATAAACTGCAGGAATACTTTATAATGGACACGTAACGCAAACGTTTTCCTTGGACGTTGCATAAAGATGACCTAGAGTCATTTATAAATAGGTTAAATTCAGTTCTATGTCTGATGGCTGGGCTTCTTCTATTCTTTCTGAGAGTCGGAGTTGGATCAGAAACAGTGTAGAAGGTTCGTCTATTTTTCTTTGAAACAAAAAATATTAAACTAAAGGTGGTACCCTCAATGAAAAAACGCCAAAGTGGTGTCTTGATGCACATTTCATCCTTGCCTGGGAAGTATGGAATCGGTTCGTTTGGTCAAGCGGCCTACGATTTTGTGGATTTCCTGGTTCGGACCAAGCAACGGTATTGGCAAATTTTGCCTCTCGGAACAACCAGTTATGGAGATTCTCCATATCAATCTTTCTCAGCTTTTGCAGGTAACACCCACTTTATTGACTTCGATCTCTTTATCGAGCAAGGGCTCTTGGATGCATCTGATGTTGAAGGTGTTGATTTTGGTCAAGATCCAATAGAAGTAGACTATGCGAAGATCTTCGAACAACGTCGTCCCCTTTTAGAAAAAGCCGTTGCGAACTTCTTGAAATCAGGTGATCAAAAAGAATTCCAAGCCTTTTGCGAAGCCAATGCTTCTTGGTTGGAGCTCTTCGCAGAATACATGGCTATTAAAGAACACTTTGATTTGAAAGCTTGGACAGAGTGGCCAGATGCAGCTATTCGTGCGCGTGAGCCAAAAGCTTTGGCTAAATACCGTGAAGAATTGGCTGATCAATTGACTTACCATCGTGTAACTCAATTCTTCTTCTTCCAACAATGGTTGGCCTTGAAAGCTTATGCCAACGACCACCACATTGAAATTGTGGGAGATATGCCAATCTATGTAGCGGAAGATTCAAGTGACATGTGGGCTAATCCTCATCTCTTCAAAACAGATGAAAACGGAAAAGCAACTTGCATTGCAGGATGCCCGCCAGATGAGTTCTCAGCAACTGGTCAACTTTGGGGGAACCCAATCTATGACTGGGAAGCAATGGACAAAGATGGCTACCAATGGTGGATTGAACGCTTGCGTGAAAGCTTCAAGATCTATGACATCGTTCGGATCGACCACTTCCGTGGTTTCGAATCATACTGGGAAATCCCTGCTGGTTCTGAAACTGCAGCACCAGGTAAATGGGTCAAAGGTCCTGGCTACAAACTCTTTGCAGCCGTGAAGGAAGAGCTCGGTGATTTGAACATCATCGCTGAGGACCTTGGCTTTATGACGGATGAAGTTATTGAGCTTCGCGAACGTACTGGTTTCCCAGGAATGAAGATTCTTCAATTCGCCTTCAATCCTGACGATGAAAGTATCGATAGCCCTCACTTGGCACCAAACAACTCTGTGATGTACACTGGAACACATGATAACAACACAGTTCTTGGATGGTACCGCAATGAAATCGACGATCCAACTCGTGAGTATCTTGCTCGTTATACCAACCGGAAAGAGTACGAATCTGTACCGCATGCTATGCTTCGCACCGTCTTTGCTTCCGTCAGCTTCATGGCGATTGCTACGATGCAAGACTTGCTTGAGTTAGATGGCTCAGCTCGGATGAACTTCCCATCTACTCTCGGTGGTAACTGGTCATGGCGAATGACAGCGGATCAATTGACTCCAGCTGTCGAGCAAGAATTGCTTGATTTCACTACGATCTATCGTCGTGAAAACAAAGACTTGAAAAAAGAAGTTAAGAAAGCAAAAAAATAATCTTTCCCCCCTATTAAAATTGTTGAAACAAAGGAGACTCCCAACATGGAATCATTACAAAAATATGTGATTGATCATCATCAAAAAACAATTGCTGAATGTTCAAATGAAGAATTGTACATTGCCTTGCTAAATTACACGAAGCAAGCAAGCGCTCAAAAGAAATTAAATACTGGTAAGAAAAAAGTTTACTACATCTCAGCTGAGTTCTTGATCGGTAAACTCTTGTCTAACAACTTGATCAACTTGGGTCTTTACGACGATGTTAAAAAAGAATTGTCAGATGCTGGTAAAGACTTGATCGAAGTCGAAGAAGTGGAATTGGAACCATCACTTGGTAACGGTGGTTTGGGACGTTTGGCAGCCTGCTTTATCGACTCTATCTCAAGCCTTGGTTTGACAGGGGATGGGGTTGGTTTGAACTACCACTTTGGTTTGTTCCAACAAGTCCTTAAAAACAACCAACAAGAAACGATTCCAAATGCATGGTTGACTGACCAAAGCTGGCTCGTTCGTTCAAGCCGTAGCTACCAAGTGCCATTTGCACACTTCACATTGACTTCTACCCTTTATGATATCGATGTCCCTGGTTACAAGATTGAAACCAAGAACCGTTTGCGTTTGTTCGACTTGGATTCAGTTGATTCATCTATTATTGAAGATGGTATTAACTTTGACAAGACAGATATCGCTCGCAACTTGACCCTCTTCTTGTACCCAGATGATAGTAACCGTCAAGGGGAATTGCTCCGTATCTTCCAACAATACTTCATGGTATCAAACGGTGCACAATTGATCATCGACGAAGCCATCGAAAAAGGAAGCAACTTGCATGACCTTGCTGACTATGCTGTTGTCCAAATCAACGATACTCACCCATCAATGGTCATCCCTGAATTGATCCGTCTTTTGACAGAACGTGGTATTGGAATGGATGAAGCCATCTCTATCGTTCGTAGCATGACGGCTTACACTAACCACACAATCCTTGCAGAAGCCCTTGAAAAATGGCCACTTGAATTTTTGCAAGAAGTGGTTCCTCACTTGGTTCCAATCATTGAAGAATTGGACCGCCGTGTTCGCGCTGAATACAAAGATCCAGCTGTTCAAATCATCGATGAGAATGATCGCGTACACATGGCGCACATGGATATCCACTATGGATTTAGCGTAAACGGGGTAGCAGCACTTCACACAGAAATCTTGAAGAATTCTGAGTTGAAAGCCTTCTACGACATTTACCCTGAAAAATTCAACAACAAAACAAACGGTATCACATTCCGTCGTTGGCTCATGCATGCCAACCCAACCTTGTCACACTACTTGGATGATATCCTCGGACGTGACTGGCACCATGACGCATCTAAATTGGAAGACCTTCTTTCTTATGAAGATAAAGATGCAGTCAAAGCAAAATTGGAAAACATCAAGTCTCACAACAAACGGAAATTGGCTCGTTTCTTGAAAGACCATCAAGGTGTGGAAATCAATCCTAACTCTATCTTTGATACCCAAATCAAACGTCTCCACGAATACAAACGTCAACAAATGAACGCTTTGTATGTGATCCACAAATACTTGGACATCAAAGCTGGAAATATCCCTGCTCGCCCAATCACTGTTCTCTTTGGTGGTAAAGCAGCTCCTGCCTACACCATTGCACAAGATATTATCCACTTGATCCTTTGCTTGTCTGAAGTGATTGCAAACGATCCAGCAGTAGCTCCACACTTGCAAGTCGTTATGGTAGAAAACTACAACGTGACTGCTGCAAGCTACTTGATTCCAGCTAGCGATATTTCTGAGCAAATCTCCCTTGCTTCTAAGGAAGCTTCAGGTACTGGTAACATGAAATTCATGTTGAATGGTGCGTTAACACTTGGTACTATGGATGGAGCAAACGTGGAAATCGCTGAATTGGTTGGACGTGACAACATCTACATCTTCGGTGAAGATTCAGAAACTGTAATCGATCTATATGAGAAATCAGCATACAAATCAGCGGACTTCTATGAACGTGAAGCTATCAAACCATTGGTAGACTTCATTATCAGCGATGCCGTTCTTGCAGTTGGTAACAAGGAACGCTTGACTCGTCTTCACAAGGAATTGATCAACAAAGACTGGTTCATGACTCTTCTTGACTTGGAAGACTACATTGTAACCAAAGAACGCATGTTGGCTGATTACGAAGACCGTGATGCATGGTTGGATCAAGTTATCGTAAACATTGCTAAAGCAGGATTCTTCTCATCTGACCGTACGATCGCTCAGTACAATGAAGATATCTGGCACTTAAACTAATCATTAGTTGTTAGACCAAGGTCCATAAGACCTTGGTCTTTTTCATTACTTCTCATTTGGGAGAAGAAATGGAGCTAGTTTAGGGAATGGACACTCTGCAAAAAGTGTTGTTTTTTTGAATTTTGCAACCCCTAAAGGGAAAAAATTACATAATTTTTATTTCAGTCTTCAAATCTAATTTATTGGTATAAAAAAATACTTCCCTTTAAAAAGCCTTTCGGTGAAATTTATAAAAAGAGAAAGTGTCTTAAAAACCCTTGAAAATAAAGGATTTTTTCACAGGCGTTTGCATATATTTTCAACTAAAGATGGGGAAGGCAAGGAAAGTTTGGGGATTCAAGTTGTTATATATTTAAAGTAAAATAAAAAATTAAATTGACAAATATATAAAAATGGTTGATTGTGATACAATGAAGTTAACTGGAAGTAGCATATTTTTGCCTCTACAGTGAGATTTTTTTAAACAAAAAAGGAGAGTTTTGAAAATGAAAAGCTATCGTGAACATGTTTCGAAGCAGGAAAAATTTTCAATTCGTAAGTTATCAGTCGGTGTTGTTTCATTGGCCATCGCTGGATTGGCTACTGTTAATACCTACGGAGCAGAAGTGAAAGCAGATGAAGCAACAGCGCCTGCAACTGAAGCGACTACTACGGATACAGCAACAAGCGATGCAGCTGTTTCAACAAGTTCTAAGTTGACATCTACAACTGTGACAGAAGGAAATAAAACAGTTACGACGACTTATGTAGAATCACCAGAACTTGAAAAAGCAAAAGCTGATGCAGCTACAGAAGGTGTGACCGTTACAGAAGAAGCTGAAAAAGTTCAACCATCTATCGCAGTAGCAGAAGCAGATAATAAAGCTCAAACAGCTGAAATCAACACAGTCGTTGAAAACTACAAAAAGGCCAAAGCCGATTATGAAGCAAAATCTCAAGAAATCACATTGATTGAAAAGAGAAATGCGGATGCGGAAGCAGATTACCAAAAGAAAACAGCAAAGTACAATCAGGAAAAGGCAGCTTATGATAAAGCTTTAGAAGAGTACAATACTACAAAAGCAGCCTACGATGCCAAAGTAGCAGAAAAAGCAGCAGCAGATCAAGCGAATTCAGAAGCTAAAGCTAAGTATGATGCGGAAATGGCTGTTTACAATACAGCTAAAGCGCAATATGACAAAGATTTACAAGAATATCAAGCTAAGAAAGCTCAATACGATAAAGATAAAGAAGCTTATGGTAAGTTAGTTGCTAAGAAAGCAGAAGAAGATGCTGCCAAGAAAAAATACGACGCTGATCTTAACACATACAATGTTAAAAAAGCACAGTATGAAAATGACTATATTGCTTATCAAAAGGAATTAGCTGAATACGAAGTTGCCAAAAAACAATATACGGACGCGAAACAAGCATACGACAAATATATGACAGACAATGCGTATGCTGACCTTAAAAATGTTTCAACTGTTCAAGATTTGACCTTCCAACGTGAAGGTGGAGCAACGCACACCATTGACGGCATCAGCACTTATCTTACTCGTGATGCTCAAGCTCGTTTAAATACAAGCAATGTCCATCAATATGATTCTAATAAATTGGAAGCTTCAGATATTGTAGCAACTAGTCCTTGGGCCAATAATGAAACTGAATACATTCAAGTGAAGGAAGGCGACAAATTTGTTGTGACCTATGATAACTTGAATCAGTCTAGCATGCGTGAAAATACGGATATGCATCCAATCAAACGTGTGATTTACCGTTATGAGATTTTAAGTCTTCCATCAAATGATGGCAAAGGGATTGCAGCAGTCAACGCAGATCCAACGGTAACCATGACAGTGGGTGCTTCAACAGACCAAGACAAACCTGTTAAGGTTGCTGTCGATGTTGAATTCTATGATGGTGATGGCAATAAATTTGATTTGACTCAACGCAATGCCATTGTCGCTTTGAACTCGCTCAACCACTGGACAGGTGCTTCCTATGTCGATAGTGGAGACAAACCTCGTGCCCTTACAGTAGAAGCCAAAGATAAAAATGGCAACACTGTTCGTGGAACTTGGGATCCATATGCAGATGGTTCATCCATGAGCATTGAAAACAATGAAGTGAAGGTTAAAACAGGAAGAGCAAACTTTGGTGATGCCACTGTTTCCATTTCAGCGGACAATCCTCTTAAAATTGTGAAACAGACCTATGGTTATGTAGAAGTTGAAGCCGGTAAATGGGCACCAGGTACAACTCCTGAGAAGGAAGAAGTAACAGATGCCTTAACTGTAAATGCTTCGGGTTCAGGAAGTGTTCATTCTATTGGTACAGAAGAATTTACCTTTGAAGGTAAGGATGATGTTATCGGATCATACAAAGTAGATGCAACTACAGGTCAAATTACGTTCACGCCTAAGAAGAAATTTGAAAACGTGGAACACCAAGAGTCTGTAAATGTTGGAAATAATAAATTTATTCCAATTCCAAACTCAAGTGTTTCTTATGATGCTGCTACTAAAGAAGTGACTTCCTTTAAAGATAACCAATATATTGAACATGGCTCTGTCTTTAACGGTGAATCTTCAACAACTCTTGAAGGTTGGGATAATCCATCTTCTCCATACCTCTATTATGGTGGAGCAGGCTTGAAGATGTCAGATGGACACTTAGTCTTTACGGCTAATGGTGCCAATGCGGCTGGTCAACCAACGGTTTATTGGTTTGCCATCAACTCAAATGTAGGTCTTCCTAAAGAGCCAGGAGAAAAACCGAAAGAGCCAACAAAACCAACAGAACCAAAGGCTCCAACTCCACCAACACCAACAGTTGTGGAAGTACCAGCAGAGCCAAGTAAACCTGAAGAACCTAAATCACCAACTCCGCCAACAGCACCTAACTACACTGTGATTACGGTCGATGTGGAGGAACCAAAAGCTCCAACTCCACCAACCCAACCAACCCCGCCGACTCCTGAAGTCGTTCCAAATACGAAACCGGTGAAACCGGAAGCTGAAGTGAAATGGCATAAGAATAAAGTGGTAACGGAAACAGACATTCCAACCCCACCAACACCAGTTCCACCAACTCCACCAACTCCATATAACCCACCAACACCAATCGTTCCTCCAACTCCAGAGGTTCCAACAAAACCAACTCCTGAAGTTCCGGAACAGCCTGTAGAACCTGCGCAACGACAAACACCTGCGCTTCCAAATACAGGTACAGAAAGCTCAGCTGCAGCTGTTCTTGCAGGTGCGATGGCTGGATTGCTTGGATTGGGTCTTGCTTGCAAGAAAAAAGAGGATTAAATCTTATTTCTTTCGTTCATTCATCTAAATAAAGAAAGTCAGAAGGCAAATGCTTCTGGCTTTTTTAATGGAGTGATGACCAAATGGTTGCAAAAAAGAACTGAATAGTTTTTGGATAAGGAACGGAAATGGCTTTTAAAGACCAAATCGTGTCCAAATGAAGCAGAATAGAAATAAATGACTGAAATAGAGAAAAATCAGCTATACTAGTCCTGTTCGAATGAAAGTTTATAGGACTCCGTTAGATCTCTAATCATTCCAATCATACAGTTGCGATGTCTTTTTCATCTTTTTCACACATTACTTTTCCAAATGAATTTCATTTGAACATATCAGCGATCAGGCAAGTACTTCCATGGTTTTGAGGTGCTTGCCTTTCTATCTGTATCGCGATATAATAGTGTGTAAGAAATGAAAAGGAGTTTGTATGAAAAAGAAACCTATCTATTTGTATATCCTGTTATTTTTCTCCACAGTGGGAACCCTAACATCAGCTGTCGCTACCTTTGGAGCTTCAAAGAATTTCGAATTGACAGACGATTTTGCAAACCAACTTGCTTTAACGACAGCTCAAGACAAGGCAGATTACATAGTTTATTATGAAAAATCAGTACAAGTCAATCAGTCTCCACTAGCTTTTTTATTTGTTTCACTGATTTTGATTGCCTTACTTGCAACTTTCTATTTCCTCTTTATGAAGCAGGATCTGTTAACAGCCCATTATACGTATATGGGACAGATTGTGTTAAGTCAAGTCTTCTCTTGTTATAATTATTTTGCAGGGCGCTCACTATTAGCTACTTTTTCAAATCCATCCCTTCGTCAACGATATCTAGCATCTTCATCCCTTGCTTTGTTACTCTTGACGGCTATAGCCATCCTCTTCTTTGGAATTGTTTTGTATAAAGCCTTGAGTTTGAGAAAAGCTCAAGCTAGGGCATAATAGATAAGTTTGAATGGAGCTCTCTTAGAGGATAAGAGAGCTTCTTGATTGGAGAAAAAAGATGAAAGTATCCTTTGTGTATATTAGTCTGAGTGGGAATACAGAGAGTTTTGTTCGCCGTTTAAGTGACTATTTGCTGGAAGCCCATCCAGGGCTTGAAATTGAAAAAATCCATGTCAAAGACTTAGTCAAAGAAGGGAAGCCCTTCTTTGAAGTCGATACACCTTTTATCACCTTTTTGCCTACCTATCTAGAAGGAGGTAATGGTGTTGATAATGGGGACGTAGAGATTTTAACAACCGATGTAGCAGACTTTATTGCCTATGGAGACAATGCCACTAAATGCTTGGGTGTTGTAGGATCTGGAAACCGCAACTTCAATAATCAATATTGCCTAACGGCCAAGCAGTACAGTCAACGCTTTGGTTTCCCTATGCTAGCAGACTTTGAGATGCGAGGGATGCTAGGGGATATCAAAAAAGTAGCTGCGATTGTAGAAGATCTGTATCATCTGTAAAATAAAGAGAGGCTGGGACAAAAGTCCTAGCCTCTTAATTGTTTTTGGATTGTCGAGCAAGACGCAGTGGTTGAGTGGGCTCTACTACGCTGATTTCATCAGATTTTACAGCCCTACTCAACTGTGCGGAGGTGGGACGACGAAATCGAATTCTAACGAATGACCGATTTCTGTCCCACTCTCTTTTTTACGGTTTATTTTAATTTCTCTATAACTTCTTTAGCAAGTAAAAGACCTAATCGATAGTCCTTATCGATGGCATGAATGACATCGTTGATGTTGGCGGTCTCTTGGATTTTTTTCTTGATACTCTCTTTGAAGGCTTGGTCTTTCAAAAGTTGTTCTTGTAGGAGCCGTTTGAGTGTTTCTTTTTCGTATTTGTTATATAAAAAGAGGATCACTAAACTGAATAAAAATTGATGTGTGAAATGTTGTCTCTTCGAAAATCCGAGCATGGACATGAGAAAAGGAGTGAGAAAGAACTAAATTCAAACGCATTTAGTTTTTTCTCACTCCCATAAGAGATGTTCTACTTATCAATAACTAGATAAGAAATTACATTTTCTCAGGTGCATCGACACCAAGTAAGCGAAGAGCTTCTTTCAAAACAACTGCTGTTGAGTAGCTAAGAGCAAGGCGGCTATCGCGTTCTGGACTTTCATCCAAGATACGAGTGTGTGCATAGTACTTGTTGAAGGCTTGAGCCAAGTTGATGGCATATTTAGCAATCAAGGATGGATCATAGTTTTCAGCAGCACGTTTCACGACACGAGAGAAGTCTTGGAGAAGTTTGATGATTTCCCAGCTTTCTGGGTCGCTCAAGCTGTAAGTTGCATCTGTTGATGGAGTGAAGTTAGCTTTGCGAAGGATGGATTGGATACGAGCGTATGCGTATTGAACGTAAGGTCCAGTTTCCCCTTCGAAGGATACCATGGCTTCAAGGTCAAAGTCATACCCGTTGCGACGGTCAGTCTTCAAGTCATAGAACTTAACGGCACCAACACCGACTGCATGTGCTACTTCTTCCTTGTTTTCCAGTTCAGGGTTCTTCTCTTCGATCTGAGCTTTGGCACGAGAGATAGCTTCTTGAAGAGTTGGTTCGAGTAGGATGATATTTCCTTTACGAGTTGACAATTTTTGGCGGTTCTTTGTGACCAAACCAAAGTCAACGTGGATCATATCGTCGCTCCAGTCAAATCCCATTTTCTTCAAAACAGCTTTCAACTGACGGAAGTGGTTGGATTGTTCTTGACCTACAGCATAGATGTTTTTCACAAAGTTGTAAGTCCGAGCACGGTAGATAGCGGTCGCGATATCACGAGTGATATAAAGAGTAGCGCCGTCTGATTTTTTGATCATAGCTGGTGGAAGGTTGACATCATCCAATTCAACGATGCTAGCTCCTTTAGATTCTTTCAACAAGCCTTTGTCTTCAAGGATTTGAACCCCTTCATCCATCTTGTCGTTGTAGAAAGCTTCCCCGTTTAAGCTATCAAACTCAACACCAAGGAGTTTGTAGATACGGTTGAATTCCACCAAGCTTTCGTCACGGAACCATTGCCACAATTCAGTCGCTTCTGGATCTCCATCTTCCAATTTCTTGAACCATTTACGTCCTTCTTCATCAAGCTCAGGATCATTTTCAATTTCAGCATTGATACGAACGTAAAGTTTTAGTAATTCATCGATTGGGTTGGCTTCGACAGCTTCCTTGCTACCCCATTTTTTATAAGCGACCATCAAGAGACCGAACTGTTTGCCCCAGTCTCCTAAGTGGTTGATTTTAATCGTGTTGTAGCCCATTTTTCGGAAGATGTTTGAAAGAGCATCCCCGATAACAGTTGAACGTAAGTGACCAACTGAGAATGGTTTTGCAATATTTGGACTTGAAAGGTCGATGGTAATGTTTTGACCATGACCTTCGTCTTGTTGGCCGTAGTCTGCACCCGCTTCGATGACGGATTTGATTACTTGATCAGAGATCTTAGATTTATCTAAGAAGAAGTTCACGTAAGGTCCAGTTGCAACGACTTTTTCGAAGGCGCTTTGGTCGATCTTTTCAGCAATATCTGCAGCGATTGCTTGAGGAGCCTTGCGTTCCACTTTTGCAAGTGAGAAGGCTGGAAAAGCAATGTCACCAAGATCAGATGATTTTGGTTGTTCAAGCAAATTTAAAATAGCATCTTGGTCAAGAGAGTCAATCACTTTGGCCAATTCACTAGCAATGAGTTCTTTATTATTCATATTAGCTCCTTAGTCCTTTTAACTATTATTTTAACACAATTTCGAGCGAATTTTCAATTTTTTTGGTATAATTTAAAGTATATTTATTCAAAAGTGGAGGTCCAATGAAAAAGACAGAACGTCACCTTTTGATTCAACAAATGATTCGAAATGAAAAATTGTCGACTCAAAAAGAGATTCAGGATCGATTAGAAGCAAAAGGGATTGCCGTGACGCAAACAACTCTTTCACGTGATTTACGCGATCTAGGTCTGGTCAAGGTAAAGCGAAAAGATCAATTGTATTATATTTTGCCAAATGAGCCTGAGGTGGCAGAGATTTATATTATGCTGTCCAGCCATGCCAAGTCTGTCTCACGGGCAGAATTCACCTTGGTCTTGCGGACAGAGCTGGGAGAAGCAGCTCTCTTGGCCAATGGTGTAGATGAAATGGCAGATGAGCGTATTTTGGGAACAGTGGCTGGGGCCAATACCCTCTTGATTGTCTGTCGAGACCAAGATGCGGCCATTGAAATTCAAAATGAAATTTTAGGGATGATGCAATAATCAAGCCCATTGAAAGTAAACCGATTCTTAGATGTCATAGGAGGAAGATAGGCAACTATCTACTCCTGTTTTCATCTATGGAGCTTGTGTCAGAAAATGATGCAACAGTAAGGAATAAAGAAGTATGACAGTAGAAAAAATATCCCCTGGAATGCAGCAGTATCTAGATATCAAAAAAGACTATCCGGATGCCTTTTTGCTGTTTCGAATGGGAGATTTTTACGAATTATTTTATGAAGATGCAGTGAATGCAGCTCAAATTTTAGAGATTTCCTTAACCTCACGGAATAAAAATGCAGAGAATCCAATTCCTATGGCAGGTGTTCCCTACCATTCGGCCCAGCAGTATATTGATGTTCTTATTGAACAGGGGTATAAGGTCGCGATTGCAGAACAAATGGAAGATCCCAAAGAAGCCAAGGGGGTTGTTAAGCGGGAAGTGGTACAGGTGATTACCCCTGGTACAGTGGTGGATTCGACAAAACCGGATAGTGAGAATAACTTCTTGGTTGCCTTGGATTGCTCAGGAAATGATTATGGACTAGCCTATATGGATCTGGTGACAGGTGAGTTTCAGGTGACCACCCTTAATGACTTCACTATGGTTTGTGGAGAAATCCGCAATTTACGTGCGCGTGAGGTGGTCCTGGGTTATGAGTTGCCAGAACAGGAAGAGCGTGTTTTTGTGAGCCAGATGAATCTCTTGCTGTCACGTGTTGAGACGGCGCTTGACGATGTCCAACTCTTAGGGGATCATCTGAGTGAGCTAGAAAAGAAAACGGCTGGGAAACTTCTCCAGTATGTCCACCAGACGCAAATGCGGGAATTGAGCCATCTCAAAAAAGCCCATCATTATGAGATTTGCGATTTCTTGCAGATGGACTTTGCGACCAAGGCCAGTCTGGATTTGACAGAGAATGCTCGGACTGGGAAGAAACATGGTAGCTTGTATTGGTATTTGGATGAAACTAAGACGGCCATGGGAGGTCGTTTGTTGCGGTCCTGGATTCAGAAACCCTTAGTCGATTTGAAACGGATTCAAGAGCGCCAGGACATCATTCAGGTCTTTATGGATCATTTCTTTGAACGGAGCGATTTGACCGACAGCCTCAAAGGGGTCTATGACATTGAACGCTTAGCGAGTCGGGTTTCCTTTGGTAAGATCAATCCTAAGGATCTCTTGCAGCTAGGAGATACTCTGGGGCATGTGCCGACGATCAAGTCGATTCTACTGGGGATTGGTGATCCAGTATTAGATGTCTTGATTGCACGCTTGGATGAACTGCCTGAGTTGCACCGCTTGATTACCTCGGCTATTGCTCCGGAAGCGTCTGCTGTTATTACAGAGGGAAATATCATCCGTACAGGTTTTGACGAGCAATTGGACCAGTATCGTGTCGTTCTTCGGGATGGTACCGGTTGGATTGCAGAGATTGAAGCCAAGGAGCGTGAGGCTAGTGGTATTACCGGTTTGAAAATTGATTACAACAAGAAGGATGGCTACTATTTCCATGTCACCAATTCTCAATTGAACCACGTTCCTGCCCATTTTTTCCGCAAGGCGACCTTGAAAAATTCAGAACGCTTTGGCACGGAAGAATTGGCACGCATCGAAGGCGATATGCTAGAGGCGCGTGAGAAGTCTGCTAATCTGGAATATACGATTTTTATGCGGATTCGTGAAGAAGTTGGTAAGTATATTCAGCATCTGCAACAGTTGGCTCAGGCGATTGCGACAGTTGATGTTTTACAAAGTCTAGCCAGTGTTGCCGAATCGCAACAATTGATTCGTCCCCTCTTCCATGAAGAGAGACGGATAGCGATCGACAAAGGCCGTCATCCGGTTGTTGAGAAAGTCATGGGGGCCCAGTCCTATATTCCCAATAGCATCTTTATGGATGAAGAGCAGGATATTCAGTTGATTACAGGGCCAAACATGAGCGGGAAGTCTACCTATATGCGCCAATTGGCAATTATCGTGATTCTTGCGCAAATTGGCTCCTATGTTCCAGCCCAAAAGGCAGAGTTACCAATCTTTGACGCCATTTATACCCGGATCGGTGCTGCCGATGACCTGGTATCGGGCCAGTCTACTTTTATGGTAGAAATGATGGAGGCTAATCAGGCCATTCGAAAGGCAACGCACCAGTCTTTGATTTTATTTGATGAATTGGGACGGGGAACGGCGACCTATGATGGAATGGCTCTTGCCCAGTCAATCATCGAATACATTCATGATCGTACTGGAGCCAAAACCTTGTTTGCGACCCATTACCATGAGCTGACGGCTCTCTCGGAGACCCTATCCCGATTGGAAAATGTCCATGTCGCGACCTTGGAGCGAGATGGACAGGTCACCTTCTTGCACAAGATTGAACCTGGCCCAGCGGATAAGTCCTATGGGATTCACGTGGCCAAGATTGCTGGTTTACCAGAGGTATTATTGCAGCGGGCGGATGCGATTTTGACCAAACTAGAAGGACAAGCCCAGCAAGTACCGCTTGTGGATGCAACTCCTAAAAAGGAAGTCCCTTCGCAGGTTGCAGAGCAAATGTCCCTCTTTGAGGAAGCGTCAGAAAATGCGGTAATCACAGAATTGAAGAATCTGGATCTCTACAATATGACTCCCATGGAAGTCATGATGGCGGTTGCCGAGATGAAAAAGAGAATATAAAAAAACAGTTCATTTTGAACTGTTTTTTTATATTCCTCATGCTTTCCCTTGTAATTGACGGTTGATCTCGTCTACTTTCTTTTTATTGTGGTAGTGAGAAACAAGCCAGATAATGAGATAGACGAAGCTAAATTCAAGAATGACGGAGAGATAAAAACTGATTTGCATTGGGAACCAACCCCCCAAAGTTGCTAGTGGTAGGAAACCAAAGAGCATCAAAAGATAGTGGCTGACGGTTGCGCGCAGTAAACTCCAATCTTTGTTGAAAAGGACATTCCCCAAGCTGAAGAGGAGTCCGATTCCGGCCCAGATTAGGACACAATAGAGCATAACAATAGAGCCGTGTACTTCATGTTTTTGCATCCACTGGCCAACAGCTGAGCTAGGACTGAGGGGCATATAGGTGGAAGGGGCGTTCAAGAATGAAAAGAGGATCGAGAGGATGAGACCGATCAAGATCCCTTTTAGAGCGTTTGTAAAATGGTGTTTCATCATGATAATTTCTCCTTAATAGCTTTTAAATACCGACGAGAGGAGTATGCTAAACTCCCGTTTTTAAGATAGATTTGAACCGATCCGCTAGTGGTAAAATTCAGATGATCGATTTCTTTGGTGTTGATAATTTCAGATTGGGAAATTTTTAAAAAGTAGCTGGGCAAGTCTTCAGAGACTTGGTAGAGAGGACCTGTAAGGATAAAATGATCATCCTTTGTTTCACCAACTACTTGCCGATTTTCAATATAGAACCGATGGAACAAGCGGGCCTCTACAAGATAGGTTTCGCCCTCTTTTTTCGCTCGCAAACGTTCCTTCTGGTCCAACATTTCCACAAAATCACGGACTTGTTCTACACGCGTAGATAGTGTAGGTGCTGTAATGGTCACCGCTTCTTCTTGGAAATGGGAATCAATGTGTACTTCAACTTTCATAAGATATTCTCTCCCTCCTTAAGTAAAGTCGGTTGGCCTGCTAGCCCGGCTCCTTCTTTACACTACTATTAAACACTTTTTCCAAAGGGAAGACAAGGGGATTTGTTTATGTGGTCATTTTCTTTGCCTATGCGGTTTTTAGGGAAGAAGATGGGGCCGGCCTCCATTTTTTTAAGAAGGGGAGACCTGTGGATCTGTGGTATAATAGAGCTACATGTATCGGTGAAAAAAGGTAAAGGAGCAGCTATGTCACAGATTATTGAATTGCCAGAAGTCCTAGCCAACCAGATTGCGGCAGGTGAAGTAATTGAACGACCTGCTAGTGTGGTCAAGGAATTGGTTGAAAACTCGATCGATGCTGGAGCTAGCCAGATCGTCGTTGAAATCGAAGAAGCAGGATTGAAGTCGATTCGGATCACAGACAATGGGGAAGGAATTGCGCATGATGAGGTCGCTTTGGCCCTTCGTCGACATGCGACCAGTAAGATCAAGAATCAAGCGGATCTTTTTCGCATTCGAACGCTTGGTTTTCGTGGCGAGGCCATGCCTTCCATTGCTTCTGTTAGTATTCTAACCCTTCTAACGGCGCAAGAAGGAGCTGCCCACGGGACCAAATTGGTCGCAAAGGGTGGTGAAATTGAGGAATTGGAGCCAGCGACAAGTCCTGTCGGGACCAAGATCACAGTAGAAGATCTCTTTTTTAATACCCCTGCTCGTCTCAAGTATTTAAAGAGCCAGCAGGCAGAGCTATCCCATATCGTGGATATTCTCAATCGCTTGAGCTTGGCCCATCCAGAGATTGCTTTCACCTTAATCAATGACGGAAAAGAAATGACCAAAACGGCAGGTACTGGTAATCTCCGGCAAGCGATTGCGGGCGTCTATGGTCTAGCTTCTGCCAAGAAGATGGTGGCCATTGAAAATCACGACCTGGATTTTGAAGTGACGGGCTTTGTGTCTTTGCCTGAATTGACTCGTGCCAATCGCAACTACATCAGTCTCTTTATCAACGGCCGCTACATCAAGAATTTCTTGCTCAATCGGGCTATTTTAGACGGCTACGGTAGTAAACTCATGGTGGGTCGCTTCCCACTTGCGATCATTCATATCCAGATCGACCCTTACTTAGCGGATGTCAATGTTCATCCGACCAAGCAAGAGGTTCGTATCTCCAAAGAACGAGAACTGATGGCCTTGATTTCCCAAGCTATTGCGAATGCTCTGAAAGAGCAGGACCTAATTCCGGATGCTCTAGAAAATCTAGCCAAGTCGACCATTCGTCGAGCAGAAAAGCCGGTTCAGACGACTTTGCCTTTAAAAGAAAACCGCCTTTATTATGACCGCGAAAGTCAAGATTTCAAACTTCGACCAGAGGTGGCAGATCCTCAACTTCCTCTGACAGATGAAGCTACTGCTGATTCGATAAGCCAAGAAAATCCAGTAGAAAAACCGACAAGCGCGATCAAGTTTGCGGAAAGAAAGGCTACGGTATACGATGAACTGGATCACCCAGAGTTGGATCTGGCTAGTCTAGACAAGGTCTATGACAAGCTGGAGGGAGAGGAAGCATCGACCTTCCCAGAGTTGGAATATTTTGGACAGATGCATGGGACCTATCTCTTTGCTCAAGGAAATGGGGGACTTTACATCATTGACCAGCACGCGGCCCAAGAGCGGGTCAAATACGAAGAATACCGGGAGAGCATCGGGGATGTGGACGGTAGCCAGCAACAACTGCTGGTGCCTTATATCTTTGAGTTCCCTGCAGATGATCTGATCCGCCTGCAACAGCGCAAACACCTCCTAGAGGAAGTGGGCGTCTATCTAGAAGAGTACGGAGCCAACCAGTTGATCTTGCGGGAGCATCCGATTTGGATGAAGGAAGAAGAGATCGAGTCGGGTATCTATGAGATGTGTGACATGCTCCTCTTGACCAAGGAAGTGTCCATCAAGAAATACCGGGCTGAGTTGGCTATCATGATGTCCTGCAAACGCTCCATCAAGGCCAACCACACGCTGGACGATTACTCTGCACGCGACCTGATCTATCAACTGTCCCAATGTGACAACCCTTATAACTGCCCTCATGGCCGTCCAGTTTTGGTTAACTTTACCAAGTCAGATATGGAAAAGATGTTCCGACGCATTCAGGAAAATCACACTAGCCTAAGGGAATTGGGTAAATATTAAATAAAGAATAAAGGAAGATTATGTACGAATACATTAAAGGAATCTTAACGAAAATCACCGCCAAATATATCGTAGTAGAAACAGCTGGGATCGGCTATCTCTTACATGTAGCTAATCCATATGCCTACTCTGGCAAAGTGAATCAAGAGGTGCAAGTCTATCTGCACCAGGTGGTCCGTGAAGATGCTCACCTTCTCTATGGCTTTGCGACAGAAGAAGAGAAAAAGCTCTTTTTGAACTTGATCTCGGTCTCTGGAATTGGACCAGTGTCAGCTCTAGCTATCATTGCTGCGGATGACAATGCAGGCCTTGTCCAAGCCATCGAAAGCAAGAACATCACCTACTTGACCAAGTTTCCGAAGATCGGCAAGAAAACAGCCCAGCAGATGGTCTTGGATCTAGAAGGTAAGATCAATCTTGATCTAGAAGATGCACCGGCTCAGTCCAAAGCCAAAGTTGCAGAAGAAAACCAAGCCCTTGAGGAAGCCATGGAAGCTATGTTGGCATTGGGCTACAAGGCAACGGAACTCAAGAAGATCAAGAAATTCTTTGAAGGAACTTCGGATACAGCAGAGAACTATATCAAGTCTGCCCTTAAGATGTTGGTGAAATAATGAGCATTGCTCGAATTAAACTAGTTGAAGCAAGAAGCAGTAACAACCATATCAAGATAATGTTTAAGAATGGGAAGATTAAGACGATACGGATACACTGTAAAGTTTTTCCTTTGTTTTGTAAAAATTGTCAACAGAGTCAGACAGAATTATTTTTGCATAATGGATCTCGCTATGGTCAAGTTGGCTCAATTCCTTGTGAATTTTGTGGTGTGAGTATTGCCATAGTGGATAACGACAATATAGTAGATAGTATAAAGGTGAATGATGAATCTTGTTCTTTCGAAAAACTCTATCTGTTAAGTGCAGACTACATTGAATGGTTTCAAGAATGGTATGGAATAACATTGGCTCCCGAAAGCTTTTTTGAAGGTTGGACTGATTGGATAACTGTAGACCAACTTCGAGAACAGATTGAAACATTAACTGGTATAGAAACAGATGGTCAAGCAAGGTATCAAACAGATGAAAAATTTAACCCTCTACCACCAGATATTAATCGTTGGATTAATCTATTGGACAAGTCTACTGTTCCCTTGCCTGATTATGTTTCAAAGATAGGAGAATAAGATGCCAAAACGTTGTAGCTGGGTTAAAATGAACAACCCGCTATATGTAGCTTACCATGATGAAGAGTGGGGCCAACCTCTCCACGATGACCAGGCGCTCTTTGAGTTGCTTTGCTTAGAGACCTATCAGGCTGGCCTGTCTTGGGAGACGGTGCTCAATAAACGGCAGGCTTTCCGTGAGGTTTTTCATGGCTATAACCTTCAAGGTGTTGCAGACATGACGGATGAAGAACTGGAAGCTTTGTTAGACAATCCAGCCATCATCCGCAATCGTGCCAAGATTTTTGCGACACGTGCCAACGCCCAGGCCTTTCTACAAGTGCAGGCAGAATTCGGAACTTTTGATGCTTATCTTTGGTCTTTTGTTGAGGGGAAAACCATCAACAATGATGTTCCGGATTACCGGTTGGCTCCTGCGAAGACAGCTCTTTCCGAGAAGCTTGCTAAAGATCTCAAAAAGCGTGGTTTCAAGTTTACGGGTCCCGTTGCAGTCCTATCCTACCTACAAGCAGCAGGCCTGGTCAATGATCATGAGAATGATTGTGAATGGAAAAGTGGAAATAAGTGACGTTAGATGACTAGAACATCAGAGAATATAGAAAAAGCTGAGAGTCTTATCTCAGCTTTATTTGTTATAGTCAAAGTGGATGACTTGCTCCGTTGCATCTACATACGCGTGGACTCCAAAGGGAACAATCGCTCTTGGAGTGGCATGGCCAACGTTTAGATTATAGAGAATTGGGATATTGCTGTCAATGATATCCAATAGTGCCTCTTTATAGTCGTCATAAAAAGTTTCATCCATAGGTTTTCCGACTAATAGTCCACTGATGACCTCAAATATGCCAGTGTCCTTCAAAGTCCGCAACATCTTTTTGAAGTCGTCAGGTTCAGGCTTTTCTTCGCTTGTTTCTAGCAATAGAATCTTTCCTTCCCAGTCTGACAAGTCAGGGAAAAGTTTGTATTTTTGGCAGAGGTCTGTGCTATCTGCGTGTAGAGAGTTGTCAAAGATATCGTAGAGGGATTCGAGGCAACCGCCGAGGATTTCCCCCTCGAACTTAGCATTGCCTTGTAACAAGTCAAAACCTGTATTTGCATGGCTGACACGAGGAGTTCCCAAGGCTTTGGGACTAAAATCAGTCCGTTCCTCATACCAAACGTTACTAGGGCGAATTTCTGAGATTTTTCCAGTCTTAATCAATTCTTTAAAGTAGTGAAGGCTATATGGCAACATTTCTTTGTCTAACTCACAAATGTCTGCTAGAAAGGATTGGCCGTAAAAAGTCTTGACTCCTAGTTTATGCAACATGAGGTGGTTCATGGTCGTATCCGAGAAACCGAGAAAAATCTTTGGTTTGATAACCTTTTGTAGTTGGTCATTTTCAAAGAGGTAGGGTAGCAAGCGATAGGTATCGTCTCCACCGATGGCACATAGAATCATCTCGATACTATCATCAGAAAAGGCCTGAATCAAATCCTCTGCACGAGCTTCAGGATGTTCTTTGATAAAATCTAAGCCTTTTAGTGAATGAGGTAAAAAGATAGGATTGAGTCCGAGGTCCTTGAGTCGTTGGACCCCCAAGTCCACTTCGTGCTTGACAAAGTCTTCACCGATAATCCCACTAGATAAACTTATAATACCAATAGTAGAAGCCATATATTATCCTCCTAGAAAAAATTGAAGCTATTGTATCACAAAAGATGAGGGGAAACAACAAGAATTAGAGTCAGAAGAAGGCTTTTAGATCAAGAAAGTAGTAAAAAAGCAACCACTCGATATGGTTGCTTCGGAATATAGATAAGCTCTATCAACAATAGAAAATAGCCCTTTAGAAGTTGATTGCCACATAGTTAAAACTCTTAGGAATGCTGATGTAATGATATTTCTAAGAATTTTTACTTTATACTCTAAAGTAAAAAGATTGAAGAAAGTTGTCCAAAATGGACTTTATCTTCAATCTGTTTTTTTAATAATTTAAGAAATTGTGTTAAAATGAAATGAAAATTACGAATAGTATAAGTGGGAGGCACCATGAAGGCGGAAATTATTGCAGTGGGAACCGAAATTCTCACAGGACAGATTGTGAACACCAATGCTCAATTCTTGTCTGAAAAATTAGCTAGTTTAGGGATTGATGTCTATTATCATGTGGCGGTAGGAGACAATGAAGGTCGTCTCTTCTCGACCATTGAGACAGCTTCAAAACGCAGCGATTTGGTGATTTTATGCGGTGGACTTGGTCCAACAGAGGATGATTTGACCAAGCAAACCCTTGCTAAGTTTTTAGGGAAAGAACTGGTTTTTGATCCGACAGCGCTTGCCAAACTCGACACCTTCTTTGCCAGTCGCCCTGATTATGTCCGGACGCCCAATAATGAGCGACAAGCACAAATGATCGCTGGATCAATCCCCCTTCAAAACCGTACAGGTCTCGCGGTTGGAGGTTTGATTGAAGTCGACGATGTGACCTATGTCGTTCTACCTGGTCCTCCAAGTGAGTTAAAACCCATGGTCAACGAACAATTGGTGCCTCATTTGACAACAGGGGAGCAGCTATTTTCAAGAGTTTTGCGCTTCTTTGGGATTGGGGAAAGCCAGCTGGTTACGATTTTAGCCGATATCATTGAAGAACAGAGCGATCCGACGGTAGCTCCTTATGCCAAGACAGGAGAAGTGACCTTACGTCTGTCTACAAAGGCGAAAGATCAGGCAGAAGCGGATGCTAAGCTCGATGTCTTAGAAAAGGAAATCTTATCACGTCACACCCTGGATCATCAACCCTTGCAAGAGTTGTTTTACGGTTATGGAGATGACAATTCGATGGCCAAGGTGGCCTTTGATCTTTTGAAACAGACTGCTAAGACGATTACAGCTGCAGAAAGCCTGACAGCTGGCCTCTTCCAAGCGACTCTGGCAGATTTTTCAGGAGCGTCCAGCATCTTCGCGGGTGGTTTTGTCACCTATAGTTTGGAAGAGAAAAGCAAGATGTTGTCTATTCCAGCTCAAGAGTTGGAGCAACATGGAGTAGTGTCTCATTTTACAGCCCAAGCCATGGCGTCACAGGCCCGTAAGTTAACAGGATCCGATTATGGTGTTAGCCTAACCGGAGTTGCGGGACCTGATAGTCTGGAAGGGCATCCAGCAGGGACAGTCTTTATCGGACTGGCAACTCCAAATGGAGTGGATAGTGTCCAAGTCAATATCGCCGGACGTAGCCGAGCTGATGTCCGCGAAATTGCAGTTCTGCATGCCTTTAATTTGGTGCGCTTGGCTGTATTAAATAGTGAAAATTTGGTATAATGAAGTTTGTGCCAAATGAAGAATGATTCTAAAAATGGATAGGAAATGAGCCTTTCAAATGACGGTAATCGTTGGTGAGTTGCATACATTTCCTGTATAGTAAAAAATAGGAGAAAAGAATGGCGAAAAAACAGAAAAAATTAGATGATATCTCTAAGAAATTTGGAGATGAGCGTGAAAAAGCGCTCAATGATGCCCTGAAGTTGATCGAAAAGGATTTTGGTAAAGGATCCATCATGCGTTTGGGCGAACGCGCGGAACAAAAGGTTCAAGTCATGAGCTCTGGTTCATTGGCTCTTGATATTGCCTTGGGTGCTGGGGGTTATCCAAAAGGTCGGATCATCGAAATCTATGGTCCAGAATCATCTGGTAAAACTACCGTTGCCCTCCATGCAGTAGCGCAAGCACAGAAAGAAGGGGGCATTGCTGCCTTTATTGATGCCGAGCATGCCTTGGATCCATCATATGCAGCAGCTCTTGGGGTTAATATCGACGAACTTCTCTTGTCTCAACCAGACTCAGGGGAACAAGGACTTGAAATTGCCGGTAAATTGATCGACTCTGGGGCGGTTGATTTGGTGGTTGTCGACTCTGTTGCAGCCTTGGTACCACGTGCGGAAATCGATGGAGATATCGGGGATAGCCACGTTGGTTTGCAAGCGCGGATGATGAGCCAAGCGATGCGTAAACTTGGAGCTTCGATCAACAAGACCAAGACCATTGCCATCTTTATCAACCAATTGCGTGAAAAAGTTGGGGTCATGTTTGGGAATCCTGAAACGACACCTGGTGGTCGTGCCCTGAAATTCTACGCCTCTGTCCGTCTAGATGTTCGTGGAAATACCCAAATCAAGGGTACTGGGGACCAAAAAGATACCAACGTTGGTAAGGAAACAAAGATCAAGGTTGTGAAGAACAAGGTAGCTCCTCCGTTTAAAGAAGCCATGGTTGAAATTATGTACGGGGAAGGAATTTCACGTACGGGTGAATTGGTGAAGATTGCAACAGATTTGGATATCATCCAAAAAGCTGGTGCTTGGTACTCATATAATGGCGAAAAAATCGGTCAAGGATCTGAAAATGCTAAGAAATTCTTGGTTGACCACCCAGAAATTTTCGACGAAATCGACCACAAGGTTCGGGTACATTTTGGTTTGATCGAAGAAAACGAAGCAGTGAAACCGCTTGATAAAACTGAAGAAGCAGCTCCGATCGTAGAAGAAGTGACACTAGATTTAGATGACGCGATTGAAATTGAAGATTAATTTTTTTCAAAATAGGTCGCTAGACTGATGGTTTTTGTGTTATAATTTAATACGATAGTATTATCGTGTAGCGAAAGGAGTGCATGCATGATTAAAATATATACAGTGTCAAGTTGCACCAGCTGTAAAAAAGCAAAGACTTGGCTCAACGCTCACCAGCTAACTTATAAAGAACAAAACCTCGGTAAGGAAGGGATCACCAAAGAAGAATTATTGGATATCCTTACAAAAACTGAAAATGGAGTGGCAAGTATTGTCTCTTCAAAAAATCGATACGCTAAAAATCTAGGAGTGGATATCGAAGACTTGAGTGTCAATGAAGTCATTGATATCATTATGGAAACTCCACGTATTCTAAAAAGTCCTATCTTGGTAGATGATAAACGCCTCCAAGTTGGCTACAAAGAAGACGATATTCGTGCCTTCTTGCCACGATCAGTTCGAAATGTAGAAAATGCAGAAGCGCGGATGCGTGCAGCACTTTAAAGCAATTGAAAATCAGAAACAGTTTGTTTCTGATTTTTTTCTTTAAATTTAGAAATGCAGAGTAGTTTCCTGCGCCATTTTCCCAAATCTGTGATACAATATTTTAGAAACCAATAACTAGTAAGGAATGAAAAATGAAAAGAAAGATCTTCTTATTGGGTGCTCTTGTTTTGTGTTTGACAGGATGCGGTCAAAAAAAGCAAGCGAAAACGCCAACCTCAAGTGAGCAAAAAGCAATCAAAGCGAAAGCAGAACAGCTGCAAAAAGATAATAAGAGTATCTTGCAAAAGGCTGAGGAGAATCAAGTGATCACACGAACCTTTGTCTTTCCAAAAGATGACAAGGGAACGCAACAGACCCAAATCGTAACCTATGTGGGCAACACCTTCAAGAAATTGGAGACCATCAATGTGACGGCAACCGATGAGGAATTGAAAAAAGGGATCCAACAGGTCGGTGTCGAAGAAGCACAAAAACAATTGAGAGAATCCTTTAATAAGGATGATGCCTTTAAGGAAGCTTTGACAGTGCCTGGTTTCACGGCTGATCTGACCTTGGAAAATGAGAATGAGTACAAGGTGACCATTACCTATGACTTTGAAGCCATGGATGTGAAGAAGGCAGAAGGCATGACCTACTTCAAAAATAATCACTTGCCAGAGTTGTTGAAGTTGACACCAAGTCAATTTGCGGATAATCTCATCAATGCCGGAGCGAGTGAGCAAAAATAAAATAGAACAGTCGGGGATCAGTAGCCTAAAAATGCTTGAAAAAGCTGTAAAATCAATGGCTTGTCCGTTGTGAAAAGGCTCTGTTTATGATATAATAGTAATATTCTAAGGAAAGAGGGTGTTCTTGTGGGATTTACAGATGAAACAGTACGTTTTAATCTTGATGATTCAAATCGTAAGGAAATTAGCGAAACATTGAAAGATGTTTATTTGTCACTGGATGAAAAAGGCTACAATCCAATTAATCAAATCGTAGGATACGTACTTAGTGGTGATCCTGCCTATGTACCTCGGTATAACAATGCGCGAAACCAAATTCGTAAGTATGAACGAGATGAAATCGTTGAAGAATTGGTGCGTTATTATTTGAAAGGGCAAGGAATAGACCTCTAATGAGAATTATGGGATTGGATGTTGGCTCAAAGACAGTTGGGGTTGCGGTGAGTGATCCTCTGGGTTTTACAGCTCAAGGTCTTGAAATCATCCAAATCGATGAAGATAAAAAAGAATTTGGTTTGGAGCGCTTATCCGAATTAGTGGCTCAGTACAAGGTGGATCGTTTTGTTGTGGGCTTGCCCAAAAATATGAACAACACCAGCGGACCACGTGTGGAAGCTAGTCAGGTTTATGGTGCCATGATTGCTGAAAAGTTTGGCTTACCAGTTGATTATCAAGATGAGCGATTGACCACAGTAGCTGCAGAGCGGATGTTGATCGAACAAGCAGATGTGAGCCGTAGCAAGCGTAAAAAAGTCATTGATAAGTTGGCCGCCCAGCTCATTTTACAAAATTATTTAGATCGCAATTTTTAGAAAGAAAACGAGGAAAACAGTATGGCACATGATCATAACCACGACCATGAAGAACGTGAATTAATCACATTGGTGGATGAACAAGGAAATGAAACACTTTTTGAAATCCTTTTGACCATCGATGGAAAAGAAGAATTTGGCAAGAACTATGTCCTTTTGATCCCTGCCAATGCAGAAGAAGATGAAAACGGCGAAGTTGAAATCCAAGCTTATTCATTTACAGAAAATGAAGATGGAACAGAAGGTGACCTTCAACCAATCCCAGAAGACTCAGATGCAGAATGGGACATGATCGAAGAAGTCTTCAACAGCTTTATGGAGGAGTAAAAACGTCCGGGGGACGTTTTTAGCCTTGCGCTAGAAATAAAGACCGCAAGTAAGTCTGGGAGACTGTATTACCCCAACTCCCAAAAACTGGAGAGAGTTGGAACATCCAGTGGACGTTTTTAGCCCAGCTCCTGAAAATATGAGAGAGCTGACAAGTCCAAAGGGCTTGATGGAAATAGGAACGTAAAGAAACGAGTACAAAAGAAAGGAGCGCAAATGTCAGAAGAGGCTTTGTCGCTTTTTTCTTTTAGGAGGAAGATGTGAATAAGATTGAGCAATGGATGAATAGTCGGATCGGTCTGAATTTCCGATCAGGACTGGATCGTATGGAGCAGGCAGTAACTCTGTTAGGGAGGCCTGACAAGGCTTACCCGATCCTTCATGTAACAGGGACCAATGGAAAGGGCTCAACGATTGCCTTTATGCGCCAACTGTTGATATCTCATGGGAAGAAGGTTGGAACCTTTACTTCTCCCCATATGATCAGTATTCATGACCGGATTTGTATCGGGGATCAGCCAATTTCAGATGAAGATTTTACTCGGATCGGCCAACAGGTACAAGAAATGGAGCAAATCTTGCTCCAAACCCAGGATCAACTCTCCTATTTTGAGATTATCTGTCTCATGGCTCTGTTGTATTTTAAGGAACAAGGAGTAGACGTGGTTCTGCTGGAAGTCGGTATCGGTGGGCTTCTGGATACGACCAACGTAGTGACGGGAGAGATTGCGGTAATCACTTCGGTTGGCCTGGATCACCAAGAAACGCTAGGAGGGACTATTGCGGCAATTGCTCAGCAAAAAGCAGGGATCTTTAAAGAAGGCAAGAAAGCAGTAGTGGGGCCTTTATCGAATGAAGCTACGGCGGTATGCCAAGAAATAGCAGAGCAGTTAGCTGTGGATCTTCACACCTTCCAGAAAGATTTTGGTTTAGAGCAGGATCGTTTTTGGAACGAAAGAGCGGAACTTATCCTACCGCCACTTGGCTTGAAGGGCGACTACCAACGAGAAAATGCTGCGGTAGCTTTAGAGGCCTTTTTCCTCTACATGGAGGGCCTAGAACAAGCAGTGGATATGAATCGGGTTAAGCTTGCCTTGCAGGAGACTCGTTGGCCAGGACGTTTAGAGCTATTTGGAGAGCAGTTGTATCTAGATGGGGCTCATAATCCCCATGCAATGGCGCGATTGATCGAGTTCGCAAATAGCTTAGCGGGGAAACGAGTGAAGGTATTATTTGGAGCCCTCAAGCGAAAAGACTACAGCGGGATGCTCGAAGCACTTCAAGTGGGCTTACCAGAGGCTGAATTGATTTTGACAACCTTCCATTATGGAGAAGTAGTCGCACAGGGTGACCGTCAAGACTTGCCCTATGTAGCTGACTATAAGTCTTATATTCAAGAGTTTTTGGAACAGAGTCGTTCCGATGAGGTCTTATTTGTAACGGGCTCCTTGTATTTTATTGCAGAAGTAAGGGCATTCTTATTAGAGGCTTAAACAATTGACCAGAAGACTTTCTTGGCGTATACTGGTGGTAGATGGTATCCGTTGAAGGCGAAAGGAGTCGATGATGATGAAAAAAATAGTGGTTGCGTTGACCTTTATGGTCGCGATTTTCCTGACGGCTTGTAGCCAGCAGGATCAAGCAAGCACGTCGTCAAGTGGAGAAAGTTCTAGCTCACCAGAGAAAGTAGCTCCGTCTAGCGAACAGTCAGAGCATGGGGTATCCATAGATGGTAGTTATCGAGGGCAGGACGAAGAGCATACGATCCTTCTTGTTGTGACGGGTCAAAAAGGTACATTTACGGTGCAAGACGCTGATGGAGAAGAAGAGACTAAAGAGGTGAGTGTTGATCCGGTCAACCAATCCATGCGCATTGGGGATGAGCCTTATCGCTATCGTATCGAAGGGAACCAGTTATCGCTAGAAGATTTGGAGCAGGCAGAGGATGATCAAGGCATCATTGAATTGACCAAACAATAAGAAAGCTATATCAGATTGTATCTATCATTGATTCGAGAGGCGGAAGGGGAGTCTTCCCCTCTTTTTCATGGCTTCAAAGGGAGTTGGTTGGTCGTTGCATCGGGTAAAAAGAATTGTTATACTAGTAGAAAGAAAAAAGGAGGATGCCGTGACCTTTCGAAAATTACGTCTTTTAATGTCCAAGTATGGATTTAGTATTTTGTTTATGGGTTTTGAACTATGGGCCTCCTTTGCAGCCTTCTTTTGGCTCAATAAATGGTTCCCGCATTGGCTATCTGTAGTAGTTATTGGAATTTTATATGTGTCGACGATCTTGGCGATTGTCAATCGTAATACCCCTCCTGAAAATAAGGTGACCTGGCTCTTGATTGCGGTTATTCCTGTCTTTGGATCGCTCCTATACCTCATGTTTGGCGAACGGCGTTTGTCTAAAAAGGAGATCCTTCAGCTAGAAAATATGGAGTCTATGAAGCATATAGAGGACAATAGTCAGCAACTGCGTAAGGAACTCAAGCAAGAAAGTAAAGCAGTCTATGGCTTGGTCAAGTCGATTCTATCCATGGACCACAATGCTGACCTCTATAATGGGACGGCGTCAACCTTTTATCCTCTTGGAGAGGAAATGTATGCGCAATTGCTAGAGGATCTGAAAGCGGCGAAAAAATTTATCTTCATCGAGTTTTACATCATTGATGAGGGCTTGATGTGGGACAGTATCCTAGAAATTCTAGAGCAGAAAGTGAAAGAAGGGGTTGAAGTCAAGCTCCTTTATGACGATATTGGCTGTATGGCGACCCTGGCGGGGAACTATACCAAACGGCTGCGAAAGATGGGGATTGATGCCCATAAATTTAACAAGGTGATTCCCCGTCTGACGGTAGCTTATAACAACCGAGATCACCGTAAGATTCTGGTCATTGATGGTCAGATTGGCTATACAGGTGGTGTCAATTTGGCAGACGAATATATCAATCAGATTGAGCGGTTTGGCCACTGGAAGGACAGTGCTATCCGTTTGGACGGACGAGCAGTTAAGGCTTTGACCCGATTGTTTCTCATGACCTGGTACATTAACCGTGGTGAAATTGAGGATTTTGATCGTTACCATATGGAAAATCAAGCAGTCGAAGGCGAAGGACTATACATTCCCTATGGGAGTGGACCAAAGCCGATTTACAAGTCGCAGGTCGGAAAGACAGTCTATCAAAATATGATCAATCAGGCGACAGATTACGTCTATATCACAACTCCTTACTTGATCATCGATTATGATTTGACAGAGGATATTCGCAATGCGGCCCTTCGTGGGGTAGATGTCCGGATTGTGACCCCGCATATTCCGGATAAAAAATTGATCCAAATCGTCACACGTGGGGCTTACTTGGATCTGATGGATGCAGGTGTAAAAATCTATGAATACACGCCCGGTTTTATCCACAGTAAGCAAGTGTTAGCAGATGATGAAATGGCGGTTGTGGGAACGATCAACTTTGACTACCGTAGTTTGGTCCATCACTACGAAAATGCGGTCTGGATGTATCGGACACCTGCACTGAAAGAGATTCGAGCAGACTTTGATCACATTTTTGAGGTGTCTCAGGAGATCACTGAAGATACCTTCCGCTTTACATGGCACCAAAGTTTGATCAAGGAAATTATGCAATTATTCGCACCGATGTTGTAACAAGTGTGTGAAAACAGAGAAAAGAGTCAGAAGCTGAGAGGCCTGACTCTTTTTACCTATCACTATGTGGCAAGAGGCTGACAGGGTCGCCAGAATTTGGTATACTAGAAAAGATAAGGAGCTTTTTTCTAAAGGGAAAGAGCAGAGAAACATCTAGAAAAAAGGAAAAAGAATGAGCGAAAAAGAGCAAGAAATGACTTCAAAAAAATTAGGGCTTCACGTGGGAGATAGTTTCCAAGACACACGTGAGATTCGCGAAGTGTTAGACAAGTCGATCTTTCGTGAAGAGCAGCCTACTCATCATTCGCAAGTAGAGGCCCTAGAGGAACCCTACACTAATGAAGCATCGGAAGCTGTCGGTGAGGTTGAAGATACGCTTGTATCAGATCCGGAATTGCTAGCAGAACCGAAAGAGGAACCAGAACAGCCCCTAAGTCGGGCCAATCGTCGTTCGCGTAAAGGGGAAGTGGAAGCAGGAAAAGCGGAAGCACCCATTGTAGAAGAAAGGGCTGAGGAGTTGGAAGAGGATGTGGCAGTTGAGCCTGTCCGCAGTCAAGCCAAACGCCCAGTGCCATTGGCGCTTCCATTTGTACTGAGCCTCTTGATTAGTTTGCTTCATGTTGGGGTACCATTTTTGACCCGTTTTGCAACTAACCAGCAGTCTCAAGACCTCTATGCTGGCTGGGCGATGACCAAAGGTCAAGTACCATTTGGTGATTTTTACGGGACCAACGGCCTCCTCTACTATGCGATCAATTGGTTAGGAAGCTTAGCTGGTGGGCATTGGATCTTGATGCTCCTCCAAGCGATTGCCCTCTTCTTTGCAGGGACTTACCTCTATCGCGTCGTGCGCTTACTCGTGGCGGATAAAGGTACAGCCAAGAATATCCAATTACTCTTTTATTTCTTAGTACTAGGCCTTGGTTTTGGAGGAGTTTATGTGACCTTCTTTAGCCTTCCAATCCTATTTGCCAGCATGAATTTTATTTTGGCTTATCTAATTGGGGATCGTAAGGACGAAGGCTTTATCTTTTACGGTGCAATCGCAGCTGTGGCTTTCTTGATTGATCCGATGACCAGTGCACTCTTCTACTTGTTAGCCTTCCTTGGCTTAACAGGTTTTAATATCAAGGAGAAGAGATGGGCGCGTGGTTTCTATCAAATGTTGGCTGCCCTTCTTGGTTTTTCACTTGTCTTTTATCCAATTGGGTATGTGACCGTTTGGAATCAGACTTTCGGCTATGCCATTAATCAAGTGACCTATGTCTTTAACGCCTTGAATTTCACGAATGGACAGACTTTTAGCAATGCCATTTATTACGGACTATTAGCGCTTGCCTTTGGTTTGGTTTCTGCCTTTTTAATGTCCTTTACCAAGCAAGATAGCAGCGCTCGTCGGATCTTCCGTTTTATGGGATGGGTGGGTAGCCTGGTTGTTCTCCTTGTGTCGATTGGTCTCCCTGAACAAGGGGCTTATCAACTATTGCCGATGTTGCCATTTGTCCTTCCTTTATTTGCGCTTTGGTTCTCACGGGACGAGGAAACGGATGAAGGGCTTGAACGTCGTGGCCGTAAGAAGAAAAACAAGAAAGTCTGGGCTGCTTACTTTACAAGTCAAGCTTTCTTACCAGTAATCGCCCTCATCTATTTAGTTGCATCCCCAGTAGTGCAAGATCAGGTTCTTCAACCCGGTCAATCTAGTGAACGGAGCGAAATCGCAAGCTACATCCAAAAGCATAGCAAGTCTAAGGAGACCATTTATGCTTGGGATACAAGGGCTACTCTTTACCAAGAGAGTGATCGTTTGGCGGCTTCTGCCTTATTGACTCCAACTTCTTATCTGGGAATTTATGAGAACCGGACCAATGTGACTCAACAGATCGATCGATCTGAAGCTAAGTATATTGTGGTTAACAATCAAGTAGAGTTGACCTCTAATATGAAGAAGCTCCTCAAAGAAAATTACCGTCTAGTTGAGAAGAAATACCGGCATTTCAAACTCTATCAACGCTCTTAATAAAATCAATATCTTGTGTTTTAGAAAGTTTTTTAGAATTTTCACCACAAGATATTGATTTTTATTTTTGGAGTGGTATAATACAACTTGTATGTAAATGAATGAAGAAAGGCGCGTTTGGTATGATCACCTTGAGAGAAGAAAAACTGAGAATGGCCCCGGATATTTTTGTTGAAAAACGAGATGGCCGCCGTGTTCAATTCGATGTTGAAAAAATTTATAAAGCCTTGTTGAAGGCGACAGAAGAAGTGACTTCTCTCACTCCAGTGATGGAAGCCAAACTAGAGGCCATTGTCGATCGTGTGATCGCAGAGATTTTGGAGCGTTTCCCAAATGGTGTGAAGATCTATGAGATTCAAAATGTGGTCGAACATGAATTGCTTCAAGCCAATGAATATGCGATTGCGGAGAGCTATATTACCTATCGGACTCAGCGGGATTTTGAGCGCTCAAAAGCAACCGATATCAATTTTACGATCGGAAAACTCCTCAACAAAGACCAAGCTGTCGTCAATGAAAATGCCAATAAGGACAGCGACGTTTTTAATACCCAGCGTGATTTGACAGCGGGAATTGTCGGCAAGTCTATTGGTCTTAAACTGTTGCCCAAACACGTAGCCAATGCCCACCAAAAAGGGGATATCCACTACCATGATTTGGACTATAGTCCTTACACTCCGATGACCAACTGTTGTTTGATCGATTTTGAAGGCATGCTGCGTAATGGCTTTAAGATTGGAAATGCAGAAGTAGAAAGTCCCAAGTCCATCCAAACTGCAACGGCTCAGATCTCGCAAATCATTGCCAATGTGGCCTCTAGTCAGTATGGTGGTTGCTCAGCTGACCGAATCGACGAGGTCTTAGCTCCTTATGCAGAAAAGAATTATCAGAAGCACTTGAAAGATGCAGAGGAGTGGGTTCTCCCGGAAAAACGTGAGGACTATGCTTGGCAAAAAACGAAAAAAGATATCTATGATGCTATGCAGTCCTTGGAATACGAGATCAATACCCTCTTTACTTCCAATGGGCAAACACCTTTTACTTCATTGGGCTTCGGCCTTGGAACTACTCGCTTCGAACGCGAAATCCAAAAGGCGATTCTTGAGATTCGAATCAAGGGACTTGGATCGGAACATCGGACAGCCATTTTTCCAAAATTAATCTTTACCCTCAAGCGGGGACTCAATCTAGAGCCTGGAACGCCTAACTATGATATCAAGCAATTGGCCTTGGAATGTGCTACCAAACGCATGTATCCAGATGTCCTCTCTTATGACAAGATTGTAGAATTGACAGGCTCCTTCAAGGTGCCCATGGGATGTCGCTCTTTCCTCCAAGGGTGGAAGGACGAGAATGGTGTGGAAGTCAATTCTGGCCGGATGAATCTGGGGGTTGTGACGGTGAATCTACCCCGGATTGCCTTGGAATCTGGTGGAGACAAGGAAAAGTTCTGGCAAATTTTTAATGAACGGATGAATATTGCGGAAGATGCTTTGGTTTACCGGGTGGAACGCACCAAAGAAGCGACACCAGCCAATGCACCGATTCTCTACCAATATGGGGCTTTCGGGAAACGTTTGGGTAAATATGACCAGGTAGACCAGCTCTTCCGCAACCGTAGAGCAACCATTTCACTCGGTTATATCGGATTGTATGAAGTGGCGACAGTCTTTTATGGACCTAACTGGGAAGCAAATCCAGAAGCCAAACAATTTACAATCGAAATCATTAAGGATATGAAGAAACGGGTCGAAGAATGGTCTGACCAATATGACTACCACTTCTCGATTTATTCGACGCCATCAGAAAGCTTGACAGACCGCTTCTGTCGCCTGGATACGGAGAAATTTGGGAAGGTTCCGGATATTACAGACAAGGAATACTATACCAATAGTTTCCACTACGATGTTCGCAAGAACCCAAGCCCGTTTGAAAAGCTTGATTTTGAAAAAGTCTATCCAGAAGCTGGAGCGACGGGTGGCTTTATCCACTATTGTGAGTACCCAGTTCTCCAACAAAATCCAAAAGCCCTTGAAGCGGTTTGGGATTATGCCTATGACCGTGTCGGTTATCTTGGAACCAATACACCAATTGACCGTTGCTACAAGTGTGACTTCGAAGGGGACTTCACACCAACCGAGCGTGGTTTTACTTGCCCAAACTGTGGCAATAGTGATCCCAAGACAGTAGATGTGGTCAAACGGACCTGCGGCTATCTCGGAAATCCTCAAGCTCGCCCCATGGTCAATGGCCGCCATAAGGAAATAGCTGCACGGGTGAAACACATGAATGGCTCCACGATCAAATCAGCTGGACAGCAAGTGACAGATTAGAAAAGGAAGATTATGGGAAAATACCAATTAGACGATAAAGGCAAGGCCCAGGTTCAACGATTCCACGAAAAGCATTCGACAGGTGGAGTCAATAAAAAAGACCGCGTGGCCAGCCTAAGAGAGAAATTTTTAAAAAAGGCTAAGAAAAAATAAAAGTGAGAGTCCGCTCTCGCTTTTCTCGTATGGGGGGAGGTAAAGATGGAACTACGCAGACCGACTCTAGCAGATAAAGAAACTGTATTAGACATGATGGCAGAGTTTGAAGCGAATCAATCAGCTCACGATGGCGGATTTTGGGATGCTGAGAATTTTGTTTATGAAGAGTGGTTGGAAAGTAATCAGAATCATGAAATGGGGATTAATTTGCCTGAAGGGTGGGTGCCTGATATTCAGTTAGTTGCTTTTTCGAGAGATGGACAAGCCGTAGGGTTTCTCAATCTGAGATTGCGTCTTAGTGACTATTTGCTGGAAGTAGGTGGTCATATTGGCTATAGTATCCGTCCCTCTGCGCGTGGGCAAGGATTGGCAAAAGAGCAGCTGCGGCAAGGATTGCAAGTAGCCAAAAGTAAAAATATCAAACGTGCTTTAGTGACTTGTGATAGTGACAATGTTGCCAGTCGAGCAGTGATTCTGACTAATGGCGGAGCTTTAGAGGATGTTCGAGGCGGGAAAGAGCGCTATTGGATTGATTTAGATTGAGGAAAGTTTATGAAGTTACAACGACCAACTTTAGAAGATAAAGACGCGATTTTAGAGATGATTGCTGAGTTCGATGCTGCAAAATCCTATATGCACGGTGGCATGGGCTCCACTTGGAAGCGAGCAAAGGACTTTGCGGATTGGTTGCGAATCGTAGAGCAGCAGGAGGATACTGAGAATCTGCCAGAAGGCTGGGTTCCTACCATTCAATTTTTATCCTTTGATGAGACTGGCTACCCTCTGGGCTTTTTAGCCCTGCGCTTGTCCTTGAATGACAAATTATTTGTAGAGGGTGGTCACATTGGCTATTCCATCCGGCCCAGTCAACGCAGAAAGGGCTTGGCTAAGTTGCAGCTAGAGCTAGGACTAGCAGAGGCTCGAAAGCAAGGATTGGAACGAGTACTGATTACCTGTGATGAAGACAACGAAGCCAGTCGTCGCACCATTCTCTCTGCTGGCGGTGTTTACGAAAACACAATCGACAGAAGTCAGCGCTACTGGATTGATTTGGAGGATGAAGATGAACAATCCCAAACCTCAAGAATGGAAAAGTAAGGAGCTGAGTAAAGGGCGAATCATTGACTATAAGGCCTTTAACTTTGTAGATGGCGAAGGTGTCCGCAACTCCCTTTATGTAGCGGGTTGCATGTTTCACTGCGAGGGCTGTTACAATGTAGCCACCTGGTCTTTTAACGCGGGTATTCCCTACACCAAAGAGTTAGAAGAACAGATCATGGCCGATTTGGCCCAACCCTATGTTCAGGGCTTGACCCTGCTTGGGGGGGAACCTTTTCTCAACACTGGTATCCTGCTGCCTTTGGTCAAGCGCGTGAAAAGAGAATTGCCTGACAAAGATATCTGGTCTTGGACCGGCTACACTTGGGAAGAAATGATGTTAGAAACGCCTGATAAACTGGAGCTCTTGTCGCTGATTGATATCCTGGTCGATGGACGGTATGATAAAAGCAAACGCAACCTCATGTTGCAGTTCCGAGGCTCTTCTAACCAGCGGATCATTGATGTTCAAAAATCATTGAAAGAAGGAAAGGTTGTCATCTGGGACAAGCTCAATGATGGCAAGGAAAGTTTTGAGCAAGTCAAGCGGGATGATCTTTTGTAGGATCTTCAAAAACCGGGTGTTTCACCCGGTTTTTTGGATTATCTGCATAAGTATACAAGGGATTTTGCCTGTTTTGGAAAACGCTTACTTTTCAAATGTCCATAATGGACAAAAAAGTGATAATTAATGCATTTTTTGCTAAAAATATGTTACAATAAATATGATTAGGACTAATTGGAGGTATTTATGTCACAAAGGAGACGGAGTCGTCGTTCAGAGCATAAGTGGGGGCAATTGCGAATCGTTAATTCCGTATTGCTTATTTTTTTGCTTATAACCGCGAGTTGGGCGACCTATACCATGTTGGCCAATAACATCTTGGCTTTTCGCTATGTTAATGTTCTCGTGATGGTACTACTAGCTGTTCTCTTGCTCTTATCAGCTTGGTTTGTGATCAAAAATCAGGCCAAAAAGACAGCTTTGGTCCTGCTTCTTGTCGGCTTATTGGCTAGTTCAGGAGTTTTGTTTGCTAGTCAACAGCTGCTAAATCTGACGAGTAATGTCAATGGGCACTCCAACTATACAGAGTTTGAGATGGCTGTCTATGTCAAGAAAGACAGTGAGATCAAAGACATCAAAGAAATCAAGGAAGTGGTGGCACCAAAGGGCAACAATAACGAAGCCAATCTTACGGCCCTCTTGGACAATATCAAAAAGAACAAGGGACAGGAAATCTCCGTAGTGGACGCACCGACCTATCTGGATGCATATAAGAGCTTGCAAGAGGGTGACGCTACTGCCATTGTGTTGAACAGTACCTTTGAAGATACCATTGCAGCAGAAGATGCTGACTACGCTAAGAAATTAAAGAAACTTTATTCCTACAAGATTCGAAAAGAAGTGGCGGCGACAAGTAAGGTATCTGCAGATGCAGATGTCTTTAACATCTATGTCAGCGGGATCGATACCTATGGTCCGGTAACCTCGGTTTCACGATCAGATGTCAATATCATCATGACCGTCAATCGGAAGACCAAGCAAGTTCTGTTGACAACGACGCCGCGGGATGCCTATGTGCCAATTGCAGATGGCGGTAACAACCAAAATGACAAGCTGACCCATGCGGGAATCTATGGGGTGGATGCCTCGATTCATACCCTTGAAAATCTCTATGACATTAAGTTGAACTATTATGTCCGTCTCAACTTCACATCCTTCCTCAAGTTGATTGACCTGGTAGGGGGGATCGATGTGGAAAATGATCAAGAATTCACGAGTCTTCACGGCAAGTTCCATTTCCCTGTTGGGAAGGTCCATTTGAATTCAGAGCAAGCACTCGGTTTTGTTCGGGAACGCTACTCCCTCCAAGGTGGCGATAATGACCGTGGGAAGAACCAAGAAAAAGTCATTGCGGCCATTATCAAAAAGTTGACCTCTACCAAGGTCTTGAGCAACTACAATGAGATTATCGGGAACCTCCAAGATTCTGTCCAAACCAATATGCAGTTGCCAACCATGATGAATCTGATTAATACCCAATTGGAAACAGGTGGCTCTTATGAGGTGACTTCCCAAGCGGTTACAGGTCAAGGTCGAAATGACTTGCCATCTTATGCCATGCCAGGTTACAACCTCTATGTCATGGAGTTGGATCAAGCCAGCTTGACCAAAGCTAAGGAAACCATTCAAAAAGTAATGGAAGGAAAAGAAAAATGATTGATATCCACTCGCACATCGTCTTTGATGTGGATGATGGACCAAAGACAAGGGAAGATACCCGTGCCTTATTGGAAGAAAGCTATCGCCAAGGGGTCCGGACCATTATCTCCACTTCTCATCGTCGCAAGGGGATGTTTGAAACTCCAGAAGAAAAAATTGCAGAAAATTTTCAAGAAGTAAAGAAAATCGCAGCACAAGTCGCGCCGGATCTGAACATTCATTACGGTGCAGAGATCTACTTTACCAATGATGTCTTGAAAAAATTGGAAGAGAAAATCTTTCCACGTTTGGCAGAGACGCGCTTTGCTTTGATCGAATTCAGCATGGGAACGCCATACAAGGAGATTCATACAGCCTTGGACCGTTTGCTCCATCTAGGCATCACCCCAGTGGTGGCCCATATCGAGCGCTACAAGTGCTTGGAGAAAAATGAGGAGCGCGTGCAAGAGATGATCGACATGGGCTGCTACATGCAGATCAATAGTTCAAGTGTTCTCAAACCTCGACTCTTTGGGGATGAGCAAAAACAACTGAAAAAACGGGCTCGGTATTTCTTAGAAAAAGACTTGGTTCACTTTGTTGCCAGCGATATGCACAATGTGGATAAACGACCGCCTTATATGGCAGAAGCCTATCGTTTGATCAAGGAAGAATACGGAGAACAACGAGCTCAACGGCTCTTTGTCGACAATCAACAGCTCTTGTTAGCGGATGAATTAATCTAACCATGAAACAGGTGGAGAGATCCACATGAAGGAGTAATTAGGAAATGAACAATCAAGAAAAACAAGCAGTGGAAATTGATGTTTTCGCTATGCTGAAGACCCTATGGAAACGCAAGTTTTCGATCGTTTTGGTCGCTCTTGTCTTTGCTATCGCAGCCTTTGGCTACAGCGCATTTTTAGCTAAGAAAGAATACCAAAGTACCAGCCGTATTTATGTGGTTAGCCGTCAAAATCAGGAAAACAACGCCTTGACCAACTCGGATTTGCAGGCAGGTTCTTACTTGGTTAAAGACTATCGTGAGATCATCCTTTCTCAAAATGTCTTGACGCAAGCCATCGAAGAATTGAAACTCGATATGACACCTGCTGAGTTGTCGAAAAAGATCAGTGTGTCTGTTCCGACCGATACTCGGATCCTCTCCATCACAGCTAAGGATGGAGATCCAAAAGAAGCTGCTCGTATCGCCAACGGCCTTCGCAATGTAGCAGCTGAAAAGATCATCTCTGTAACCAAGGTGTCAGATGTCACGACTTTGGATGAGGCAGAAGTGCCGCAATCACCTTCTTCACCAAATATCCGACGCAATGTCCTTCTTGGCTTCATTGCTGGAGCTGGTCTGATGGTGGTTCTCTTGGTTGTAGTAGAAGTCTTGGACGATCGTGTCAAGAGACCAGAAGATATCGAAGAGTTGATGGGCTTAACCCTACTTGGTGTTGTGCCAGATATTAAGAAACTGTAGACTGGGGATCGCATGAATACGTTAGAAATTTCAAAAAATAAACTGCAAGAAATTCGAAAGGCAGAAGAGTACTTCAATGCCCTTGCAACGAATATCCAATTGAGTGGGGTGGATTTAAAAGTGATCGCCATCTCATCTGTACAAGAAAATGAAGGAAAATCAACCACTTCAACTAACTTGGCCGTTGCCTTTGCGCGTGCCGGCTACAAGACCCTCTTGGTTGACTGCGATATCCGGAACTCTGTCATGACAGGGGTTTTCCGTAGTCGGGATAAGATCCAAGGCTTGACGGATTTCTTGTCTGGCCGTAGCCAATTGGACCAAATTTTATATGCAACAGATTTTCCAAATTTGGATATTATCGAGTCTGGACAGGTAGCGCCAAACCCAACAGGGCTCTTGCAAAGCAAGAATTTCACTGTCATGATGGATGCTTTGCGGGATCATTTTGACTACATCATTGTTGATACTCCTCCTATCGGGGTCGTAATCGATGCGGCTATCATTGCCCAACGCTGTGATGGTACGGTCTTGATTACAGAATCTGGGGCCAACGGACGCAAGGCTGTCCAAAAGGCCAAGGACCAATTGGAACAAACAGGCACACCTTTCTTGGGAGTCGTGCTTAATAAATTTAATATTAAAGCTGCGGAGTATGGTTCGTATGGTGGATATGGATCATACGGAGAGTATGGGAAAAAGTAAAGAATAGGATTGAGGGAAAATGGGAGAAGAAAGAATCGAACTGGAAAAATTGAATATTGTTCTCTTTCAAAGTTTAGCTGTCCTGTTTTCGGCTTACATTGTGAGTCTTTTTAAAGATGCAGAATACACGTCACAGACGATCGCTATTCTTTATCTCTTACATTTTGTAGCCTTTTACATTAGCAATATTGCCTATCGTTTTTACAGCAGGGGCTACCTGGATGAGCTCTTTCAGGTTTTGAAATACAATGTGTTTTTCGCTGTTGGGATCACCTTTACCTCTTTTATGCTCGATGGAGTCTTTTCGATCTCTCGCCGGGGAATGATCTACTTCTTTCTCTTTAATACCTTTGCTGTCTATATTATGGATCTCTTGATAAAGAGATACCGGAAGTCTATTTTGCCACGTCGGAAAAGTTCGAGAAAAATTTTCCTGATTACAGCTACGAGTCGAATGGAGAAAGTCTTTGATATTCTAAACTCGCCCAATCTCTATCATGGGCAACTGATCGGTGTCACCGTCATGGACGATACGGATTTTACCCATTCAGGCGTACGGGTCGTGCAGCCGGAGCAAATGATGAACTTTGTCACCAAGGAAGTGGTGGACGAAGTGTTTATCAATCTGCCGAGTGAGGACTATAATATCAGTGACTTGGTCTCGGAATTTGAGAGCATGGGGATCGATGTATCGGTCAATCTCAATGCCTTTAACTTTACGTCATTGGGGAATAAACGGGTTCGAGAGGTTGGAGGCTTGAGCGTTGTCACCTTCTCGACCAATTTCTACAAGCCGAGTCACGTGTTTGCCAAACGCCTCTTGGACATTGCAGGAGCCCTCTTTGGTCTCTTGATTTGTGGTCTAGTAAGTATTGTCTTAGTCCCTCTGATCCGTAAGGATGGCGGATCAGCCTTCTTTGTACAAAAACGTGTCGGTAAGAACGGACGGTATTTCAACTTCTATAAATTCCGCTCTATGCGCGTGGATGCCGAAGAGATTAAAAAAGATCTCATGGAACAAAACACCATGACCGGTGGGATGTTCAAGATGGAAAATGATCCGCGGGTGACACCAATCGGTCGCTTTATCCGGAAGACCAGTCTCGATGAATTGCCACAATTTTACAATGTTCTGATCGGTGATATGAGTCTGGTCGGGACTCGTCCCCCAACGGTTGACGAATACCAAGACTATACGCCAGCTCAAAAACGCCGACTCAGCTTCAAGCCAGGTATTACCGGACTTTGGCAAGTGAGCGGACGCAGTGAAATCAAGGATTTTGATGAAGTAGTCAAACTGGACGTTGCGTACATGGATGACTGGACGATCTGGAGAGACATTCAGATCTTGCTCAAGACCGTGAAGGTTGTACTTAGAAAAGAAGGAGCGAAGTAGGAATGCCCTACTTCGTCCTTTCCATGTTAGGAGAAAAATGACACAATCAATTTATATTGTTGGTTCCAAAGGAATTCCAGCAAAATATGGTGGTTTTGAAACCTTTGTTGAGAAATTGACAGAATTCCAACAAGACAAAGATATCCAGTATTATGTAGCTTGTATGCGGGAGAATTCAGCAAAATCAGGGATTACAGCTGATACTTTCGAGCATAATGGAGCAATCTGTTACAATATTGACGTCCCTAATATCGGTCCTGCGCGTGCCATTGCTTATGATATTGCGGCTCTCAATAAGGCTATTGAAATGGCTAAAGAAAATAAGGATCAAGCTCCTATCTTTTATGTTTTAGCTTGTCGAATTGGTCCCTTTATTTCAAGAATTAAAAAGAAAATCAAGGCGATCGGTGGGGCCCTCATGGTCAATCCAGATGGTCATGAATGGCTTCGTGCGAAATGGAGTCTCCCAGTCCGTAAGTACTGGAAGTTTTCTGAACAACTCATGGTTAAACATGCCGACCTGTTAATCTGCGATAGCAAGAATATTGAGGCTTATATTCAAAAGGACTATGCTAAGTATCAACCACAGACGACCTATATTGCCTATGGAACGGATACAAGCAAGTCTATCCTGAGTAAAGAAGACGAGAAAGTAGGGACTTGGTTTGCGGACAAGCAAGTCTCCGAAGGAAACTACTATCTTGTCGTGGGACGTTTTGTACCTGAGAATAACTATGAGGCTATGATTCGTGGCTTTATGCAGTCAAACTCCAAAAAAGATTTTGTCCTGATTACCAATGTAGAGCAAAACAAGTTCTATGAACAGTTGCGCAAGGATACAGGATTTGATCAAGATCCTAGAGTTAAGTTTGTTGGGACTGTCTATGATCAAGAATTGCTTAAATACATTCGTGAGAATGCTTTTGCTTATTTCCATGGTCATGAGGTAGGCGGGACCAATCCCTCACTTCTTGAGGCGCTTGAGTCTACCAAACTTAACCTCTTGTTAGATGTTGGTTTCAACCGAGAAGTGGGAGAAGATGGGGCGCTTTATTGGAAGAAAGACCAACTAGCACATGTCATTGATCAAGCTGAACAATTGGACGCTCAAGCCATTGCAGACCTTAATGAGAAATCAAGCCGACGGATCGCAGAAGCCTTCACTTGGGAAAAGATTGTCACAGACTACGAGAAAGTATTTAAAGGTTAGAAATGCAGAAAATATTATATCTCCATGCTGGTGCCGAAATGTATGGTGCTGACAAGGTGTTGTTGGAGCTTATTAAGGGTTTGGATAAAGATGCTTTTGAGGCACATGTTATCTTACCCAATGATGGCATCTTAGTTGGTGCATTGGAAGAGGTCGGTGCTAAGGTTAAAGTCATCGACTATCCAATCTTGCGTCGCAAATATTTTAATCCAAAAGGAATCCTTGAGTACTTTAGCTCTTATAACCGTTACTCCAAACAAATTGCCCAATATGCTAAGGAGTATGGGATTACTCTCATTCACAACAATACGACTGCGGTACTGGAAGGAATTTACCTCAAGCGGAAGTTAAAACTTCCTTTGATTTGGCATGTACATGAAATTATCGTCAAACCAAAAGCAATCTCAGATTTCATCAACTTTTTGATGGGACGTTATGCTGATACGATTGTGACGGTTTCAAATGCTGTAGCAAACCACGTCAAGCAGTCTCGCCATGTGAAAGACGATCAGGTTCAAGTTGTCTATAATGGGGTCGACAATGCCGTCTATCATGAAATCGATGCTAGCTCTGTCCGTGACCAATTTGGGATCGCACAGGATGTCTTGGTTATTGGAATGGTTGGTCGAGTGAATGCTTGGAAAGGGCAAGGAGACTTCCTAGAAGCTGTGACACCAATCTTAGAGTCTAATCCCAAAGCAGTAGCCTTTTTAGCAGGGAGTGCTTTTGAGGGGGAAGAGTGGCGCGTGGATGAGTTGGAAAAAGCTATCTCAGACTCTCCAGCAGCTAGCCAAATCAAGCGAATTGACTATTATAGCAAGACGACAGAACTCTATAATATGTTTGATATCTTTGTCTTGCCAAGTACCAATCCAGATCCATTACCAACAGTCGTCCTAGAAGCCATGGCTTGTGGTAAACCTGTATTGGGTTACCGTCATGGCGGTGTCTGTGAGATGGTCAAGGAAGACGAAAACGGTCTTCTTGCTACACCAAATCAGCCTGCAGAATTGTCTAAGGCTATCCAAGAATTAGCAGAGAACAGCGAGAAGAGAGAGCAATTTGGTGAAGCATCTGTCAAACGCCAAAAAGAACTCTTTTCATTACAAAGTTATATTCGGAATTTTTCGGAGTTGTATAAAAAATATAAGTAAATAATATTAAGGAAGTAATATGAATTTTCCAATTGATTTTGTGGTAACTTGGGTCGATGGAAGTGATCCGATTTGGCGAAAAAAGAAAAGTCGGTATGATGGATCAGTAGATACGTCAAAAAAAAGCATGAATTCAGAAAAAGCGTACAGAGATTGGGGCACCTTTAAGTATTGGTTTAGAGGTGTAGAAAAATTTGCTCCGTGGGTAAATAAAGTTTATCTTGTAACTGATAATCAGAAACCAGATTGGTTGGATATAAGTAATGAGAAGTTGGTTATTGTGGATCATAGAGAAATTATTTTTCCAGATTATTTACCAGTCTTTTCTGCAAATCCTATTGAAAGTAACCTTAACAATATCTCAGGACTTTCGGAACAATTTGTGTTTTTTAATGATGATATGTATTTAACTGCTCCAGTTTCTCCATCAGATTTTTTCTCTGAAAATGGTTTACCTAAATACAATACAGCATTATCTCCGATAATTCCTGAGAGATTTGGGACAGGGAATTGTCAGATAAATGATATGGAAATAATAACTAGCTATTTCAGTAGAAATGAAATTTTGAAGAATGGGCAATTCTTTAATCCTAAGCAGGGATTGAAAAATATTGTTAAGTCATTACTATACAGAAACAGTCAATTTATCTGTGGCTTCTGGGAAAGTCATCTGCCCTATCCACTATTAAAGTCAACTATGGATTTGGTATGGGAAAAGGAAAAAGCTATCTTGGAAAAAACCTCGGCTAGTCGCTTCAGAAATCCTTCTGATACTAATATTTGGCTCTTTAAGTATTGGCAGATTGCTAGCGGTCAATATGCTATCGGAAATCCCAAGTTAGGGGGACTCTTTTCTTTGGATAATGCCGGATCAGAATTTTGGGACTTATTAAATTCTGGGAAATACCAAATTATGTGTATCAATGATGGATTTAACGTCCAAGATGAGGAGCAGGTGATGAAGGAATTTATTACTACACTGGAAAAGTTGTTACCTGAAAAAAGTAGTTTTGAATTATTGTAAAGAAAGTGAGAAAGAATGAAATCAGTTTGTGCATTGGTAGTAACCTACAATCGCTCAAAATATCTTCAAAAGGCATTAGAGGGTATTTTAAATCAACAACAAAAAGTTTCTGGTGTATTAATTTTTAATAACAATGCTACAGATGATACGGAAGAGACACTTATTGATTTAGGATACATTGACGCAAAAAGCGATGAAATAGTAGAAAATCATCTGTATGAAACTGAAAAGGACGGAAGACGCTTTTATTATTATCATAATCATGAAAATCTTGGAGGTGCTGGGGGATTTGCTAATGGCATTAAGTTGATCTCTAAACTTGACTACGATTATGTTTGGATCATGGATGATGACGTCTACCCAGAACCTGATTGCTTGGGTAAAATTATGGAACAAATGGCTTTACAAAATGTTCAAGTGGGTATTCCTAATCGAACAGATGAGAATTTTGACGATCGAGCTATTACTAATTTTGATTTTGACGATCACCATAAATTTTGGACAGAGTTGAGAAAGACGGTAACATATGGACCGTTCAATGAAGATGCGATAAAAGTCGTTGATATGCCATTTGAAGGTCCTGTTGTTAAAATGTCGTTGCTTCGAAAAGTTGGTATTCCTGACAGTGGTTTTTTCATTGAGTATGATGATTCAGATTTTGCACAACGCCTTCAGCAGTATTCAGAAATTGTGTTTGCTACTAAAGCACAATTACATCGTCAACTTGCAGTAAAGGTAGATCCAAGTGTTATTAAACAGGAAGAACCTTATAATTGGCGAAACTATTATAAGATTCGAAATAATATTATTTTTGACAAGCGTTATGGAAAAAATTGGAAAGTTCGTCAATTAAGTCCACTGATACTAATTGCTCATCATCTTGTGCTTGCTATTCGCCATCGACATTTAAAACAGAACTTCCCGATTATTTGGAAAGGTTTTTGGGATGGGATTTTTCAACGTATGGGGAAACGAGTAGATCCTAATTATTAATAAGGAGTAAAAAATGTCTAAATTACTGTTGAGCTTTATTATGCCAACTTTTAACTCTTCAGAATACTTGTCAAAAACGATGGATAGTTTAATTGCTTCAATTGGTCAACACAGTAGTTCTGTGGAAATAATCTGTGTGGATGATGGTTCAACTGATAGTACTGTTGCTATATTGGAAGAATATAAATCTGTTTTTGATAATTTGACTATTATACGAAATAACCATGGTGGTGTAAGTCAAGCTAGAAACACTGCATTAGATGTGGTATCTGGGACATTTATCAGCTTTGTTGATAGTGATGATTTTTTTGAAGAGAATTTTTTAGATATTTTTTTAAGTATCGAGGAAAATTTTGATATCTTATTTACAGATGTTAAATATTTGGATAGAAATCTATATATACCAAGAATTTCTTTTGAAAAGAAAATCAATGTTTTTAAAAATTCGTTACGAATTGGTGAATATGGCATTGAACCTGGAGTAGCAGGAAAGTTCTTTAGAACAGAGGTAGTTAATAAAAATAGGATAAGATTCAATACAGAGTTATCTGTAAGTGAAGATGTGCTATTTAATTTTAACTTTATTACTTATGCAGATAATGTACTACTTAGTTCAGAAAAATTTTATACTGTAACAGGTACGCATAGTTTAATGTTCTATAACGAAAAAAATCTAGCTGGTCAAGTAGAATTTGTGAATCAGGTAAGAAAAATATTATCTATCTATCCTGATAATTCTGATAAACAATTACTAGAGGATAAGTTCATCATAAATGCGATGACTATTTTTATTGATCGTTACTTTGGACCACTTTGGTTAAATGGAACCTACTCTTTAAATAAAGCGTCAAAATTGATGAAAACTACAATAGAAGATAATAAATTTTCAAAGGCTTTTAATAGTAGTAGACTAGATTATTCCATTGGACATCGTTATGTTGTATTTAGAAAGTTGTTGAAATTCAAACAATATAAGTTATGCCTAATATATAATCGAATAATGGATAAAATTAAAGGATATGAGAGATTTAGGAAAGATTGATTAGTGTATTATTTCTAAATTCTTATAAAGTCAACATATATGACTGATCTTATTACTATTTATCTTACGTTTAAATTATTTTGATTTCCTCTAATACAAGAATCGAAAGGTATGGAAAGTACTTGTGAATAACAATCGTTTTATCTCAGAAAAAATTTATTTATTTATCTTGTTTATATGGGTTGTTGTCGCTTCATTAGTCACAACCACTTATTTTGTTCGATTAGATGGTTTTCTATCGCTTTATCGTTTACTCCTTTACTTTACAATTAGTATGCTGTTGATAAAGGAGTTGATGAACTTTCCGAAAACGCTATATTACTTTAGATTTCATTGGGAACAATTATTAATAGTAACAGCATTTTTTATTGCAATGTTTATAGTTGCAAAAAATCGCGATGGATTGTTAGATATAAATGTGTTGCTTCTTGTTTTTTCCGCTAGAGATATTGATTTTAGGAAATTATTAGGAACTTTTTCTGTGGCGACATTCCTGGTGCTTTGTTTGACAATTTATGCCAGTCAAAAAGGTATGATTGCCAATATGTTTATGAATGCAGATGGTGGCTACCGTTTTAGTCTAGGATTTAACTATGTATCATTTGCATCACAGAGACTGTTCTTTGCCTTGTGTACTTATCTAATGTTTCGGGGGAAAAGAATTTCGTACCTTGAATTGTTGGCCTTACTCTTAGCTACGATTTATATGCACCAACAAACTTCGACATCCAGTCCATTTTACTTAAGCATTTTGATACTAACCTATGCCTTATTGAGTATTAAAATCTTTAAAAAAGAGTTTATCATTGGAAATTTCTGGTCAAAGGCACTTGCGCAGTACGGTTTTATTGTAGCTTTAGCGGTTATCTTGTATTTTTGTTTTTATTCATCTGGCAATTTATTTCACTTAGTCGATCAATTTACGCATAATCGCTTGCGTCTCAGTGTGGATGGTTTCCGAAATTTTGGTGTATCTTGGTTAGGGCAACCAATTTCCTTTACAACTCTTGATATGTTTGGAAATTTCACTAGTAATTACAATTATATTGATAGCTCTTTTGTTCAATTATTGGTTATTGATGGCTTGATTGTCAGTGCCTTCATGTTGTTTGCTCTTACTAAAGTTATGAAATATTTCATATCCATTCAAAAAGATATCGTACTGGCTTGCCTAGGAATTATGATTATCCATGGAATGTTTGATCCTCAGATGTTGGTTCTTCGCTACTCTCCATTAATTTTGTTCATCAGTCGATTGTTTATTATGAATCCAGATAATAAAATTGAATAAAAAGAGTTAAGTCCAGTTAAAAAGAAAGATTAAGACGAGTTACATCCTTATGAAAGTTCTTAAAAATTACGCCTATAATCTCTCCTACCAGTTGCTAGTGATTATTCTACCGATTATCACCACACCTTATGTGACACGGGTTTTTAGTTCAGATGACTTAGGGACTTACGGCTATTTCAACTCCATTGTCACCTACTTTATCCTTTTAGCGACCCTAGGAGTAGCCAATTATGGAACCAAGGAGATCTCAGGACACCGCAAGGACCTCCAAAAGAATTTCTGGGGGATTTATACTCTCCAGTTAGGCGCGACCTTTGTCTCCATTTTACTCTATCTCTTGCTTTGCTTGGCGCTTCCTTCCATGCAAAATCCTGTTGCCTATATCTTGGGCCTTAGCTTAGTATCAAAAGGGCTCGATATTTCCTGGCTCTTTCAGGGCTTAGAGGACTTTCGCAAGATTACGATTCGGAATATCACGGTCAAACTGGTTGGAGTCATCTCCATCTTCTTGTTTGTTAAGTCTGCTAATGATCTTTATCTTTATGTATTCTTACTAACGATCTTTGAATTATTAGGTCAGCTCAGTATGTGGTTACCCGCCCGTGAATTTATTGGGAAAGCCCATTTTGATACGGCTTATGCACGGGTGCATTTAAAACCGGTCATTCTGCTTTTTTTACCGCAGATTGCTATTTCCCTCTATGTCACCCTTGACCGGACCATGCTGGGGGCTCTCGCCTCTACAAAGGATGTGGGGATTTACGACCAGGCCTTAAAACTGGTCAATATTTTGCTGACCCTAGTGACCTCACTGGGAAGTGTCATGTTGCCTCGGGTATCGAGCCTCTTATCCTCAGGGGACCACAAGGCTGTCAACAAGATGCACCAAATGTCCTTTTTGATTTATAATTTGGTCATTTTCCCGATCATTGCCGGCATGCTGATTGTCAATGATGACTTTGTTCAGTTCTTCCTAGGAAAGGATTTCCAGGATGCGCGTTATGCCATAGCCATCATGATTTTTAGAATGTTCTTTATCGGCTGGACCAATATCATGGGGATTCAAATCCTCATCCCGCATGATAAAAACAAAGAATTTATGATTTCGACCACTGTTCCTGCCATTATCAGTGTCGGGTTGAATTTGCTCTTCTTGCCTCATTTTGGTTTTATCGGTGCAGCCATTGTTTCGGTTTTAACAGAATCCTTGGTCTGGGGAATTCAATTGTACTATACCCGTCATTACCTCAAGGAAGTACCGATTCTTGGGGCTATGGCAAAAATTATTCTCGCTTCTGCTATAATGTATGGCTTGTTGCTAAGTGCAAAACCATTCTTGCATTTTTCACCTACTTTAAATGTTCTTGTGTATGCAGTGCTTGGTGGCCTCATTTACCTGCTTGCTATTCTAGTTCTGAAAGTGCTAGATGTGAAAGAGTTAAAACAAATAATAGGAAAACAATCGAAATGAAGAAAATACGGAATACGAACCTAGATTTACTTAAAATTATGGCTTGTGTAGGAGTTGTTCTACTCCATACCACAATGCCAGGATTTAAAGAAACTGGATCTTGGAATTACTTAACATATTTATATTACTTAGGTACCTATTCAATTCCGCTATTTTTTATGGTAAATGGCTATTTATTATTGGGAAAAAATGAAATAAGCTATTCATATATCCTGCAAAAAATAAAATGGATTCTTGTAACCGTATCGACATGGACTTTAATCATTTGGATTTATAAGAGGGATTTTCCAGAAAACCCAATAAAAAAAGTTTTGGGTTCTTTGTTACAAAGAGGTTATTTTTTCCAGTTTTGGTTTTTTGGTGCTTTAATCCTTATTTACTTGTGTCTACCAATTTTGAAAAAATTTCTAAAATCAAAAAATCGGTATTTGTTGATTCTTTCTGTACTGGTAATTATCGGTTTGATTTTTGAGCTGACAAATATTTTACTTCAAATGCCAGTGCAAGTTTATGTTATACAGACATTTCGATTATGGACCTGGTTTTTCTATTATATTTTAGGTGGATTTCTAGCACAATTTAACTTGGATACTCTTAAAAAGTGTTATAGAAGTTGGATGAAAGTAATCACCGTAGTTTTGCTATTTGCTTCACCATTAATTTTATTTATGTTAGCGAAAAATATTCACCATAATTTTTTTGCTGAATATTTTTATGATAGTATTTTTGTGAAAGTTATAAGTTTAGGGACTTTTTTGACGGTGCTGACGTTTGATTTAAATACAGATAAAAACAGATGGATAATCTATCTTTCTAATCAAACTATGGGTGTTTTCATTATACATACATATGTTATGAAAGTGTGGGAGAAATCAGTTGGATTTAGTTTTGCAGGAGCACATTTGCTTTTTCTCATCTTCACATTGAGTGTAAGTTTTATTGTGGTTAGAATATTAATGAAAATCCCTTATTTCAATCGAATAGTTAAATTATAAATTATTAATAGGAGACAACTATGTACGACTATCTGATCGTTGGTGCTGGTTTATCGGGGGCAATTTTTGCTCATGAGGCAACCAAGCGTGGCAAAAAAGTAAAAGTGATTGACAAGCGTAATCACATTGGCGGAAATATTTACTGTGAAAATGTTGAAGGAATCAATGTTCACAAGTACGGTGCCCACATTTTCCATACCTCAAACAAAAAAGTTTGGGATTATGTCAACCAATTTGCTGAATTTAACAACTATATTAACTCACCAGTAGCTAACTACAAGGAGAGCCTTTACAATCTTCCTTTTAACATGAATACCTTCTACGCAATGTGGGGAACTAAGACTCCTCAAGAAGTCAAGGACAAGATTGCCCAGCAAACAGCTGACATGAAAGATGTTGAGCCTAAAAACTTGGAAGAACAAGCTATCAAGTTGATTGGTCCAGATATCTATGAAAAGTTGATCAAAGGATACACGGAAAAACAATGGGGACGTTCTGCAACAGACCTTCCACCATTTATCATTAAACGTCTTCCAGTTCGCTTGACCTTCGATAATAACTACTTTAACGACCGTTACCAAGGGATTCCAATTGGTGGTTACAACGTCATCATTGAAAACATGCTGGGCGATGTAGAAGTAGAACTTGGGGTTGATTTTTTTGCCAATCGTGAAGAACTGGAAAGCTCTGCTGAAAAAGTTGTCTTTACAGGGATGATTGACCAGTATTTCAACTACAAACATGGGGAGTTGGAATACCGCAGTCTTCGATTCGAACATGAAGTCTTGGATGAGGAAAACCATCAAGGCAATGCAGTGGTCAACTATACTGAGCGTGAAATTCCATATACTCGGATCATTGAGCATAAGCACTTCGAGTATGGTACCCAACCAAAGACAGTCATCACCCGTGAGTACCCAGCTGATTGGAAACGTGGAGATGAACCTTACTACCCAATCAATGATGAAAAGAACAACGCCATGTTTGCCAAGTATCAAGAAGAAGCAGTCAAAAACGATAAAGTTATCTTCTGTGGACGTCTAGCAGACTATAAATACTACGACATGCACGTGGTCATTGAGCGAGTTTTGGAAGTTGTTGAGAAAGAATTTGTATAAAGTTAATGATAAGAAGCTATCTTTGCTTCTTTTTTCGTGTTTCAAAAGATATCACTAATTTTAAAAATTTGCCTCATAAAACTTTTCATCGCTGAAACCGTGTGGTAAAATGATTAACGTATAAAATTTGTATAAAGGGAAGTTTATATGAAAAAGAAAGATCTTATTTTTTATGCCGGAGCGGCAGTCTTGATGGCTGTATCTGCTCAGGGAGTCAATGCAGATGAGCTGGTTTCAAAAGAAGTCGCTACTACTGAAGGCAACCAAGTCCAAGCTGAAACAGCGCCAGAAGTAGCAACTACTGAAAAGTCAGTCGCACCAGTCGCAAGCAACTACGCAGCACCAGCAAATGTGACTGAACAGCCTGTAGCTTCTGCAAGTAGCACCACTGCTACAGATAATCGTACACCATCTTTAGAGAAAGCTACAGAAATAGCGCCTACTGAGAAGACAGAAGAAAATCCTCTTCCGTCTGATGTAGGAAGCACCACCTTCTTTAATACAGGTGCTCACGCTCCAGCTGGTCGTTCAACAGATGTGGCGGTTCAGCCAAAATCATTCGTTGATGTGAGTAGCCACAACGGAGACATTAGTATTGGAGACTACCGCACCTTAGCTAATAAGGGCGTGGGTGGTGTCGTTGTCAAATTGACAGAAGATACTTGGTACAAGAACCCGAATGCGGAGAACCAAATTCGCAATGCGCAAGCAGCTGGTCTGCAAGTATCGACCTACCACTTCTCTCGCTATACTTCTGAAGAAGCAGCGCGTGCAGAAGCACGGTTTTATATTGCAGCGGCGCAACGCTTGAATCTTCCAAAGAACACCCTCATGGTCAATGACTTTGAGGATGCTAAGATGCAACCAAACATTAACCGCAACACCCAAGCTTGGGTAGATGAAATGCGTAAAAATGGCTACACCAATTTGATGTTCTACACCAGTGCTAGCTGGTTGGATGAAAACAATCTTCGCAAAAAAGGTCCAGTCAACACCGCTCAATTTGGCCTTCAAAATTTCTGGGTTGCCCAATACCCTTCTCCAAAACTATCTGTAAATGATGCGAAAAGTTTGCGTTACAATGGAAAAGCGGGAGCATGGCAGTTCACTTCTCAAGCGGAATTGCTTCCAGGCAAACACCTCTTTGACCACAGTGTGGACTATACAGGTCGCTTTACAGCAAACGCAAAACCTGTAGCTGACCCGACAGTAGGAAATTTAAGTGGAAAGATCAGCATTTCCAATAACGATACCATGGCCGGTCGCTTTGATGTCGTGATCTCAAATGTCAAAGCACCAAATGGAGTTCGAACAGTTTCTGTACCGGTCTGGTCAGAAACAGGTGGTCAAGATGACCTTGTTTGGTATACAGCCAATCGGCAAGCAAATGGAACCTATACTGTCAATGTAAAAGCGTCGGACCATAAAAACTCAACAGGTCTTTACAATGTCCACCTTTACTATGTTCAAAACAATGGGCAATTGACAGGTGTGGGTGGAACCACGACAAATGTTTATATTGGAAAACGACCAGAGGATTTAAAACCAAGTGGTACGTTAAGAATTGAGAACAATAATTCAGAGACAGGCACCTTTGATGCGGTTGTTCGGGATGTAGTATCCCCAAATGGTTTGAAAGAAGTTTTAGTTCCTACTTGGTCTAACCAAAATGGTCAGGATGATCTAGTCTGGCATAAAGCAATTCGCCAAAGTGATGGAAGCTACCGAGCTACCATTAAAGTGAGCGATCATAAGAACGATAGTGGAAAATACAATGTTCATGTACATTTTGTAGATGACAATAATCGTCGACGTTATGTGACAGAGACAGTTACAGAAGTTAAACAAATTAATCAAATTAAACCAAGTGGCACGCTAACAATTGAGAATAATAATTCTGAAACAGGCACGTTTGACGCAGTTATTCGTAATGTTGTTGCACCAAATGGCTTGAAAGAAGTCTTGATCCCAACCTGGTCCGACAAGAACTGGCAAGATGATATAGTATGGCATAAAGCGGTCCGTCAAAGTGATGGCAGCTACCGTGCAACGATAAAAGCGAGTGATCATAAGAATGACACAGGTAAATATAATGTCCATGTACATTATATCGATGAAAACAATCATCGAAGTTATGTGACAGAGACAGTTACAGATGTTAAACAAATTAATCAGATTAAACCAAGTGGTACGTTAACGATTGAGAATAATAATTCTGAGACAGGCACCTTTGATGCAGTTATTCGCAATGTAGTAGCTCCAAATGGCTTGAAAGAAATCTTGGTTCCAACTTGGTCAGACAAGAACTGGCAGGATGATATAGTATGGCATAAAGCGGTCCGTCAAAGTGATGGCAGCTATCGTGCAACCATCAAAGCCTCAGATCATAAAAATGAAGATGGTAAGTACAATATCCATGTCCACTATGTGGATCAAAATAACCAACGAAACTACATCACAGAAACCACAGCAGAAGTGCGTCAAGCCCGTCGTTCTGGTACAATCTTGATTCAAAACAACAATAAGGATACAGGTACCTTTGATGTCATCATCAAGGATGTATATAGCCCTAAAGGGGTGCGGACTGTACAAGTTCCTACTTGGTCTGATAAGGACGGCCAAGACGACATCCGCTGGTATGAGGCGGCTCGCCAATCAAATGGAGACTACAAGGTATCTGTAAAAGCGAGTGACCACAAGAATTCTACTGGCAAGTACCATATCCACCTCTACTACATCCAAAATGATGGTTCTCGTGTAGGTGTTGGTACCACGACCACAGACGTGGAATTCCGAAACGCCATGACCAAGACGCAAGCTTCTATCAAGAATGTCAATGCAACGAACGGGACTTATACAGTAGCTGTAGATCAAGCACCTCAGGGACGTCAGATTAAGAATATTCGTGTCGCAGCTTGGTCTAAAGCTCATCAAGAAAATCTATACTGGTACTCTGCAACACCGTCAGGTATGCATACAGAGATCACAGTCTCTGCCAATAATCACGGTAATGAAGCGGGCAACTATACGACTCACGTCTATGTGGACTACAAAGATGGGGGAGTTGAAGGTTTTAACCTGGGTCAGACAGGCTTGTCTCCACGGAATCAAAAAGTGAATCCTAAAACGACCTACTATTCTCAACGAGACCCTCGTTGGGCCGGGAAATATTATGGCATCAGTAATGTCGATCAGTCAGGCTGTGTACCGACCTCTCTTGCCATGACCTTTACGGATATCCTTGGAAGAACGATTCTGCCAACAACAGTGGCTGATTATCTTTACAACAATACTGATTCATTTAATAAAGGTGAGGTAGGAACAGATGCAGATGGGATTGTATCTGCTACTCGTAACTGGGGCTTGAAGAGTCAGTTGGTTAACGGGGCTGGAGGCATTGCAGAAGCCCTCATGGCTGGCAAGCATGTACTTGCTGCGGTAGGCAATAGCCAATTTACTAGCGATCCTTATACCCATGAATTGGTCTTGCATGGCTATGATAATGGTAGAACATATGTACGCGATCCATATAATAGCGGAAACAACGGCTGGTATTCGATCAATTATCTTCACTCCATTAAGAGTAAAGACCCAATGGATAACAAGCTCGGAGCACCTTTCTTCTCTATTTTTGCATAAGCATATTGAAGGCCGATCCGGCCTTCTTTTTTCTTTAGATTAAGTATGAAATCTTCTAATGAAGTTGTTTCGTGATCTGACGGTTTGTGCTATAATACTACTATGTGGGTAGAATCCGTATAAAAAAATGTAAGGGAAGTTAAATGAAAAAGAAAGATTTTATTTTTTATGCTGGGACAGCAGCTTTGTTGGCCTTTTCGACACAACAGGTCAAGGCAGATGAGCAAGTCGCAGCCGATCAAACGTCAGAAAATACTTCAGCTGTCGTATTGAAAACAACAACGGTATCAGAAACTCAGAATATTGCAACCGACGGGGTGAAAACTGATCAAGCAGTTCAGACAGAAAAACCTGTTGTAACAGAGACAGCACCTGTCACACCGACTGTTGGCAATAACCTGTCTTTTGACAAGGGCACTAGTGACAAGGTTGCATCAGAGCATCCAGTACCTGCTGTGGTAGCTAGTCGCGCTCCCTACGGCGCACGGGCACGAGTGGTAGAAATAGAAAATAATAGTTTGCCAGTTGAAGAAGTAGAGAAACCAAGTGGCACTGTAACGATAGAGAACAATAATACCAAGACAGGCACCTTTGATGCAGTAATTCGTAATGTAGTATCTCCAAATGGTTTGAAAGAAGTCTTGATTCCAACCTGGTCAGACAAGAACTGGCAAGATGATCTTGTTTGGCACAAAGCAGTTCTTGAAAATGATGGAAGCTATCGTGCGACCATCAAAGCCTCAGATCATAAAAATGATGATGGCAAATACCATGTCCATGTTTACTATGTAGATCAAAATAACAAACGGAGTTATATCACAGAAACCACTGCAGAAGTACACCACGTAAAACCAAGTGGCACTATAACAATTGAGAACAACAATACTGTAACAGGTACCTTTGATGCAGTAATTCGTAATGTAGTAGCACCAAATGGATTGAAAGAAGTCTTGATTCCGACATGGTCAGACAAAAACTGGCAAGATGACCTGGTATGGCATAAAGCAGTTCTTCAAAGCGACGGCAGCTACCGCGCAACGATTAAAGCCTCAGATCATAAAAATGTGGATGGTAAATACCATGTCCATGTTTACTATGTAGATCAAGCTGACAAACGGAGCTATATCACAGAAACTACTACAGAAGTGCACCACGTAAAACCAAGTGGTACGTTGACTATTGAGAACAATAATACCGAGACAGGTACCTTCGATGCAGTAATTCGTAATGTAGTAGCACCAAATGGATTGAAAGAAGTCTTGATTCCGACATGGTCAGATAAGAACTGGCAAGATGACCTGGTATGGCATAAAGCAGTTCTTCAAAGCGATGGTAGCTATCGTGCGACCATCAAAGTCTCAGATCATAAAAATGATGATGGTAAATACAATATCCATGTCTACTATGTAGATCAAAATAACAAACGGAGTTATATCACAGAAACCACTACAGAAGTGCGCCACGTAAAACCAAGTGGCACTGTAACGATAGAGAATAACAACACTGTAACAGGTACCTTTGACGCAGTAATTCGTAATGTTGTTGCACCAAAAGGTTTGAAAGAAGTTCTGGTGCCAACCTGGTCAGATCCAAACGGACCGGATGATCTTGTTTGGCATAAAGCAGTTCGCCAAAGCGATGGTAGTTACCGTGCGACCATCAAAGCCTCAGATCATAAAAATGTAGAAGGCAAATACCATGTCCATGTTTATTACGTGGATCAAACTAACCAACGAAACTATATTACAGAAACTACAGCAGAAGTCCGTCAAGCCCGACGTTCTGGTACAATTGTAATCCAAAACAACAACAAGGATACAGGTACCTTTGACGTCATTATTAAGGATGTATATAGCCCTAAAGGTGTGCGGACCGTTCAAGTTCCAACTTGGTCGGATAAGGACGGCCAAGACGATATCCGCTGGTATGAAGCGACTCGTCAAGCGAACGGAGACTACAAGGTATCTGTCAAAGCGAGTGATCACAAGAACTCCACTGGTAAATACCATGTTCATCTTTACTACATCCAAAATGATGGCTCTCGTGTAGGGGCTGGTACGACAACTACAGAAGTTGAATTTAGAAATATGACGACCAAGACCCAAACAGGGATCAAGAATGTTAATTCTGGTGCGGGAACCTTTACGGTAACGGTGGACCAAGCACCTAAGGGACGTCGGATCAAGAACATCCGTGTTGCAGCCTGGTCTCAAGCACATCAGGAAAACCTCTTCTGGTATACAACAGCCCCTTCTGGAACGCATACAGAAGTACAAGTCTCTGCAGCGAATCACCAGTACCAGAAAGGGAATTACACCACTCACGTCTATGTGGACTATGTGGATGGTGGCGTTGAAGGTTTTAACCTGGGTCAAACAACCCTTCATCCTCGTGAGACAGTTGGTCAAACGGCTTTCACTCCTCGTGTTACGAATGGACAACGGGACCGTGTCTTACGGGCTGCAGCCAATTTAGTTGGTGTTCGTGGCGGAACTGCAGCTCACCATCAATTGGTCAATGATTACAACAGTGTCAAACCACTTCCTGTAGGTTATACCGTGAAGACGACCGATGATTGGTGTGATATCTTTGTCACAACGGTCTTCCAACGCGAGGGCTTGAGTGGTTTGATTGGCCGTGAATGTGGGGTTGAACGTCATATTCAGATTTTCAAACGTTTGGGCATTTGGAATGAAGATGGGACCACTACACCAAAAGCAGGGGACATTATCACCTTTAACTGGGATCAAAATAGCCAGCAAAATAATGGATTTGCGGATCACATCGGAATTGTTGAGAGCGTCTCAAATGGGATCATTCATACCATTGAAGGAAACTCCAACAACCAAGTGCGTCGCAATACGTATCGGATTGGACATGGCAATATTCGTGGATTTGCAAGTCCTCGTTATCGATAACAAAGAAAAGAAGCCATAGGCTTCTTTTTTTCACGCTTTCAACCCCTTTTCAAAACTCTTGGAAGGGGCTTCGACTTGTATGGTTTCAAGCGTCAGTGGATTGGTAAAGGTCAAGCGGTGGGCATGGAGCATGAGTCTTTCTCCGCGTTCAGGGTTATAGAGAGGATCCCCGATAATGGGGTGCCCATGATGGGAGAGATGAACCCGGATCTGATGGGTACGACCGGTCTTGAGTTGGCATTTGACCAGGCTGTTTCGCCCGATTTTTTTCAATTGCGTCACCTGGGTTTCTGCATACTGACCCTTACGCGGATCGACTAAGCGCTTGCGCCGATCGTGGCGATCGCGTCCGATTTTATCCTTGAAGACCATCGTTTTTTGCCTTAAGCTACCTTGAATCAATGCCCAGTATTCGCGTTGGATTTTTTTGTCTTCCAAAATGCGGTTGAGAATGGGAAGGATAAAAGGATTCTTGGCAAATAAAATGGCCCCACTGGTTTCTTTGTCTAGGCGGTGGACGACGTAACAGGTGGCTCCGACATAGCTGGAAACATGGTTGAGAAGAGCAATTTCCATCGGCTCATTGGCGTGGGTCTTCATACCTTCGGGCTTATTAACGATGATGACGTGCTCATCCTGATAGAGTTCTTCGACGAGACTGGGGTCTCCTTCTAGGAGCTCTTTTTCAGGGTAATCGTCTGCGTCAAAGATGAGCTGGATCTGATCCCCTTTTTGAACGGTGCTCTGCCAGTTGATGGTCTGCCCATTCACCAAGACGTGTTTTTTGACCCGTAAAAAATGCCGGATCTTACGGGGGATGAGGAAGTAGTCTTCAAGGAGCTCTTTCACAGTCATTTGGGGAAAGGATTGTGGAATGGTAAATTGATAGTTCATGACCCTATTGTAGCAAAATCTAAGCTTAAAGAAAACTAAATGAGAAACAGCGAGGAGCGATCTTTTCTTGCTAGGACAAGGATAAGGTGTTACAATAACAGGTATGAAAAGAATAAAAGAATTATTTGAAAATGCGATCACTTTTTTTAGAAAGGATCATCCGCCCAAAACAGTGGCAGAAGAAGTGCCAGACACTGAGTTACCAGAAGAAGCGGTGGAGACGACCTATAGTCGCTCGGGCAAGCACAGAAGCAAGCCTCTGTCTCAGCACCCCTTCCGTCGTTTCTGGCGTCGTTTCCATTTAACCAAGATTCTCCTGATCATTGGGCTAGGCTTTAGCCTCTTGACAGGGGGCTATCTCTTCTACCTTGCTAAGACAACCAATGTCAAGGATCTGCAGAATGCACTCAAGGCAACCACTATTATCTATGATAAGAATGGGGACCAGGCTGGAAGTTTGACCGGGCAAAAAGGAACCTATGTCGAACTCGATGCCATTAGTGAAAATCTGCAGAATGCCGTAGTGGCCACAGAGGATCGGAGTTTTTACAAGAACAGCGGGATCAACTATGGCCGTTTCTTCTTAGCGATTTTGACCCTGGGTCGCTCAGGTGGAGGATCGACCATCACCCAGCAGCTGGCTAAAAATGCCTTTCTGTCTCAGGACCAGACGGTGGAGCGTAAGGCCAAAGAGTTCTTCTTGGCGCTTGAAATTAATAAAAAATACAGTAAAAAAGAGATCCTCACTATGTACCTCAATAATGCCTATTTTGGAAATGGAGTTTGGGGAATTGAAGATGCCTCTAAGAAGTATTTTGGGGTTTCAGCCAGTCAATTAAGTCTAGATCAGTCAGCGGTTCTAGCAGGCATGCTCAAGGGGCCGGAAATCTATAACCCGCTCTATTCGGTAGAGAATGCGACCAACCGCCGCAATACGGTCCTTCAAAATATGGTAGCGGCTGGCTATATTGACCAGGCAACAGCCGATCAATCTGCTGCTGTTGATATCCATGGCCAGCTAGTCGATGCCTATGAAGGCAAGTCAGAGGACTACCGCTACCCTTCCTATTTTGATGCGGTCATCAATGAAGCGGTCAATAGATATGGCCTGACCGAAGAAGACATTGTCAAAAATGGCTACCGGATCTACACTGAGCTGGATCAAAATTACCAAGCGAGTATGCAGGTGATCTATGACAATACAGCTCTCTTCCCAGTGGCAGAAGATGGCACGCGCGCAGAGTCCGGTAGTGTGGCCCTTGATCCTAAGACTGGCGGGGTTCGGGCTCTCGTAGGTCGTGTCGGTAGCGATGAAAATCCAGGATTCCGTACCTACAACTATGCCACCCAAGCTGCTCGTAGTCCGGGATCGACCATCAAACCTTTAGTGGTCTATAGCCCAGCTGTTGCAGAAGGTTGGTCGACTAATAAGGAACTGGACAATAGTACCACTCAATACGGAAGTTATGAAGTCAATAACTATGCAGGAATCCAGTCGAGCCCAACGGTACCGATGTACCAGGCCTTGGCAGAATCCCTCAACCTTCCAGCTGTTGCGACGGCCAATGATTTGGGTCTCAATACGGTCTTTGAGTACGGAAAAAAATTCGGTCTCAACATGGACAAGGTGGAAAAATCGCTTGCAGTTGCCTTAGGAGCCGGTGTGACAACCAATCCGATGCAGATGGCCCAAGCTTATGGAACCTTTGCCAATGGCGGGGTCATGAATGATGCCCACCTCATTACCAAGATCGAAAATGCTAGTGGTCAGGTGGTCAAGAGCCATAGTCAGAAATCAACCCGGGTGCTTAGTGGATCCGCAACGGATAAGATGACCAATATGATGCTAGGAACCTTCAGTAATGGTACGGGGGTTAACGCTGCACCTTATGGCTATACCATGGCAGGAAAAACCGGTACGACAGAGACCAGCTTTAACAAGGACCTCTCTGGAGACCAATGGGTGATCGGCTACACGCCAGATGTGGTCATCAGTCAATGGCTTGGTTTCCCAACGACCGATGAAGGTCATTACCTGACCGATAGTAGTGCCGGAACGGCGTCAGAGATCTTCCGCAATGTTGCCAACAGCGTCCTGCCTTATACAGACGGTACCCAGTTTGATTCCGTGAAGAACTCTTATGCTGAAAATGGCATTGCTCCAGTTGGAGAAGAAAATACAGAAACAGATACCAAGGAAGACAAAGGATTCTTTGAGGAAGTCAAAGAAAAGGCGTCGAATATGGTCGATGATGCGAAAAAAGCAATCGACGAAGCCGATATTCCAGGAAAAGCGAAAAACGCCTGGGATACCTTCAAGGGCTGGCTTGGTTTCTAATCAAAAAAACGATTCAGAAGAATTTCTGAATCGTTTTTTGCTTAGAGTTCACTATCTGATAAGCTAAAGGTATCGCCGTGTTGCAAATCTCCGTACTGGTAGCCCGGTTTGAACCAGCGCATGCGTTGTTCCGAAGTCCCGTGGGTAAAGCTATCTGGCACCGAGTAGCCATAGGCTTGTTCCTGGAGAGTGTCGTCTCCGACAGCATGGGCTGCATTCATGGCTTCTTCAATATCCCCAATATCTAGGAGGTTTCGGTCTTGAATGGAGCGGGCCCAAACACCTGCTAGATAATCGGCTTGCAACTCGATGCGGACACTGATGGCATTTCGTTCCTTTTCAGAAAGTCCTTGTTGCATACGATGGTATTTGCCAAGGATTCCCAGCTCGTTTTGTACGTGGTGGCCGACTTCGTGGGCGATGACGTAGGCCATGGCAAAGTCCCCGCTAGCCTTGTATTTGGTGGTCAATTCCTTGTAGAAGCTCATATCCAAATAAATTTTCTTATCGGTTGGACAGTAGAAGGGACCAGCTGATGCTTGTCCGACGCCACAGCCTGTCTTTGTCCGTCCAGTATAGAAGACAAGTTTGGGCTCCTGGTAGGTCCGTCCTTCTGCTTGAAAGAGCTTGTGCCAATGATCTTCCGTTGTTCCCAGGACCTTGCTGACGAACTGAGCGTCTGCATCGTCAACATGGGTCTGGTTGGTGCGTGTGACTTGGGTGGACTGGTAAGGCTGGGAGCTTCCATTTCCAAAGAGTCCACCAAGACTAGCTCCTCCCCCACCCAGAAGGAGCATGAGGAGGATAATGACGATCTTGCTCTTGAAGCTTCCAGGTGATAGCAGGATCTGTAAAATGCCCCCGCCAAGGTTGCTATTGCTAGAAGATTGGGAGTAGCTTTGGCCTCGACGATCTTCGATATTTCTACTTTCTTTTAGGTTATCACTTTTCATATTCGTCTCCTTTTGTATTATTTTACCAAAAATGAAGAGAAAACCAGAGTGATAACGCTTTATATTTGCTTTTTTCTTGGTGGGGAGATTTCTAATCTTGTCAAAACGTAGAAAACTTGCTATAATGGGGTGAACGGAGGCGTTATGGCATTAAAAAAAGCAAGTCTAGCGTGTACGGTTTGTGGGTCACGCAATTACTCCATTAAGTTGAGTGGGACGCCAAAACCAACACGTCTAGAAGTCAATAAATTCTGCAAACATTGCAGCAAGTATACCATCCATAAAGAAACACGATAGGAGAGAGTTGTGAAATTCATTAAAGATATTTTCGTCTTACTAAAAGATACAACTTGGCCAAATCGCAAGGAAAGATGGAAAAATTTTATCTCAGTGATTGAGTACACCGCTTTCTTTGTAGCTTTGATTTATTTGTTTGACAAAGTCATTGCACGTGGCCTATTGCACATGATCAATTTCTTTTAAGAAAAGAAGCCAGATGGGACCCTCAGGGTCCCATTTTTTATTGTCTTTTCTAAAAAATAAATCAGCAAACCTATTTGCATTCCTACAAAATGTGGTATAATGAAGCTAGGAAAACGAAAGCCAAGAGGCTTTTTTTAGTATGTTCACAAAAGCTCGAGCAGGCTAAACAGAAAGAAAGGATGCCCAAATGGACAGTTTTGACAAAGGCTGGTTTGTATTACAAACCTACTCAGGATATGAAAACAAAGTAAAAGAGAATCTTTTGCAACGTGCGCAAACCTACAATATGTTAGAAAATATCTTGCGCGTAGAGATTCCAACTCAGACCGTACAAGTTGAGAAAAACGGTAAATCAAAAGAAATCGAAGAAAACCGCTTCCCAGGTTATGTCTTGGTGGAAATGGTCATGACAGATGAAGCTTGGTTTGTCGTTCGGAATACTCCTAACGTTACTGGTTTCGTTGGATCACACGGGAACCGTTCAAAACCAACCCCATTGTTGGAAGAAGAAATCCGCAGCATCTTGCTCTCTATGGGTCAAACCGTGCAAGAGTTTGATCTGGATGTCAAGGTGGGCGATACGGTTCGCATCATCGATGGTGCCTTCACAGACTACACTGGAAAGATCACTGAAATTGATAACAACAAGGTGAAAATGGTCATTTCTATGTTCGGTAACGATACGGTTGCAGAAGTGAATTTGAACCAAATTGCTGAATTGTAAGAAAGAGAGAGTGGGACAGCTTCAACAGTCTGGGAGACTGTTGAAGGTTGCAGATAAAGGAAACATAGTTTCCGTCAACATAGGGCATCTTTGAAGCTTAAAAAGCGAACAAAGACTTAAGGATACTTGCTTCGCAAGTTCTATCCGCCACCTCAAAGCAGTGCTTTGAGCACTCAACCACTGCGTCTTGCTCTACAATCCAAAGACAATTAAGAGGCTAGGACTTTTGTCCCAGCCTCTTTGTCTGGATCGTTATTGATTTTTATCTAGGCCAGTGATTTTTTTTAACTGCTTGGTTTCTGCAGCAGACGTGACATTGAAGATCTTGTCTCCTTGTGTAGAGAAGCTAGATTCATCCCCATTGCTATCTTTATAGACATAGCTGGTCCCGGATTCAGAACGCATAATGGCATAGGGTTTCCCCAGGCGTTCGAGGGCCGTTTTTGGTGTATCGGATTTGGAAATTCCGCCGGTAGACTGGTGGTTGGCATCGCCCCCTTTTAAACGGAAGGTAATGTCTGTTAGGACACCATTGTTGAAGAAAGCCATGATATCGCCATTGTCTGTTACCCAGACATTGACCCCATCGCCGGGATTCGCACTGTCCGTACTACTTACTGGCTGGCCAAAGGCAGCGACCACGTCATCGAAACTGCTTCTTGCTTTTGGTCCTCCGACCTCTTGTCCATCTTGGGTTCTTAGTACAAAACCAGTTGTAGGATGAAGGTTCTTGAGCTTTTCAAGCTCAGGAATGGACGCAGCTCCAGGTACATATTGGAGAGAAGTCCCGTCATCCGGATCCATGCTGAAGCGATCTGAAAAGTCATCGGACTTGCTACTTTCAGAAGACGTGCTTGTCTCTTTACTCGATGATGTTTTGCTTGAAGATGATTGGACCGACTTTTTGGAACTAGAAGCTGTTTTTGCTGGTTGCGCAGAATTGGCAGGTGAGCAAGCTGCTAGCGTTAAAAGAGAAAGAAGGCCGATTGTATAGAAACGAATGTTTTTCATAAATACCCTTTCAAATGTCATTTGCCTATCAGGCGAGGGTTTTATTATATCAATAATCGATAAATGAGGCAAACGGTAACAAAAAAACCCCTATTGCTAGGGGAATTTTTAAAAGATAAAAGATGATAAAAATTTTATTATCAAGGCGGTAGACGGATTTGAACCGACGATCAAGCTTTTGCAGAGCCGTGCCTTACCACTTGGCTATACCGCCATAACATATAATATTGTAACCTAAAAATCAAGATAGGTCAAGAAAAACTTTTTGTTTCAAATCAATCAAGAAAGAGAGAGGAGAAAAAATCTCTCAAATAGCTTGCGAATTCTAGGGATTTCTGCTATACTTATAGAGTTGTCTAAGACAGCAAATACTCATCTCGGATCCATTGTGGTACCGTTGCCCTTGTGGTCGTGCTGCAAGTTGACGTCTGAGAGAGGAGAAAAAAACAAAAAAGGAGAACTTACTCATGGCAGTAATTTCAATGAAACAACTTCTTGAGGCTGGTGTACACTTTGGTCACCAAACTCGTCGCTGGAACCCTAAGATGGCTAAGTACATCTTCACTGAACGTAACGGAATCCACGTAATCGACTTGCAACAAACTGTAAAATATGCAGACCAAGCATACGACTTCATGCGTGATGCAGCTGCAAACGATGCAGTGATCTTGTTCGTAGGTACTAAGAAACAAGCTGCTGATGCTGTTGCAGAAGAAGCTGTTCGTGCAGGTCAATACTTCATCAACCACCGTTGGTTGGGTGGAACTCTTACTAACTGGGGAACAATCCAAAAACGTATCGCTCGTTTGAAAGAAATCAAACGCATGGAAGAAGATGGAACTTTCGAAGTTCTTCCTAAGAAAGAAGTTGCATTGTTGAACAAACAACGCGCTCGTCTTGAAAAATTCTTGGGCGGTATCGAAGACATGCCTCGTATTCCAGACGTAATGTACGTTGTGGATCCACATAAAGAACAAATCGCTGTTAAAGAAGCGAAGAAATTGGGTATCCCAGTTGTAGCGATGGTCGACACAAACACTGACCCAGATGATATCGATGTTATCATCCCAGCGAACGATGACGCTATCCGCGCTGTTAAATTGATCACTGCGAAAATGGCTGATGCTGTTATCGAAGGTCGTCAAGGTGAAGACAGTGTTGCGACAGTAGAAGCTGAATTGGCAGCGACTGAAGGTCAAGCTGATTCAATCGAAGAAATCGTTGAAGTTGTAGAAGGCGACAACGCTTAATTCTAGTTTATACGTAACGAACCTAAGAGGGCAGGGCTCAGCCCGACCCTCTTATTTTATTAAAAAAATATAGGAGAACAAAAATGGCAGAAATTACAGCTAAGCTTGTAAAAGAATTGCGTGAAAAATCTGGTGCTGGTGTCATGGACGCTAAAAAAGCATTGGTTGAAGTTGATGGTGATATCGAAAAAGCGATCGAATTGCTTCGCGAAAAAGGTATGGCTAAAGCAGCTAAGAAAGCTGACCGTGTTGCCGCTGAAGGTTTGACTGGTGTTTATGTAGACGGAAACGTTGCAGCAGTAGTTGAAGTGAATGCTGAAACTGACTTCGTTGCGAAAAATGCTCAATTCGTTGAATTAGTAAATGCAACAGCGAAAGTCATCGCTGAAGGGAAACCAGCTAGCAACGAAGAAGCTCTTGCTTTGACAATGCCTTCAGGTGAAACTCTTGAAGCAGCATACGTATCTGCAACTGCTACAATCGGTGAAAAGATTTCATTCCGTCGTTTTGCTTTGCTTGAAAAAACAGATGCCCAACACTTCGGTGCTTACCAACACAACGGTGGACGTATCGGTGTTATCTCTGTTGTCGAAGGTGGAGACGAAGCACTTGCTAAACAAATTTCAATGCACATCGCTGCAATGAAACCAACTGTTCTTTCTTACAAAGAATTGGATGAGCAATTCGTGAAAGATGAGTTGGCACAATTGAACCACGTGATCGACCAAGACAACGAAAGCCGTGCAATGGTTGGTAAACCAGCTCTTCCACACTTGAAGTATGGTTCTAAAGCTCAATTGACTGACGAAGTCATTGCTCAAGCTGAAGAAGATATCAAAGCAGAATTAGCAGCAGAAGGCAAACCAGAAAAAATCTGGGATAAGATCATCCCTGGTAAAATGGATCGCTTCATGCTTGACAACACAAAAGTTGACCAAGCATACACTCTTCTTGCACAAGTCTACATCATGGACGACAGCAAGACAGTTGAAGCTTTCCTTGAGTCTGTAAATGCTTCAGTAGTTGAGTTCGCTCGCTTTGAAGTTGGTGAAGGAATCGAAAAAGCAGCTAACGACTTTGAATCAGAAGTTGCAGCTACAATGGCAGCAGCTCTTAACAACTAAGAATATTAAAAAGAGGTTTCGATGGTGAACCGCACCCCAAAAGTTAGACAGAAAAAATCTAACTTTTGGGGTGTTTTTATTATGAAATTGACATATAAGGATAAGGTTCAGATATATGAACTTAGAAAACAAGGGCGAAGCTTCAAAGAGCT
>NZ_JASHGM010000006.1:0-125065 GCF_047460295.1 Streptococcus sp. OMI870
CGTCTTGTTCAGTTTTCAAAGGTCTTTGTCGCTCTCTCGCGACAACTATATTAGTATATCACGTACACTTTTACTTGTCAATAACTTTTTTTAAAAAATTTTACTTTTTTGAAAGTTTTTTTAAAATGATAAATTGTAAAAAGAAAAAAACCTGTAAACACAAGCTTTTTATCTCAATCTATCTCCTTATTAATCAATAAGTATTGTTCTTCACCATATTCTCTTTCTAATAATCCTGCTTTAGATATTTCAATAAGATCTTTTGAAAACTTTTTTATACTTTCCGTTTCTTTTTCACTTAATTTTTTCTTTGAGTATTTTTTTCGGAGCTCTCGATAGTTTGTTCCTTCCGTTGCAAAAAATGGACAGGTCTCTAAATAGTTTTCTAGTTTCTCTAACTGAACGAATAGGCCTAATTCGAATGCTATTGGCGCAAATGTCCTTTCTAATGCTTGAGTACAGACACTTCTAAACTCTATCGTTCCCCGAGCTGTCAGATCTTGAAATTGGTAACTTCGATGGTGTTTTAGATCCTCTTCTAATGGTGTGATGATAACTTCTACTCCATCAGCTGTATAGGCCTTTATTTCCCTTTTTTCTAGATAGTTTTCAACTCGAATTGGTTTAAAATAAAGGGATTTGTTTTCCCGTATAGCGGTAAAGATAGCTGTTTTAGAAAGATGATGAAAAAAATCTTCTTCGTTTTTGTAGTCCTGTGGATATACGCCCACATTTTCTTTAAAATACCCATGCAATGATTTTTCCCAGAAAATATCTCTTGCGACTCTTGTATCCCATTCTTCTTCTATGAATTCTGAATTTGAAAACAAGTAAGCCTTTGCTGCTTCAATTTTATTAAAAGCATTAATGATCCGAAGATAATTATCTCGCCTAACATCCAATTGAACTTGGTTTCCGCAAATAAAGGCTCCATATGAAGGATAGCAGTGGGTTTGCATCTCTGTGTCTTTCATTGCAAGAAAAGCCATCAACATTTTGTATCGTTCAATTTTCACCGGACGATTATCGTTTTCTTTCCACTGAGGATGGATTCCTTTTCCTTGGATTTCATGGTTATCCTCTTGTAAAATGGGTTGTATCACACTTAAATAGGAATCAAAGCGTTCAGCAACCTCACGAATAGAATGAGCTCTATCAAATGCAAATTCAATTGTATTGTAACTTAATTCAAATAAGATGCGATCTTTTGATGCTATATGAACTAATTGTATAGGGTTATTGTCTTGATCTTTTTTTTCGATCTCAAATTCAGGAAAATCTGCTAAGGTTTGAAATAATTTTTTCGTTACTTCAATATTTGTTTTGTTTCCGTTTATTTCTACGATTGGAAACTCTAACTCGACGCCAACAAAGAGTTCAGTGCTTTCTTTCATGTTACTTAGGTATTTATCTTTTAGTAATTTGATTGCTTGTTGTTTTGTCATTGAATCCGTTTCTTCTATTTAAGATATGGCTTTCATTATATCATTTTTTGTTTTTATAGACTACTGATGAAAACAAAAAACAAAACGCCTGCTTACGAAATTGTTTTAATTTAAAGCAATTTCGTAAACAAGCGTCTACTATTCATCTAGTATGATGAGTGTTCCCGCTGGGGAAAATCCCCAGCGGTAGACCAGAGCTAGACTAAGAATAACAGTGTATTCCATCATCATAACACTCAACAAAATTGATGATATTATACCAATTCGATGATAGCCATTGGCGCAGCATCACCACGGCGTGGTTCAGTTTTAAGGATACGAGTATATCCACCATTGCGCTCAGCATAACGAGGTGCTAATTCAGAGAACAATTTTTGAAGTGCAGTTGTTTCTGAATATTTACCTGTTTCTTCATCAAAGTTTTGTGATGCAACTTCGTTACGTACGAATGCAGCAGCTTGACGACGTGCATGCAAATCACCACGTTTACCCAAAGTAATCATTTTTTCAACTGATTTACGGATTTCTTTTGCACGTGCTTCAGTTGTTACAATTGCTTCATTGATGATAAGATCTGTAGTCAAATCGCGAAGCATTGCTTTACGTTGTGAGCTAGTGCGTCCTAGTTTACGGTAAGCCATGTATTCCTCCTCTATTTATCGTTTTTTAACCCAAGGCCTAAGTCGGCAAGTTTGATTTTAACTTCCTCAAGACTCTTACGTCCCAAGTTACGAACTTTCATCATTTCTGCTTCAGATTTTTCAGTCAAATCGTAAACAGTATTAATGCCAGCACGTTTCAAACAGTTGTATGAACGAACTGAAAGATCTAATTCTTCGATGGTACGTTCTAAAATGCGATCATCAGAAGTTGTATCTACTTCCTTCATGACATCTGTTGCAATAGCAATTTCAGTCAAGTTTGTAAATAGATTAAGGTGTTCTGTCAAAATACGAGCAGACAAACCTAAGGCATCTTCTGGAATAATTGTCCCATTTGTCAAAATTTCAAGGGTTAGCTTGTCAAATCCATCGTTGCTACCAACGCGAGCTGGTTCAACTTGGTAATTGACTTTTGTCACTGGCGTATAGATTGAATCTACAGCAAGTGTGCCCACTGGTGCATCATCTTTTTTGTTTTGATCAGCTGGAACATAGCCACGTCCACTGTTTACAGTAAGCGTTGCTTTCAAAGATGCTCCTTCTCCGATTGTAAATAGATAATGATCAGGGTTTACAATTTCGATGTCACTATCTGTAAGAATATCACCAGCAGTAATTTCTGCAGGTCCTTCTACATCAAGTTCAATAATCTTTTCGTCTTGGACGTAAGACTTAACAGCGATTCCTTTAACGTTAAGAATAATTTGCATAACGTCTTCACGGACTCCTGGAACGGTATCAAATTCGTGGAGTACACCTTCAATGTTGATTGAAGTGACAGCTGCACCTGGAAGTGAAGCTAGAAGTACACGACGAAGTGAGTTTCCAAGCGTTGTACCATAACCACGTTCAAGTGGCTCTACTACAAATACGCCATAATCTTTATTTTCATCAATTTTTGTTATATTTGGTTTTTCAAACTCAATCATTTGCTATACTCCCTCTTAAACGAAAAGCTGTGTAATTGTTGATGATTATACACGGCGACGTTTTGGAGGACGAGCACCATTGTGTGGTACAGGAGTTACATCGCGGATTGCAGTTACTTCAAGACCAGCAGCAGCAAGTGCACGAATAGCAGACTCACGACCTGAACCAGGACCTTTAACAGTTACTTCAACAGATTTAAGTCCATGTTCTTGAGCAGATTTCGCAGCAGCTTCTGAAGCCATTTGAGCAGCAAATGGTGTAGATTTACGAGAACCTTTGAATCCAAGTGCACCTGCAGATGACCAAGCGATTGCGTTACCATGCACATCAGTAATCATAACAATTGTGTTGTTAAATGTAGCGTGAATATGAGCAATACCAGATTCGATATTCTTTTTCACACGACGTTTACGTGTTGGTTTAGCCAAGATTTTTACCTCCTTATTTTATTTTATTTTTTCTTACCTGCAATCGCAACAGCTTTACCTTTACGAGTGCGAGCATTGTTTTTAGTGTTTTGTCCACGAACTGGAAGTCCACGACGGTGACGGATACCACGGTATGAACCGATTTCCATCAAACGTTTGATGTTCAAGTTTACTTCACGACGAAGGTCACCTTCAACTTTAATTGCGTCAACTTCACGACGGATAGCATCTTCTTGATCTGGTGTAAGGTCACGAACACGAATATCTTCAGAAACGCCTGCAGCAGCAAGAATTTTCTTAGATGTTGGAAGTCCAATACCGTATACATAAGTCAATGAAATTACTACACGTTTGTCATTTGGAATGTCAACTCCAGCAATACGAGCCATGTTTTCTCCTTTCTATCTTATCCTTGACGTTGTTTGTGTTTTGGATTTGCTGGGCAAATTACCATAACACGACCATTACGACGAATTACTTTACAGTATTCGCAAATTGGTTTGACCGATGGTCTTACTTTCATTTTTATCCCTCCAAGTTTTTCGATTATTTAAAGCGGTATGTGATACGTCCACGTGTCAAATCGTACGGACTCATCTCCACTGTAACACGATCTCCCGCTAAAATACGAATATAGTTTTTACGAATTTTACCAGAAACTGTTGCTAAAATCTGATGTCCATTTTCAAGTTCAACCGTAAACATAGCATTCGGCATTGTATCGACTACTTTGCCTTCTACTTCAATCACATCGTCTTTTGCCACGCAAAAGTACCTCCATAAATTTCGATTCATTCCTCTGAGCACAGAGGTAACAATTATAAGTCAGACTAACTAATTGTAACACTTGTTGTCAAATATTGCAAGTGACTAAAACGTTTTTATTTCAAATTCTCTAAGACTTTTTGGATATCTTTGAAGACGTCGTTGATGTCTTGATTTCCTTCAATATCATGTACCAATCCTTTTCCACGATAATGAGCAAGAATCGGCTCACCTTGAGCAATATTCACATCCAAGCGGCGTTTCACTGTTTCTGGTTTGTCATCTTCACGTTGGTAATAGTCTTCTTCCTTGTAGTCAGCTGGTGGGTTGAATACTTTATGGTAAGTTTCACCTGTTTCGCGGTGAATAATACGACCACTCAAGCGTTCAAGAAGGCAAGATGGATCCACTTCGATATTGATTACTCCCTCAAGCTCCAAACCAAGATCAACCAAGATTTGATCCAAGGCATGAGCTTGTTCGATCGTGCGAGGAAAACCATCCAAAAGGAATCCTTTTTCCTTAATGTCGTCTTGAGCCAAACGTTCTTTTACAATCCCGTTTGTCACATCATCTGGCACCAATTCACCTTTGTCGATGAATGATTTTGCCAATACACCCATTTCAGTTTGGTTAGCCATTGCTGCGCGGAACATATCACCGGTAGAAATATGCGCTACGTGAAACTCTTCCACGATTTTCGCTGCTTGGGTCCCCTTACCTGCTCCAGGCAATCCCATAATTAAAAGATTCATGATGAATCCTCCTTATTTTGTTTTTAAATGGAAGCAGGAGCAAATTCCTATTTCCATTTAATAACAAAATAGAAGGCTGACAAAGTCAACCTTATTCTATTCTGTTGTTGTGTCCATAAATCCGACATACTTACGTTTTAATAAGTAGCCTTCCAATTGTTTCATTCCTTCAATACCTGTTGAAATAATGATTAACAAACTCGTTCCTCCAAGAGCAACCGCATCTGTTAAACCAAATACATCACGAGCTAAGATTGGAATGATGGTAATAAAGCCAAGGAATACTGATCCAACACATGCTAAACGACGTAGCAAGCGAGACATAAATTCTTCTGTTCCCTTACCTGGGCGAACACCTGGAATATAGGCACCGCTCTTTTGAAGGTTTTCTGCCGTTTTTTCAGGATTGATCTGAACAAACGTATAGAAGAATGTAAATAGAATGATCAGTAAGGCGTACATAGCAACACCCGTAGGTGTGTTTGTAGCCAACATGGCTTGTGCTGTTTTCACCCATCCTGCATTATAACCCATGGCGCTAATGACTTGAAAAATTGCAGCAGGTGCTGCTGTAATCGAACTAGCAAAGATAACTGGGATAACTCCCGCTGGGTTAACTTTTAAAGGTAGGTAAGAACTTGATGGAGCTCCTTGGGCAATCTTTGTATATTGGATTGGAATCTTGTATTGAGCTTGCTCTACAAAGGTTGTAAAGTAAACAATGACCAAGATAGCAAGGATTAATACTCCAACAAAGATAAGTGAATTGGTCAATTGACCAGAGCGAACATTTACAAATGCATTTTCATAGATTTCTTTGATCATCTCCGGAATCGATGACACAATCCCTGCAAAGATAATCATTGAAACACCATTTCCGTATCCTTTATCGGAGATTTGCTCTCCGAGCCAAGTGACAATCATTGAACCAGTCGTTAGAATGGCACCGATCAAAAGATAGGTCTTGGTATTTGGAGTAGCTACCAATTTCGCTTGAGACAACGTATGGAAAGTCGCTGTAATCCCAATGGATTGGACAAAGGCTAAAAGCAAGGCGATGTATCGTGTTGCTTGATTTAGCTTTCTTCGACCAACTTCCCCCTGTTTGCCCCATTCGACAAACTTAGGTAACAGATCCATTTGTAAAAGTTGCACAACGATGGAAGCTGTGATGTATGGGCTAACCCCTAAAGCGAAAACTGAGAAGTTCCTCATAGCATTCCCAGAAACTAAACTGAGCATGTTCAAGAAGGACACATCTTGAAGGCTATTCAAAATTTTCGCATTTACACCAGGCACTGTAATCGTGGTTCCAATGCGGAAAACAAGAATGATAAAGATTGTAAATAAGATCTTTGAACGTACTTGTTTTACTTTAAATGCATCTTTTAATAATTTTAAAAACATAGGTCACCTCACTTAGATGACTTCAACTGAACCACCTTTAGCAGTGATAGCTTCTTCAGCTGATTTAGAGAATTTAGCTGCTTTTACAGTCAACTTCTTAGTCAATTCTCCGTTACCAAGAATTTTGATACCTGATTTTTCAGCTTTTACAATTCCTGATTCAACAAGTACTACTGGAGTTACTTCGGCACCATCGTCAAAGGCGTTCAATTGATCAAGGTTTACAATCGCATATTCTTTAGCGTTGATGTTTGTAAATCCACGTTTTGGAAGACGACGGAACAATGGAGTTTGTCCACCTTCAAAACCAAGACGTACACCGCCACCGCTACGAGCTTTTTGACCTTTTTGACCACGGCCAGAAGTTTTACCATTACCAGATGAAGTACCACGACCAACACGGTTGCGGACTTTACGTGAACCTGTAGCAGGTTGTAATTCATGAAGTTTCATTATTTATTTTCTCCTCTTTTGTAAATTGCTAACGCATGCAATCAGGAAAAGGTGTCCCGACTACAAACTCGCCTATACTTATATTTAGTTTTAGGGGATGAGAAACTTCCCATACCCCTGAAAACCTTTTTCTATTATAAATAGATTATTTTACTTCTTCAACTGTTACCAAGTGAGATACTGCAGTGATCATTCCACGTACTGCTGGGTTATCTTCTTTAATAACAGAGCTGTTCAATTTGCCAAGTCCAAGTGCTACAACAGTTTTACGTTGTGACGGGATGCGTCCGATTGGAGACTTAGTCAAAGTAATTTTAATTTGAGCCATTTGAATCTCCTTTCTTAAGCCAAGTCAGAAACTGAAATACCACGAAGGGCAGCAACTTCTTCAGCGCGTTTCAATTGAGCTAATCCTTCCACTGTTGCACGAACAATGTTGATTGGAGTGTTTGATCCAAGTGATTTAGATGTTACATCTGCAATACCTGCCAATTCGACAACGGCACGAACTGCACCACCTGCAGCAACCCCAGCCCCTTCGATAGCTGGTTTCAACAATACACGAGCTCCACCAAATACTGATGTTACTTCGTGAGGAATTGTTGTTCCAACCATAGGAACTTCAATCAAGTTTTTCTTAGCATCTTCTACTGCTTTACGGATTGCTTCTGGTACTTCTTGAGCTTTACCTGTACCAAAACCAACACGTCCGTTACGGTCACCAACAACTACAAGAGCTGCAAAGCGAAGACGACGTCCACCTTTAACAACTTTTGTAACACGGTTGATGGCAACTACGCGTTCTTCAAGTTCAACTGCATTGTCTTTAAATGCCATTTTCTAGTGTCCTCCTATTAGAATTTCAATCCGTTTTCACGAGCTGCATCAGCCAAAGCTTTAACACGTCCGTGATATAGATATCCACCGCGGTCGAACACCACTTCAGAAATACCTTTAGCAACTGCACGTTCAGCAACAAGTTTGCCGACAACAACGGCTTGTTCAGTTTTAGTTCCTTTAGAAACTTCTTTGTCAAGAGTTGAAGCGCTTGCGAGCGTTACACCCGCTACGTCATCAATTACTTGAGCGTAGATGCCTGTATTAGAACGGAATACGTTCAAACGTGGGCGATCAGCAGTTCCAGAGAGTTTTCCGCGAACGCGACGGTGGCGTTTTTGACGGATTTTATTTTTATCTGGTTTCGAAATCACAATTTTCACCTCTTAATTTTAAAATCATGTGCTAAGCACTGAGTTGGAAAATAGGTGGGTGGTTGATAAGCAACCACTCAACATTATTTACCTGTTTTACCTTCTTTACGGCGAACGAATTCACCAACGTAACGGATCCCTTTACCTTTGTAAGGTTCTGGTGAACGAAGGCTACGTACGTAAGCAGCTGTTTGACCAACTACTTCTTTTGAAATTCCACTGATAACGATAGTCGTTGGGTTTGGAAGTTCAAAAGTAATTCCTTCTGGAGCTTCAACTTCATCTGGATGAGATTTACCTACAGCCAAGACAAGTTTATTTCCTTGAAGTTGTGCACGGTAACCAACCCCGCGCATTTCAAGTTCTTTCTTGAATCCTTCTGATACACCAACAACCATGTTGTTCAAAAGGGCACGAGTAGTTCCGTGGATAGTTTTCATTTCTTTTGAATCGTTTGGACGGTGAAGAGTTACTTCAGTACCTTCCACACGGATTTCAATATCTTTTGAGAACTCACGAGTAAGTTCTCCTTTAGGTCCTTTTACAGTTACTACGTTGTCATTGTTAGTGAGTTCAACACCAGCAGGCAACACGATAACTTTATTACCAATACGTGACATGTTTTTATTCTCCTGTTAAATTGTCAGGCCTTTGAAGGCCAGTTTTCACGGGGTTAAGATACTTATTTAGTTCAATAGCTAAACTGAACACGCTCTAAGAACTGTGCAAAATAGATAAGTTGGCTCGTTTGTAAACAAACTGCCCCAACTTCCTAATTTTGCTTTGTTCTTTACGAGCTTTGTATCTTGATTTTACCAAACGTAAGCGATAACCTCACCACCAACATTCTTTTGGCGTGCTTCTTTATCAGTAAGCAAACCTTCAGAAGTTGAAAGGATAGCAATTCCAAGTCCGTTAAGAACTTTTGGAAGATCTTCACGTTTTTTGTAAACACGCAAACCTGGTTTTGATACACGTTTCAAGTTTGTGATAACTTTTTCACCGTTTTGTCCGTATTTCAAGAATACACGGATGATGCCTTGTTTGTCATCTTCGATGAATTCAACGTTTTTTACAAAACCTTCGCGTTTAAGGATTTCAGCAATTCCTTTTTTGATGTTTGATGCAGGCACTTCAAGTACTTCGTGTTTTGCTTGGTTAGCGTTACGAATACGTGTAAGGAAGTCTGCGATTGGGTCAGTCATAACCATTTTTTATTTCTCCTCTTACTAGTAGTTTGCAAGTTGCACTTGCTAGTTAATGATTGAGCTAGGCTCAGAAAATTTTGATACATGCAAACGAGAATATACTCATTTGAACACGAGCCACAATCTGGGCAAAAAAGCTAGGTTTGATTCGGAACTCCGCTCCGTCACCAAATCTCCTATTTTTGCTGAGGTTGTTACGCTCTTTGTATCATACTATTACCAAGATGCTTTTGTGACACCTGGGATTTGACCTTTGTATGCCAATTCACGGAAGCAAACACGGCAAAGTTTAAACTTGCGGTAAACTGAGTGTGGACGTCCACAACGTTCACAGCGAGTGTATGCTTGAGTAGAGAACTTCGCTGGGCGTTTGTTCTTAGCAATCATAGATTTTTTAGCCATTAGTTTTACCTCCTATATTATTTTGCAAACGGCATACCGAGGCCAGTAAGCAATGCACGTGATTCTTCGTCTGTGTTCGCTGTAGTTACGATTACGATATCCAAACCACGAGTTTTATCAACATCATCAAAGTTGATTTCTGGGAAGATCAATTGTTCTTTCACACCAAGTGTGTAGTTTCCACGTCCATCAAATGATTTTGTTGGGACACCATGGAAGTCACGTACACGTGGAAGTGAAACTGTTACCAATTTATCCAAGAATTCGTACATACGTTCACCACGAAGGGTAACTTTTGCACCGATCGCAACACCTTCACGAAGACGGAAGCCGGCGATTGATTTTTTAGCCTTAGTGATCAATGGTTTTTGACCCGAGATCAAAGCAAGCTCTTCAGCAGCTTTTTCAAGGTTTTTAGCATTTGATACTGCATCACCAACACCCATGTTCAAGACAATTTTATCAACTTTTGGCACAGCCATAACAGATGAATAGTTGAACTGTTCAGTCAATGATGGTACTACTTCATTAAGGTATTTTTCTTTTAAACGATTAGCCATTATACTTCTCCTTTCCTTCGTGATTAGTCAAGCACTTCGCCTGATTTTTTGTTGTAGCGAACTTTTTTGCCGTCTACAAATTTGTAGCCAACACGTCCAGCAACACCGTTTTTGTCCAACACTTGAACGTTAGAAGCATGAATTGGAGCTTCTTTTTCAACGATAGCACCTTGAGGGTTTTCGTTATTTGGACGTTGGTGTTTCTTGATGATGTTTACACCTTCTACAACAACTTTATTTACTTTTGGAAGAGCAGTAAGAACAACAGCTTCTACGCCTTTGTCTTTACCAGCGATAACGCGAACTTTGTCGCCTTTTTTTACAAACATTTTATTCTCCTTTTATTCTTACGCCCGATGGGCACCCTGGCTAAGCCAGGGGACTGTGTTTGTTTTTTTATTGATTAAAGTACTTCTGGAGCAAGTGACACGATCTTCATGAAACCACCGTCACGCAATTCACGTGCAACTGGGCCAAAGATACGAGTTCCGCGAGGAGTTTTGTCGTCACGGATGATTACTGCTGCATTTTCGTCGAATTTGATGTATGAACCATCTTTACGACGAGCACCTGATTTAGTACGAACGATAACAGCTTTTACAACGTCACCTTTCTTAACCGCACCACCAGGAGTAGCTTGTTTTACTGATGCAACGATTACATCACCGATGCTCGCGAATTTACGTTTTGAACCACCAAGAACTTTGATTGTCAAGATTTCGCGTGCGCCACTGTTATCAGCGACTTTCAAACGAGTTTCTGTTTGAATCATTTACGTTTTCTCCTTTCAGGTATGATTAGATGATGACCGCTTCTTCAACGACTTCTACAAGACGGAAGCGTTTTGTAGCTGAAAGCGGACGAGTTTCCATGATACGAACGATATCGCCTTCTTTAGCAACATTGTTTTCATCATGAGCTTTGTATTTTTTAGAATAGTTGATACGTTTACCATAGACTGGGTGGTTACGTTTAGTTTCAACTACAACTGTGATTGTTTTGTCCATTTTGTCAGACACAACGCGTCCAACAAGAACTTTACGATTATTGCGTTCCATTGAAATTCTCCTTCCCTAGTCTATTATTTAGCTTCTGATTGAACAGTTTTGATACGAGCGATTTGTTTTTTCACTTCTTTCAAACGTCCAGTTTGTTCCAATTGACCAGCAGCCGCTTGGAAACGAAGTTCAAACAATTCTTTCTTCAATTCATTTTCACGCTTCGCGAGTTCTTCTTGAGAAAGACCACGAAGTTCTTTAACAAATTCTTTTACTTCTGTAAGTTTCATGACCTCTCCTTATTCTGCTTCACGTTTCACAAATTTAGTTTTAACTGGCAATTTGTGGCTAGCAAGACGAAGCGCTTCGCGTGCGATCTCTTCAGATACACCAGCAATTTCGAACATCACTTTACCACGTTTAACTGGTGCTACCCAACCTTCAGGAGCCCCTTTACCAGATCCCATACGTACCCCGATAGCTTTAGCGGTGTATGATTTGTGTGGGAAAATCTTAATCCAAACTTTACCACCACGTTTCATGTAACGAGTCATGGCGATACGAGCAGCTTCGATTTGACGGTTTGTGATCCAGTGGCTAGTTGTAGCTTGAAGACCGTATTCACCGAATGCTACTTCTTTTCCACCTTTTGCTTCACCGCGCATTTTACCACGGAATTCGCGACGGTGTTTTACACGTTTAGGTACTAACATTGGTTATTTACCTCCTTTAGCGTCTTTACGAGCTGGAAGAACTTCACCACGGTAGATCCATACTTTAACACCAAGTTTACCGTAAGTAGTGTCTGCTTCTTCCCAAGCGTAATCGATATCAGCGCGAAGTGTGTGAAGTGGAACAGTTCCTTCAGAGTATCCTTCTGCACGGGCAATATCTGCACCGTTCAAACGACCTGATACTTGAGTTTTGATTCCTTTAGCTCCAGCACGCATAGCACGTTGGATCGCTTGTTTTTGTGCACGACGGAAAGCAACACGTTGTTCCAATTGACGAGCAATTCCTTCACCAACAAGGTGAGCATCCAAGTCAGGACGTTTGATCTCAACGATGTTGATGTGTACTTGTTTACCAGTCAATTTGTTAAGAGCTGCACGAAGTGCATCAACGTTTGCTCCACCTTTACCGATAACCATACCTGGTTTAGCAGTGTGAAGTGAAACGTTAACTTTGTTTACTGCGCGTTCGATTTCAATAGTTGAAACGGCTGCGTCAGCCAATTCTTTTTGAATGAATTTACGGATTGCAAGATCTTCATGAAGGTAATCCGCGTATTCTTTTTCAGCATACCATTTGGCATCCCAATCACGGATGATACCAACACGCATACCAATTGGATGTACTTTTTGACCCACGAGTTTACCTCCTTATTTTTCTGCAACAGCTACTGTGATGTGAGCTGTACGTTTGTTGATTGGTGAAGCTGAACCTTTCGCACGTGGACGGAAACGTTTCATAGTTGGTCCTTCGTTTGCGAATGCTTCAGATACTACCAAGTTAGCTTTTTCCAAACCAAAGTTGTTTTCAGCGTTTGCTACTGCTGAGTTCAACACTTTAAGGATGATCCCTGCAGCTTTGTTTGGTGTGAATGTCAAAATAGCGATGGCATCGGCTACGCTTTTACCACGGATGTTGTCAAGAACAAGACGTGATTTACGAGGTGAAACACGCACTGTACGAGCCATTGCTTTAGCTGAAGTAATTTCTGCCATTTATGTTCTCCTTATTTTCTACGTGTCTTCTTGTCGTCTGCCGCGTGACCTTTGTAAGTACGAGTTGGTGCAAATTCACCAAGCTTGTGACCTACCATGTCTTCTTGGATGTAAACAGGTACATGTTTACGTCCATCATAAACTGCGATAGTGTATCCGATGAAACTTGGGAAGATCGTTGAACGACGTGACCAAGTTTTAATTACTTTTTTCTTTTCGTCGTTTGCTTGAGCTTCAACTTTTTTCATCAAATGCTCATCGACGAAAGGTCCTTTTTTAAGACTACGTCCCATTTTGTAATTTTCTCCTTTAAAATTTAGTACCACAGCGGCTTGCGCTGCTATGCAGCGCTACCGAGCTGGCGGAAAGTGTAAGCTAGTTGCTTATGATTATTTTTGGTTGCGACGACGAACGATAAGTTTGTCAGATTTCGCTTTCTTGTTACGAGTTTTAAGACCAAGCGCAGGTTTACCCCAAGGAGTAGATGGCGCTTTACGTCCAACTGGTGCTTTACCTTCACCACCACCGTGTGGGTGATCATTCGGGTTCATTACAGAACCACGAACTGTAGGGCGAACACCTTTCCAGCGGTTACGTCCCGCTTTACCAAGGTTTACAAGTCCATGTTGTTCGTTTCCGACAACACCAACTGTAGCACGGCAAGTTCCAAGAATCATACGAACTTCGCCTGATTGAAGACGAACAAGTACATATTTACCTTCAGAACCCAATACTTGAGCAGAAGCTCCAGCAGCACGTACCAATTCTCCACCTTTACCAGGTTTCAATTCAATGTTGTGGATCAAAGTACCAACTGGGATGTTAGCAAGTGGAAGAGCGTTTCCGACTTTGATATCTGCTTCTGGTCCTGATACGATACGTTGACCTACTTCAAGACCTTTAGGGGCAATGATGTAAGCTTTCACACCGTCAGTATAGTGTACAAGCGCGATGTTAGCTGAGCGGTTTGGATCGTATTCGATCGTTTTAACGACTGCTTCAACTCCATCTTTGTTACGTTTGAAATCGATCAAACGGTAATGACGTTTGTGTCCACCACCTTGGTGACGAACAGTGATACGACCGTTGTTGTTACGACCTGCTTTGTTTTTAAGAGAAACAAGCAAAGTTTTCTCAGGTGTGTTTGTTGTGATTTCAGCGAAATCCAAAGAAGTCATATTACGGCGACCGTTTGTTGTTGGTTTATAAACACGAATTCCCACGATATTTCCTCCTTAGATTATTCAGCTTCAGTAGCAAACAACTCGATTGCTTTAGAATCAGCTGCAAGCGTGATGATAGCTTTTTTAGTTTTTGAAGTAAAACCAGTGTAACGTCCAACGCGTTTTGCTTTAGGTTTTACGTTTACAGTGTTCACATTCGCAACTTTTACACCTTCAAACGCAGCTTCAACAGCTTGTTTGATCAAAAGTTTGTGAGCGCGAGTGTCAACTTCGAATACATATTTGCCTGCTTCAAGTTGAGCCATTGACTTTTCAGTGATAACAGGTTTTTTGATAACATCATACAAATTCATTATGCAAGAACCTCCTCGATTTTAGAGATAGCTGCTTGAGTAACAAGAAGTTTGTCACTATTTGCGATGTCAAGAACACTTGCAGTTGTAGCAGTCGCAACTTTCACGTTTGGAAGGTTACGAGCTGAAAGAGCTGCGAATTCGTTTCCTTCTTCAAGAATAACAAGGACTTTAGAATCGATGCTCAAAGCTGCAAGAACTTTTGCAAATTCAGCAGTTTTTGGAGCTGTAAATTCAAGAGAATCAACGGCTACAAATTTGTTTTCAGCAACTTTTTCTGAGTAAACAGATTTAAGTGCAAGGCGACGAACTTTTTGAGGAAGTTTGTACGCATAGCTACGTGGAGTTGGTCCGAAGACGATTCCACCACCACGCCATTGTGGAGAGCGGATAGAACCTTGACGAGCACGTCCAGTTCCTTTTTGACGCCATGGTTTGCGTCCGCCACCTGAAACGGCTGAGCGGTTTTTAACTGCGTGAGTTCCTTGACGAAGACTAGCACGTTGGCTGATGATCACATCAAATACAACTGCTTGGTTTGGTTCGATACCAAAGATCGCATCGTTAAGAACAACTTCGCCCGCTTGTTTACCAGTTTGGTCGAATAATGTTACATTTGCCATTTTGACTGTATTCCCCTTTCCTTATTATTTACCAGCTTTAACTGCTGACTTGATAGTGATAAGAGATTTCTTAGCACCTGGTACGTTACCTTTGATAAGGATAACGTTCTTTTCTGGAACAACTTGTACAACTTCAAGGTTTTGAATTGTTACACGATCGCCACCCATGCGTCCTGCAAGGTTTTTACCTTTGAATACGCGGTTAGGTGCAACAGGTCCCATAGAACCTGGACGACGGTGGTAACGAGAACCGTGAGCCATAGGTCCACGTGATTGTCCGTGGCGTTTGATAACACCTTGGAAACCTTTACCTTTAGAAGTACCAGTTACATCAACAATGTCTCCAGCTTCGAAAGTGTCAACTGTGATTTCAGCACCAACTTCCAAGCCTTCAACGTTTTTGAATTCACGAATGAAGCGCTTAGGAGCCGTGTTAGCTTTTGCTACATGTCCTTTAGCAGGTTTGTTGCTCAATACTTCGCGTTTGTCATCGAAACCAACTTGGATAGCGTTGTAACCATCTGTTTCAACAGTTTTAACTTGAAGAACAACGTTTGGAGTTACTTCGATAACTGTTACAGGGATCAATTCGCCAGCTTCAGTGAAGATTTGAGTCATTCCCACTTTTTTCCCTAAGATTCCTTTTGTCATGAGAAAATAGTTCCTTTTCTATAGTTTTTTATTCAAAAAGTTTTTAACGAGCGTTTTTCATGCTCTTGATCAAGCTTTAGATTAAAGTTTGATTTCTACGTTTACACCACTTGGGAGATCCAATTTCATCAAAGCGTCAACTGTTTTTTGAGTTGGGTTGATGATGTCGATCAAACGTTTGTGTGTACGCATTTCGAATTGTTCGCGAGAATCTTTGTATTTGTGAGTCGCACGAATAATTGTGTAGAGGCTACGCTCAGTTGGAAGTGGGATTGGACCCGCAACTTGTGCACCTGTACGAGTAGCTGATTCTACGATTTTTGCAGCCGCTGTGTCGAGTGTACGGTGTTCGTACGCTTTCAAACGGATGCGGATTTTTTTGTTTGCCATCTTTTTCTCCTTTTCGTCTATTTAAGATAATAGGCTAGCTCCACAAGAAAACCGACGCGCGTTGCGTGGCAATGCAACCGAGCGTGTCGCAACCTCTTGCATCAAAGCTAATAGCTGTTTTTCACAGCACCATAGTAGTTTAACACAATGAAAGCCTCAATGCAAGGGATTTGAGAAGATTTTTTTCGTTTTTTTAATGAAAGTGTTTTCTCAAAGGAAAACGTGCTAAAAAAGTTGCTATTATATAGAAAAAAGTTCTACTTTTTGTAGAACTTTCCATTCTTTTCAACATGAAACTGATCTTGTGATGTGTTGACAAGGCTATCTGCTTCATCTTTCATTTTTACCAAAGCGGTCTGTCATCTTTCGTGATTCATCCTAGAAATTCCGCCCTGACTTGTTATAGCCATATTTTTCGACGAAATGCTCCCGGAATTCTAAGAGATTGTCATCCATGATGGCTTGACGGACCTGCTTCATGAGGTTAATCAAGAAATAGAGGTTGTGATAACTAGTCAAGCGAATGCCGAAGGTCTCATCTGCCTTGAGGAGGTGGCGAAGATAAGCCCTGGTGTAATTCTTACAAGTGTAGCAATCACACTCGTGATCTAGTGGCGTAAAGTCTTCAGCAAATTGTGCATTTTTCACCACCAGGCGTCCTTGACTAGTCATACAGGTACCATTTCGCGCAATCCGCGTCGGCAAGACACAGTCAAACATGTCCACTCCACGAATAACGCCATCGATCAGACTGTCTGGAGCTCCTACTCCCATGAGATAGCGAGGCTTGTTCTCTGGCAAGAGCGGAGTTGTGAAATCCAGCACCGCATTCATCTCTTCATGGCTTTCCCCAACAGCTAACCCACCGATAGAATAGCCTGGGAAGTCCATACTGACCAGATCACTCGCAGACTGACGACGCAAGTCTTCAAAGCCAGCCCCTTGAACAATCCCAAAAAGGCCTTGATCATGAGGGCGACGGTGAGCCTTAAGGCCACGTTCTGCCCAACGACTGGTCCGTTCGATTGATTTTTTCACATAATCATAAGGCTGATAGAACTGGGGACATTCGTCAAAGGACATCATGATGTCACTACCTAGATTGTTTTGGATCGAGATGGCTTTTTCCGGAGAAAGGAACATTTTCGAGCCGTTGAGGTGGTTTTTAAAGGTCACCCCTTCTTCAGTGATATTGCGGGTATCCGCTAGTGAATAGACCTGGAAACCTCCACTATCCGTCAAAATTGGCTGATCCCAGTTCATGAACTGGTGCAGGCCTCCTGCTTTTGCGACCAAGTCATCCCCTGGACGAAGCCAGAGATGGTAAGTATTAGCCAAGATAATGCCCGAGCCCATCTCTTTAAGTTCTTCTGGCGATTGGGTCTTAACGGTTGCCTGAGTCCCTACAGGCATAAACATGGGGGTTGGGAAAGTCCCGTGGGGGGTGATGATTTCTCCTAACCGCGCTCCTGTATGCTTTTCTTTTTTGATTAATCGATATTGAATCGGTGAATCTGTCATGGTTACCTCCGTACTGGGAAAGACAGTCCCAGCCTTCTTTTTTCCTGTCACAGGATTTTTCCTGTGAGCACCTGTACGATTGTACCAAATTTTACCAGCTCTGTCACGGACTTATGTTATAATAAAAAGTATTACTATGAAGAGAGTATCATCTATGAACCTTAAATTAATTCGCCTTCGAGCACGCACCATGCAAGTCCAGCAACCGGGCTTAGCTATCCTATTTGCCCTGCCAGTCCTATTGACCATTCTTGCTAACTTTCTCTTAAGCGGGCAAAATCTGATTGATTTGCTAGCAGATATGACCTTACAGCAAGCAAGTATCTACATGATACAGCTACAGCTCTTTCCCTCTGTTGTTGCCTTCATCATCTCCATTTTAGTGGTTGGTGCGACTTTTAGCTATCTGGATGCGCTCAATCCCAAGATCGAACACCGAGCACGGGTCTTGGATATCTTTCAACAGGATCGCTTCACCCCTGTCTTCATCACATTGTTCTTAAAGCAAGTCATCCTCTTTTTATGGGGGCTCATCCTCTATGCCGGGAGTCTCGTTAGCACCTATGCTAGCACTCAATTCTTGGCTATTTACGACAAGGTCAGCAATCCCAGCACTTTGACGGCTGCTAGTCCTGAATTTCAGGCCATGATGCGTCAAATGCCTCTGATGACAGCAGGTGTCGTTCTAGGCCTGCTTGGTCTCCTCTTTTACTTGCCACAGTACTATAGTCTCAGCCTTGTCGAATTGATCCTCTACGAACAACTACGAGACGGCGACTACAAGGGAGCTTTGGGAGTCCTTCGTCAAAGTCGTGAAACCATGAAAGGCTTCCGCAGCAATCGCCTGGTACTCGATTTAACCTTGTTTGGATGGTACTTCCTGAATTACTTCACGCGCGATGTCATTGGTTTTTATACTATGCCTTATTTTATCAACTGCCAAATTGCATTTTACGATCAAATCAAGCAGATCAAACAAGGGCCGCGCCATTTCACAGGCCATCCAAGCTATGAAGTTAAATAAGATGAAGAAGAGAACCCCAGTTTCCTGCTGGGGTTCTCTTCTATAATTTTACTGTCAATTTCTTGTCACTTATACTCCGTATAGGGAGTCTCCTAAGATCAGTCGGGTGTGTTCCCGTTTGATACAGCGATTCATCACAATATCTTCTCGTCCAGCTCCACGAAGGATTTCTTCTGCTTCTTGATTTTCCAGCTCCAATTGTGCCCAAAAAATCTTCGCATCTGTCTCGATGAAGTCACGCGCCACATCTGGCAAAAATTCACTGCGACGGTAAACATCGACGATATCTAGTGGGAAAGGGATCTCCTGTAAGCTAGCGTACACCGTTTCTCCAAGGATCTGGCCACCAGCTACACGAGGGTTAACGGGAATAATCCGATAGCCCCGCTCTTGCATCTCCTTGCTAACACGATGACTGGTCGTCTCTTCACGGTCAGATAATCCAACCACAGCGATGATCTTGCTGGTTTCTAGGTAATGTTTGATAATGCCATCACTAGGATTGCGAAATGAATAAGCCATATGAATCTCCTTTTGTATGCGTTTCCTTTCTTTAAATAGTATAACAATACGGAAGGCATTGCAAGTGTTTGTCGTTAAAAGCGGTAGGAAACTGAAAAGTCTCCTACCGCTTTCTGTTTTGAACAAACTCAATTTTATTTGGCTTCATACCATGTCTTGCCTTCGTTTTCATCGGCTTCCAGTGGTACTGCAAGTTCGATAGCGGATTCCATGGTCTCTTTGACGAGTTCTTTGATCGCTGCCAGTTCATCACTTGGTACTTGCAGAACGATTTCATCGTGCACTTGAAGAAGCATCTTGGTCTTGTATGCTCCTCTTTCTAGCGCTTGGTCCAAGTGGATCATAGCAATTTTCAAGATATCGGCTGCCGATCCTTGGATCGGTGAGTTGATAGCCGTCCGCTCCGCAAAGCCTCGAACATTGAAGTTGCGAGAATTGATATCTGGAATCTCCCGACGACGCTTGAAGAGAGTCTCCACATAGCCTTTATCACGCGCTTCCCGCACCACTCTCTCCATATAGTCCTTGATGCCAGGGTAGCGTTCGAAGTAGGTCTCAATGTAGGCCTTAGCTTCTTTTCGGCTGATCCCTAGGTTGTTAGACAGTCCAAAGTCGGAAATTCCATAAACCACACCGAAGTTTACTGCCTTGGCATTGCGACGGTCATTCGGTGTCACGTCTTCTGGTTTTTCAATATTGAAGACCCGCATCGCAGTCGATGTATGGATATCTGCCCCATGTTTAAAGGCATCAATCAAATGCTCATCTCCCGAAATATGGGCTAAGACGCGCAATTCGATCTGTGAATAGTCTGAACTCAACAAGACACTGTTTTCCTCTTCTGGGACAAAGGCCTTGCGAATAAGACGGCCTTGCTCCAAACGGACAGGGATATTTTGCAGGTTGGGATCCACGCTGGACAAGCGTCCTGTCTGCGTTAAATCCTGTACATAGCGGGTATGGATCTTTCCATCTTCCAAAATCCAGTCTTGAAGACCGATGACATAGGTCGATTGGATCTTAGCAATTTGGCGGTATTCAAGAATCTTAGACACGATCGGGGCGATTGGAGCCAGGCGTTCCAAGACATCAACAGCTGTGGAATAGCCGGTTTTGGTCTTCTTGGTGTATTCAAGAGGGAGTTTCAATTTTTCAAAGAGGATGACACCCAATTGTTTTGGAGAATTGATATTAAATTCTTCTCCAGCAAGCTCATAGATTTCTTGAGTCAAGCGCTCCAAGACTGCTTCGTTTTCCACCTGCATATCTTGAAGGGTCTGGCGTTCCACCTTAATCCCCGCGATTTCCATCTTGGCCAAAACAGCTGCTAGTGGTTGCTCCATATCATAGAGCAGATCTAGTTGGTCGTGAGCTTTTAGTTGCTCCATCATAGGCTCTTCAGTGTCTAGCAAAACAGCGACTTTTCGGGCCAAATGCTCTAATAGGACCGCCTTTTCTGGAATGGCTTTTTTTGCTCCCTTGCCATAAACGACTTCGTCCAGCGGTAGTGCAATCTGGCTATAGAGACTGGCAATGGTTGAAATTTCATTGTCCTCTACGGTCGATAAGAGATACTTGGCCAATCGACTGTCAAACGCGGGATTTTGAAGGGTAATGCCCAAGTGGGTAAGCAAGACTTTGGCCCGTTTGAAGTCATAGACCTTGAGCGGTGTTTTTTCTAAAAATTCTTTGAAAATCGGTGTTTGTAAAAGACCAGTATCTGTACTCGCGTAGAGCTGACCTTTTGTCCCCCATGCAAAACCAATGATGGGTTCTGTATGGTAGTTGTCACCAAACATCTCAAAATGGAAGAAACTATCTTCCGTGAGCATATCGGAAGTGACTTGCTCGACTTCTGTGTAGTCAAGGGCTACAGGAGTTGTCGCTTCTCCGCTCAAATCCAAGGCCTGACGGAGTTGCTTAAAGCCCATCTCCTCATAAAATTTGGCGAGATTTTCTAGATGAGGACCCGTATAGGTGATATCGTCCAGCCCAATTTCAATAGGCGCATTGGTATCGATGGTCGCCAAAGTCTTAGACAGATAGGCCTGTTCCTTATCGTTGATGAGGTTTTCCTTCATCTTAGAAGCCTTCATCTCATCGATATGCTCATAAATGCCATCGAGAGAGCCGTATTCTAGGAGTAGTTTAATCCCGGTCTTTTCTCCAATCTTGGTGACACCTGGGATATTATCCGACTTATCTCCCATCAAGGCCTTGAGGTCGATAAATTGCTCTGGTGTCAGTCCCATCTTCTCTTTCAGATAGGCTGGAGTGAATTCTTCAAACTCTGCCACTCCTTTTTTTGAGATTTCAACCACTGTGTTGTCATCTGTCAGCTGGATCAAATCTTTATCCCCAGAAACGATGGTCACATCAAAAGGAACAGAAGTTGATTCTGCCAACTTGTCCAGCGTTCCAATAATATCATCTGCTTCATATTGAGCTAGCTCATAGTGGCGAATTCCTAGATGGTCTAATTGCTCGCGAATGAAAGGGAACTGCTCACGGAATTCATCTGGTGTTTTTGCACGGCCCCCTTTGTAGTCGGCATACATCTCCGTCCGAAAAGTGGTCTTTCCTGCATCGAAAGCAACAAGAACATGGGTCGGTTGGATGCGCTCTAAGAGATGGCTCAACATAAGGTTAAAGCCATAGACCGCATTGGTATGCAGACCATTGGCATTTTTGAAGCGATCGATTTGATTATAAAGTGCGAAAAAGGCACGAAATGCGACGGAAGACCCGTCGATGAGTAACAATTTATTCTTTTTTTCCATAGGCCTATTATACCACGAATCACAAGGTCCCTGGTACATAAAAACTCTACCCTTTCAGGTAGAGCCTTCTTTAGGAGTTTCTTATGAAAAATGAAGAGAAGCGTTTATTCGCCGTAACAAGACCCTTGTTGTGGTAATTTCTTAAAGCGTTTTGGATAATTGACTGAGATTTTCATTTTCTGCACCTTATTTCTTATTGGATGAGTACAGTATACAAGAGAAACCTAAATGATTCCTTATAGAAAGCTTCAAGAAAACTAAAAACTGAGACGCAAAACACGCGGTTGTTTTTTGCTGCAAGCTGGTAACTGAAGGTGGAGCCCTTGGTCATCTTGGCTCCAAGAAAGGGGCTGGCTTTTTCCAAGGAGCTCTACCTGCCGAATACGCGCATGAAGGATTCTCGGTTGCTTGAGATCATAGGCGAGAGACGGCAAGGTCAACTCTTCTGTCCGTCCACTTGGTTCCAGCTGGATAGCATAAAGTAGGCCTTCACGCATGGTATAGCGGAAATCTTGGTTGGTATAGAGTGGCGCTTCCCCATCTGAGAAGGAACCTTCCTGGGCCTCGGTCGGTCCGTCCGATGACACCCGCCAAGGCCGGCTCTGATAAATGGCTTCTCCATTTACCGCCAGCCAGTCTCCGATCTCTGTAAGGATGTCTTGATCTTGCTCAGGGATGGTGCCATCTGCCTTGGGTCCAATATTGAGCAGAAGATTGCCATTTTTGGCCACAACATCAACTAAATTTTGCAACAATTCCTTACTGGTCTTATAGGCAAGACCCTGGGTATAGCACCAAGAATTACGGGCAATCGCAGTATCCATTTGCCACGGAAAAGCTTGCGTCTCCCCGTAGCCCCCCCGCTCCATCTCGACGATTCCTGAACCAAAAGGTAGGGCATCCTGTTTGTAACAAACGGCCACCTCGCAATCCTCTTGTGCTGCTAGATTGTAATAATAAGCCAAAAAGCGCATTAAGTAGGGACGGAAACTCTCATGCTGGATCCACCAATCGAAATAAAGGAGCTCTGGCTGATAATCCCGCACCAGTTCACAGGTTCGCAAAAGCCAGTCTTCCAAAAACTCTTCACTTGGATAGGGCTTAGAGGTGAGATCAAAATGATCCTTCGGTTCTGGCTCTGCTGGCCAATAGAGGCTGTCTCTTGGGACTTCTTGCAGAATATCACTGGCAAACTCCTTGCCATGTGAAAAGAAAAACTGGTGCTCTGCCCGGTGAGAAGACGTACAGAAGTGTAGACCACGTTTTTCTGCTTCCGCCCTCAGCTCTCCCAAGACATCTCGTCTCGGCCCCATTTCTAAGCTATTATAAGGCGAGAGAGTAGAGGCATACATCTGAAAACCGTCGTGGTGCTCCGCAACTGGAAAAAGATACTGAGCTCCCGCTTTTTGAAAGAGATCCAGCCAAGATGCCGGATCAAATTGATCTGCTGTAAAAAGAGGAATGAGATCCTTGTAACCCAAGCTAGCCTGATCTCCAAAATGCTCTCGATGGTAGTCATAGCAAGGATTCCCTTGGATATACATATTTCGTGAATACCACTCTGATCCAAAGGCAGCTACACTGTAGACACCCCAGTGGATAAATATTCCAAATTTGGCATCCCGATACCAGTCTGGACAGACTTGATGGCTAAGAGAGTCCCAGCTTGGTTCAAAAGGGCCCGACTTGACGACTTGATCAATCTCTTCAAGGCTTATCATTCTCTTTTCCTCTTTTCTTGTTACTATCTCTATTGTAACGAGAAACCCTCGTTTGTAAAGACAAACGAGGGCAATGTTTAAAATAGTAGACAAAGAGCTTGTTCTAGGAGAATCAAGCTGATGATAAATGAACCTTCTAGCCCTTCACTGCTTGAGAAATAAAATGAGCGATGGCATCTGTCTCCCCTTGGTGGAGAGCCTTAACGATTTTAGATCCCACAATAACGCCATCTGAGACCTTGTTGAAACGGTGAATATCCTCCATGCTGGAAACTCCAAAACCTGTTAAAACAGGAATCGAAGCTATTTCGTGTAATTGGGCCAAGTGGTGGTCCAGATCGTCTCGATAGCTACCAGCTTTCCCCGTCACACCATTGACAGCAACAGCATAGATAAAGCCTTCTGCATCTTGGATCAATTTCTTTTGACGCTCGATTCCTGTGGTTAAGCTCACGAGCGGCACCAAGGCGATGTCTTTATCCGCTAATAGAGGCTCTACCAGATCCGCATGCTCATGAGGGAGATCGGGGATAATCACTCCCTTGACCGCTGTTCCTTCTAAATCTCTAAAGAAGTTTTCGAGACCATATTGGAACAAGGGATTGAAATAGGTCATGATGACCAAAGGAACAGTTGTCTCCAGACGCTGGATTGTTTGCACCAGTTCCTCTGTCGTCGTCCCATGGGCTAAACTTCGCAATCCTGCCTCTTCAATCACAGGGCCATCTGCCACTGGATCTGAAAAAGGAATGCCAACCTCAATAGCTGAGACACCAAGCTCCTCCAAAAATTGGATGGTTTCCTGCAAACCTGCTAAGCCTTTTTCATGATCTCCTGCCATGATATACGGAACAAAGATCCCTCGTTGCTGATCTTTCAGCTTTTGTAAATGCTCTGTTAAGGTCTTTCCCATCTTACTCCCCTCTCTCTTGTTCTAGGCGGTCTTTGACTTGTACCACATCTTTGTCCCCACGACCTGATAAGCAAACGATCATGGATTTTTCAGGACCCATCTCCTTGGCCAATTTCACCGCATAGGCGATAGCATGGCTCGATTCCAGGGCTGGAATGATTCCTTCCACTTTTGAAAGCAATTGAAAAGCTTCTAGGGCTTCTTGGTCTGTCACAGGCACATAGGTTGCCCGCTTGATGTCATGGAAATAAGAATGCTCTGGCCCAATCCCTGGATAATCGAGACCTGCTGAAATCGAGAAGGCTTCTAAAATCTGTCCATGGGCATCCTGTAAAACATCCATCAAGGCGCCGTGAAGGACTCCTGGACGTCCCTTGGTCAAGGTTGCTGCATGCTGGTCTGTATCTACCCCAAGTCCAGCTGCTTCCGCACCATACATGGCAACAGATGTATCCTCTACAAAAGGATAGAAGAGACCAATGGCGTTCGATCCGCCTCCTACACAGGCTAGGACGGCATCTGGCAGAGCCCCGTCATTTTGCTCTGCAAATTGGCGTTTAGCTTCCCTGCCAATGACACTTTGAAAATCACGGACAATCTCTGGGAATGGATGAGGCCCTAGAGCAGATCCCATGATATAGTGGGTATCCTCCACGTTTGCTACCCAGGCTCTAAGGGCAGCATTGACTGCATCCTTGAGGACACGCGACCCATCTGTTACCGATTGAACCTTTGCCCCCAACAACTCCATCCGAAAGACATTAAGGGCTTGGCGTCTGACATCTTCTTCCCCCATGTAGATGGTGCATTCCATATCAAATAAAGCAGCGGCCGTTGCCGTTGCAACACCGTGCTGTCCAGCCCCTGTTTCTGCGATGATCTTCTTTTTACCCATTCGGTGTGCCAGCAAAACCTGTCCTAGAGCATTGTTAATTTTATGAGCTCCTGTGTGGTTGAGATCTTCTCTTTTAAGAAAGATCTTGGCTCCACCGACATATTTGGTAAGATTTTTAGCATAATAGAGCGGTGTTTCCCGACCGACATATTGTTTCAGAAGCTGATCCAATTCTGCTTGAAAAGAAGGATCTGCTTGACTTTCTCTGTAGGCTTCTTCTAATTCTAAAACTGCTGTCATCAAGGTTTCAGGGACAAATCGTCCCCCGAACCGCCCGTAAAATCCGTTTTGATCTGGTTGTTTATATGCCATGCTTGACCCTTTCTATAAATCGTTTTATCTTTTCTTGATCTTTTATTCCATTTGTCTCGACCCCACTGGATACATCCACCGCATAAGGATGAAAGAAGCGGATGGCATCTGCTACGTTGTCTTCCGTCAAGCCTCCTGCAATAAAGAAGGGCTTTGTAACGTTTTGACTTTCGAGCTTTTTCCAGTTAAAAGTCTCTCCACTTCCTGCTACAGGAGCATCAAAGAGCAGATAGTCGGCACTGGTATCAGGAAGTGCTGCATCTTTCCCCACTTGAACAGCGCGAATCGTTTGTTGGGGAAACTCTTGCAAGATGGCATCATCCATCGGTCCATGCACTTGTATCAGGTCCAAGCCCACAACTTGGCAAGCTTTCTCCACTTCTTCTCTTTGTGGTGATACAAAAATTCCGACTTTTTGAACTCTCTCTGGAATCCCTGTAGCCAACTGCCGAGCTTGCTCTAGTGTCACTTGCCGTTTGCTTGGTGCAAAGACAAAACCAATGTAATCCGCACCTGCCTCAACAGCTGTCTGGACAGCTTCTGGGGTGGATAATCCGCAAATTTTAACCTTTGTCAATCTGCAACTCCTTTACTTTTTCAGCCACATTATCTGCCTTCATGAGGGCTGTCCCAACGAGAATGCCATTAAAATAAGGAGCGAGCATGCGCGCATCTGCTGCTGTAAAAATAGCAGACTCAGAGATGTAAACCGGTTCTTGTTCAAAATTGGTCGCCACTTCAAGGCTAGTATGGAGATCTGTCTCAAAGGTCACCAAGTTGCGATTATTGACCCCTATGATCTGAGCCCCAATCCGGTGAGCTACCTCTAGTTCTGTCAGATTATGGGTCTCCACCAAGACCTCCAGGCCAAGATGGGTCGCAAACTCATAGAGTTCCTTCAGACGAGCCTCTGATAAGGCTGCAACTATCAACAAGATCACGGTTGCCCCTGCGTTTCGCGCCCGAATTATTTGCTTTTCATCCACAATAAAATCTTTATTGAGGGTGGGGATACGTACTTGACTAGATATTTCCCGGAGATACTCGATACTGCCCTTGAAAAATACTTCATCGGTCAAGACAGAAATCATCACAGCCCCATTTTCTTCGTAAGTCTTAGCCTGCGCGACGATATCCACATCGACATGAATATCTCCCAGACTCGGACTAGCCTTTTTCACCTCTGCGATGACCTGAAGCTTATCTGGATGACTCTTTAGGTAATCATACAAGCGGTAAGTTTCGCGCAAAGGTTGGAGCTCCTCTTCTTTCATCACAGCCACTTCACGCGCCTTTTCCTTTAGAATCTTTGGTAAGAATTCTTGACTCATTTTTGATACTCCTGTAATAATCTCAATTTCTCAAGGGCAGCCCCACTGGCAATCACTTCACGTGCCAAGGCAATCCCCTCCTTGATAGAATCTACCTTGCCGTTGGCATAAAAACCAAGGCCTGCATTTAAGACCGTCACCTCTAAGAATGGACTCGCTTCATTCTTCAAGACACTGAGCAAAATTTCTGCATTGCGTTTAGCGTCTCCACCTCGTACTTGATCAATTTCGATGCGCTCCATTCCCATATCTTCTGGTTGAAAGCTGGATAAGGTTACCTGTCCATTTTCCAAAATAGCGAGTTGGGTTTCTCCATCAAGGCCTGCCTCGTCCAAACCTTGTGGGCCACTCACTACCACTGCGCGTTTTCGACCCAAATTCTTTAGAATCTCTGCCGTACTTTCCAGCATATCCGGACGACTGGTTCCCAATAGCTGGGTTTCTAGAGGAATCGGATTAATGAGAGGACCGGTCAAATTCATCACCGTTGGAACTCCTAGCGCCAAGCGAGCTGGCATAATATAGCGCATGCCAGGATGCAGATTTTTGGCAAATAGAAAGACAATGCCCGCCTTTTCAAACACTCGTCCTAAATCTTCTGGACCCAAATCAAGGTTAATCCCTAGAGCTTCTAGGACATCAGCAGAACCGGATTTGGAAGAGATCGAGCGATTCCCGTGTTTCGCCATCTTGACACCACCACCAGCGAGAACAAAGGCAGCTGTTGTTGAAATATTGAAACTATAAGAACGATCGCCCCCCGTTCCACAATTGTCCATCGCTCCTTGAACTTCTGTAGGAATAGCGACTGCATAAGCCTGCATCACTTTTGCAATAGCCGTCCGCTCCTCAACCGTTTCTCCCTTCATTTTGAGACCTAGAAGAAGGGCCGTCACCTGCGCTTCTGAAGCACGACCAGCAACGACTTCCTCCATAGCCGCTTCTAATTCTGCGCCGGTTAGATCTATTCCTTCCGCTACCTTTGCAAGCACTTGTTTCATCTTCCGCTCCTTGACTAGTTTGACAAAATTTTCGATGGTCTTAAGCCCATCTGGTGTCCCGATACTTTCTGGATGGTATTGGAAACCATAAATCGGTAAGCTGCGGTGTTGGATCCCCATAATCGCTCCATCATCCATCGTCCGAGAGGTAATGACAAACTCCTCTGGCATGTCTTCAATCGTCAGCGAATGGTAGCGCATGACTGGAACTTCTTTTGCGATACCCGCATATAGCGGAGAGGGAGCTTCTAGCTGGATCTGGCTTTGTTTGCCATGCATGACCTGAGGGGCCAATCCTAAGCGTCCTCCAAAAACTTCCGCAATCGCTTGATGTCCCAAACAAATCCCCAAGATTGGTTTGACCCCCGCGAAATCTCGGATCATCTCCTCCATCTTGCCCGCATCCTTTGGCCAACCTGGACCTGGAGAAAAGACCAAGGCATCTGCTTCTTGGGCAACTTGGTACAGATCCGGATCATCATTTCGAAGCACCTGGACCTCATCAAATTTCCCGATATACTGTGCTAAATTGTAGGTAAATGAATCGTAATTATCAACTAATAAAATCATCCTTCTTCTCCAATCCTTGTCATCGATTTTGCCTTATTGACGGTTTCTTGGTATTCATTTTCAGCAATCGAATCATAAACAATTCCTGCTCCTGCCTGCACATAAGCCTTCTTATTTTTGAGGATCATGGTTCGAATGGCAATAGCAAAATCGAGATCCCCCGTCACAGAGAGATAGCCAATAGCCCCCGCGTAGACGCCTCGTTTCTCTTTTTCTGCCTCATAGATTCGCTTCATAGCCCGAATCTTGGGAGCACCCGAAACGGTCCCAGCAGGAAGAGTTGCCTTCAGAGCCTCAATGGAGGCTAGCCCCGGAAGTAATTGTCCCTTGACAACACTGGTCAGGTGCATGACATAACGAAAGAATTCCACTTCCATATATTTGGTCACTTCAACCGTCCCATTTTGAGCGATACGACCAATATCATTTCGCCCTAGATCCACCAACATGCGGTGTTCTGCGACTTCTTTAGGATCTCCTGTCAAATCAGCTGCCAACTGCCGATCAGCCTCTTCATCGATCCCTCTTGGACGCGTGCCGGCAATAGGGTTGGTCGTCACCACTCGATCCTTGACCGACACCAGACTTTCTGGACTAGCACCGATAATTTGGTACTCCCCAAAATCATAAAAGTAGAGATAATTCGAAGGATTGGTCACACGCAAATTGCGGTAATAATCTAGCGGTTTCCCCGAAAAATCAGCTGAAAAACGTTGACTGAGCACGCATTGGAACATATCTCCTTTTCGAATATAGTCCCGCGCTAGGGCCACCATTTCCTCAAACTCTTTTTTCTCCAAATGATTGTGGAAATGAAGAGCATGCAGATCCTTGTCCTGAAACTCTTCCTTTGCAGGTCTTGCCAACTGCTCTAACACTTGCTCTAGACTCGAGGCCTGCTCTGCTTCACTTCGCCCACTATAGAGGTTCTCTTCCACCACATAGACTTTTTCCTTTTTGTGGTCAAAAATCACATAGCTTTCATATAAGAAAAAGTGGAGATCTGGAGTGCTGATCGTATCTTCAGGAATAGAGCCAATATTCTCATAGAGGCCAATCAAGTCATAGCCGACAAATCCAATCGCCCCACCGTTAAAGGGAAGCTCTTCTGAAGTTTTCGTTTTGACTGTGATGCGATTCAAAAAGTTCAAAGGATCCTCTTCGACAATCTGATCATTGTAATAGAGAATGCCATGTTCAAACTTGACTTCACTGACTGGCCGATAGGTCACAATTGAAAAACGCGCATTCTCTTTTTCACGAGGGATCGACTCCAGGATCATTTTATGGGGCGCATCCAAACGCATATAAGCCAAAATTGGACTCAACACATCAGCAGATAAAACTTTTTTCATATCAGAAACCTCTCTTTTAGAACTCTTTTTCTAATGAATCGTAACGTCGCTTGCTAAGGCTGTCAAGGTTATCCCATCGCTCTGTTTGCGCTTTGGGATCAATGTGCCTAAGCTCGCTTTGCTTGCTAAGGCACATAGAAAAGCCCTCACACAAAAAACTGTGTGAGGGCGTAGTGTCCGCGGTGCCACCTCTTTTATAGGGAAAAATAGCTGGTCTTTCCCTACATCTCTATCTCCTCTATCAAGGAGTTGCACGGTAAGGGGTGCCAACCGAATTCACATGGGTTAGAATTCATTGATCATAACAGTCCAATTTTCATCAGTCGCTATTGCTTGTTCACAATTCCCACAAGCTCCCTGAAAATAGCTGACTCATTACTTTTCTGTTGCTACCATTATAACCCTTTTTCTTCGAAAGTCAATAAAATTTTTAGTCTTTTTTTATACTTTTTTCTACACTAATTTAATACAATCAGCTCAAAGAGCCCTAGCGGCCCGTCCTTTTTATCCCAATAATAGGATACTCAACAAAGCTAAAATTGCAGGACCGCCTTGGGTCAAGATAATCTTTTTATTGGCTGTCATCGCACCGTAAGCCGCTGCTCCAATAATAAAGAGCACAAAAATCGTAACGACTTCAATATTTTTGGACACAAACAATCCATACAAGAGGAAGACACCAATCAAGGCATTGTATATTCCTTGATTTTTAAATAAGGAGGTCACAGATGGTCGAGCGAGTTCTTCTTTATCCATGTTGAAAACTCGACTGGTGGCATCAGATGTGGTTTGGATGCTCTCCAAATAAAATATGTATAAATGCTCCAGTGCAGCAAGACTTGCTAAAACAATTGTTAGTGATGACATCGTAGATTCTCCTTTTTATTCAACTGTTATTTGTTCAATACCAGATACCAATTTATCCAGTAAGTTAGAAAATTGCTCTTGTTCCTGAGCGCTTAAAATGCGGCTCATCTGATCTTTTACTACCAAGTGATGGCGAGGAGGTCGATTAACCAAACGATTATAGGCAGTATCTGTCAGATGGATTACAATTTCCCGCTGGTTCTTTGGATTTCGACTCCGATGGACAAATCCTTCCTTTTCTAGTATTTTGAAATGCCGGGTTAAAGCTGCTGGATCAATCTGCAAGCGCTCCTGAACCGCGATCTGATTACAAGGTGCTTGTTCTAATAAATACTGTAAAATTTGATAGCGTGTTAGGCTAATCCCTAGCCGCTTTTCAAAGAGTTGTGTAGTCGATTGCTCTGCCAAACGTAGTTGGTAGAGCAAATCATTTATTTCTGCCATATTCCTTCTCTATTTTTTTGATAAATCAACAATTGATTGGTCAATTGTAAACTATTTCTCATCTCCTGGCAAGAAAAAGAGCTTGCACTATTTTTTCGCACAAAAAAAGCCGCCTGATTGGGCGACTCTTAGGGAGATTATTATGAAAAAGAAAAGTTTTAGGATTTTTCTAAACAAAGTTAGGAGGTCTTTGTTTATGATTCTATTATAGCGGACATTTCTTAAAGAAAGCTTACGACTTTGTTTCAAAATGAAAACAAATTCTTTACAGATTCTTTTCAACGTTTAAAATAGCTGGAATATCTAATAAACTTTCCATCTGATGATTACCTTCATAGTCTGATGTCAAGAAATTGATACTCTGAATCTGGCTATTTCTTGCAAAGTCAATATCCAGGCTCCGATCCCCAATATAGTAGATCTTTTCTGGATGTAGCTCGTACTTATTCATCAGATAAATGGCTGCTTCTGGGTTAGGCTTGCGGGCAAAACCACTTTGACTGGTCAAAATCTCTTTAAAAAAAGATTCCAAACCCAAGTCCCGTAGGATGACCAAGGCATTCTCTCCCTTATGGGTATAGACAAACTGCTCGATCCCAGCATCCTTCGCCCAGGACAGGACATCACGCGCCCCCTCCATCAGAAGGACCTGGGCATTTTTCTCTGCTAGACTTTCTGCTCGGCGATGATTTAAGTCAGTCACATCCAGATGATGCTCCTCCGCCACCGCTACTAAAAGATCCTGAACCGAATGCTTTAAGATGTAGTCTTTAATGCTGGCTCGGTCAAACGGAAGCTGATAAGATGCATAAGTCTCCTCAAGACCCGCCAAAATAGCATCATAGGAATCCAGCAAGGTCCCATCCAAATCCCAAATAAGGGCTCGTTTTGTCATTTTCTCTCTCCTACTTTTCGTCTATAAAGTTGACTCAAAAACAGCCAACGGAAACCATTGTCCAGCAGCGTCCCCGTCCAGACACCTGGAAGGCCAAAGCCAAGGGTTACTCCAAGCAGATAACCGGCTCCAATTCGAATGACCCACATGCCAATGCTCGTTGCATAAAATGGAAGTTTCCCATTTCCCAAGCCTTGCCAAACAGCTGTATAGATGACCGTTCCTGCTGTAAAGGGTGTTCCTAACAAAGAAAAGAGGACGACCAAAAGGCTAGCTTCTACCGCTTTCGCATCTTGTGTGTAGAGATAGGTCAGAAAGGTGCCCCCAAAAAAGATTCCCAAGGCAATGGGCAACATCAACATGAAAGACAGCCAGTAAGACTGCTTTCGAAGGTGCTCAATCTGCTCAAGATCACCTTCACCGAGGCTCCGTGCTACGAGCATGACCGTCGCTGTGGCCACTCCAAATACCGGCATGTAGTTAAACTGAGTCAAGGTCTCTCCAATGGCATTGCCCGCGACTGCCTCGGTACCAAAAGCGACCACGATTGCAATGATCACTATATCTCCAGCCCGCATCATCAGCCGCTCTCCGGCAGCTGGCAGCGCTAAATTTAAAAGCTTACGGTCCAATCCCCAACGAAGGGGAGCAAAGGGCAGCTGGACCTTTTGCCACAAGAGGATAACGCCAATCAGACGCGCTAGCACAGTCCCCAAAGCTGCTCCAACAACTCCCCAGCCAAAAAGGAAAATGGCCACAGAGGAGAATAGAGCATTTAAAACATTGGTTAACAAGCTGATATACATAGGCAGACGTGGATTGTTGGCCACCCGAACCAAGGAGCCCAAGGTCGTCATCAAGCCTAAGAGAACAATAGTCCCACCGACCAAGGAAAGGTAAATTCCTCCACTTTCAGCTACTGCAGCTTCAGTCCCCAACAGCGAAATCATCTGGCGCCCAAATAACAGCGAAGCCCCTCCTAAGAGAGCACTCAACAGTAAGGTCACCTTCAGCGACTCTGTTGCATGGTAGGCAATGGTTTCTTGATTTTTTTCACCCAAGCTTTTAGACATGACACTGGCAACTGCTGCACCCAGTGCCAAAAAGATGGCTTGATAGATGGTGATGATATTCCCTGCGACGGAAACACCTGAAATGGCAATCAAGCCCAGGTGAGCCACTAAATAAGAGTCCACCATGCCCATCAGCATTTGTAAGAAATTTTCACCCATGGCAGGAAGGGCGATGTTTAAGATTTTTTTGTATGAATTCATGAGTATATAAAAGAGCCAAACGGCTCTTTTGATCTTTCTAATAGGGAGAATTACAGTCCCAAGTAGTCTTCTACGGCTGCTTGCATGTCTTTAGCTGCCACGCTTGTACGATGGCGAACCGGTGCAGTTTCAAGACCGTCTACAGCAGGTGGTACAGGGACACCTGAGAGGGTGTGTAATTTGGCCAAGGCTTCGAAATCGCCTAGACCTGTCTCGCCTGTCACCGCTTCTACTGCTACAACTGGGAATTTGTAAGGACTTGCTGTAGAGGCAATGACTGTTTTAGCAGTATCCCCTGTTTGAGTCCGGTATTTTTGATAAACGGCTGATGCTACGGCTGTATGAGGGTCTTCGATGTAATCAGACGCTTCATAGACCCGCTTGATCTCTGCGGCAGTTTCTGCTTCATCTGCGTACGCAGCCGCAAACAAATCTAAGATGTCTGCATCAAAGTTGGACAATTGGTACTGACCTGTTGCAAGGAGGCTTTCCATCAATTCTTTGGTCTTTGTGGCATCATTGCCAACCAAGTGGAAAATCAAGCGTTCCAAGTTTGAAGACACTAAGATATCCATCGATGGACTAGTGGTTACTTTGAAGCTGCGTTTCTTATCATAGACGCGTGTTTTAAAGAAGTCTGTCAAAACATTGTTTTCGTTTGATGCACAGATCAATTTTCCAACTGGAAGACCAATTTGTTTGGCATAGAAAGCAGCTAAGATATTTCCAAAGTTTCCTGTTGGAACAGTGAAATTGACTTTTTCTCCAGCTGTGATTTGACCTGTCTTGACCAATTGAGCATAGGCGTATACGTAATAGACAACCTGAGGAACCAAGCGGCCAATGTTCATCGAGTTAGCTGATGAAAACTGCATCTTGTTGGCTGCTAATTTTTCACGAAGGGCCACATCATTGAACATGTGTTTGACATTGGTTTGGGCATCGTCAAAGTTTCCATCGATGGCGATGACATGGGTATTGTCCCCAGTTTGAGTCGTCATTTGCAACTCTTGTACCTTGCTGACACCGTCTTTTGGATAAAAGACGATAATTTCCGTACCTGGAACATCGGCAAAACCTGCCATGGCAGCTTTACCTGTGTCTCCAGAAGTCGCGGTTAAGATGACAATCTTGTTTTCCAAACCGTGCTTCTTGGCAGCTGTCGTCATAAAGTAAGGCAAGATAGACAAGGCCATGTCTTTAAAGGCAATGGTTGAACCGTGGAAGAGTTCCAAGTTGTATTGGCCATCGAGTTTGACAAGAGGCGCAATGACTGGTGTATCAAACTTGCTATCATAGGCGTTGGTGATACAGTAGTCCAACTCTTCTGCTGTAAAGTCGTCCAAAAAGGCTGACAAGACAAGCTTAGCCACTTCTTGGTAAGAAGCGTCTTTGAGGGTGTTAAAATCTAACTCTACTTGAGGGTATGCAATGGGGGTAAACAAGCCACCATCCGTCGCCAAACCTTGAAGGATGGCTTGACTAGCTGTTACAGTATTTTTTTCATCTCGTGTTGATTGGTAAACTAATGTCATGACTGATTCATTCCTTTACTTGTTATCTTCTCATTATATCATAAAAGGCTTGAAAATTTATTGGCTTTTCACCAAATGTTCGGAATTGATGCTCTTAGAAAGCAGAAAATCCGGATCTTTTCTGAACACACAGAAAGAGCAAGCTCTGGGCTTGCTCTTTTTTATGCTAATCCTAATTCAACTAAAACGGCTTGGAAGTCCTGCTTCAAGCTTTCAAGAGCAACTGTCACTTCTTGACGGGTTTGATTGTTTTTCACGGTTACTTGACCGCTCTCAACCTCACTACCTCCCAAGGTAATTAAGGCCTTGGCTGCAAAGACATCGGCTGACTTAAATTGTGCCTTGAGCTTACGTCCAAGATAGTCACGCTCTACTTTGAAACCTTGGATTCGAAGAGCTTGAACCAAGCTAAGGGCTGCTTCATTGACCTCATCTCCTAGGACGGCGATATAGGCATCTAGACCTGTTTCGATCGGTAATTCGATGCCTTTCTTTTCAAGGACGAGAAGAATCCGTTCCAGACCAATCCCAAATCCAAAACCAGCTGTCGCAGGGCCACCGAAGTATTCGACCAAACCATCATAGCGACCACCCGCACAGACAGTTAATTCATTGCCTTCAATTTCTGTAATAAACTCAAAAATCGTGTGATTGTAGTAATCTAAGCCACGCACCATGTTGGTATCAATGACATAGGCCACCCCCAAGTCTTCCAACATTCGACGAACCGCATCAAAATGTGCTTGGCTTTCTTCATCTAGATAGTCTAAGATGGAAGGAGCTTGTTCAACAGCCACCTTGTCTTCTTTTTCTTTTGAATCCAAGACACGAAGAGGATTTTCTTCTAAACGGCGTTGACTATCCTTAGACAATTGATCCTTCATTGGCAAGAGGTAGTCGATCAAGGCTTGACGATATGCCTGACGACTGGCTGGACTTCCCAAAGTGTTCAAGTGCAAGGTTACATTGTCAATTCCCAATTCTTTAAGGAATTGTGCCGCCATCGCGATCGTTTCAACATCCGTTGCAGGATTGCTCGATCCAAAGCATTCTACCCCAATTTGGTGGAATTGACGTAAGCGCCCTGCTTGAGGACGTTCATAGCGGAACATTGGACCGATGTAATAAAATTTACTAGGCTTTTGTACCTCAGGCGCAAAGAGTTTATTTTCTACATACGAACGAACAACAGGGGCTGTTCCTTCTGGACGAAGTGTGATATGACGGTCTCCCTTGTCATAGAAGTCATACATTTCCTTAGTGACAATATCCGTCGTATCTCCTACTGAACGGCTGATGACTTCATAATGTTCGAAGATCGGCGTACGGATCTCTTCATAATTGTATCTCGCAAAGACCTTGCGTGCAAAACCTTCTACGTATTGCCATTTAGCTGAATCGCCAGGAAGAATATCCTGGGTTCCTTTTGGTTTTTGTAATTTCATAGCCTTCATCCTTTGTCTTACTTTTGCCTCTATTTTACCACAAATTCGAAGAGAAATGGAGGCTGGACTGTTTTTCGTTCGGCTCAATCGGTCAAATGACGGATCTATTCTTGCTTTATGATCGGAATTGTGAGAAAATAGTTTTCATCATACAGAGGGAAAGGATAGCGAGATGAGAGAGGATATCAAGATTAACGACCGTGCCCTAGCACTAGAGAAACAATTAATTGAGAAGTTGGAGCTTGTATTTGATACAGATGTTGAGTTAGATGTCTATAACTTAGGACTTATCTACGAGATCCATCTAGATGAGACCGGTACTTGCAAGGTAGTCATGACCTTTACCGATACCGCATGCGACTGTGCGGAGAGTTTGCCTATCGAAATCGTCGCTCGCCTAAAAGAAATTGATGGGATTGAGGATGTCAAGGTCGAAGTAACTTGGTCTCCCGCTTGGAAAATTACACGAATCAGCCGGTATGGGCGCATCGCCCTTGGGCTTCCACCGAGATAAATCAATAAAACTCACTTTACAAATTCGTAAAGTGAGTTTTTTCATATCTTATTGTTTACCAGACTGTTCCATATTCCAGAAGTCGGTTACGGCACCACGTGAGGCTGAAGACACGATGTGGGCGTATTTACCGAGAACCCCACGGCTATATAGTGGTGGCAAGGTTGTTTCTGCCTTCCGTTTGGCCAACTCTTCGTCTGAGATGTGCATAGTAATTTCTTTAGTATCTTGGTCAACTGTTACCAAATCCCCTGTATGGAGGTAGGCGATTGGACCGCCGACCTGAGCTTCAGGCGCGATATGTCCAACAACGAGACCGTAAGTACCACCAGAGAAGCGTCCGTCTGTCAAGAGGGCCACCTTATCTCCTTGGCCTTTCCCAACGATCATGGATGACAAGGACAGCATTTCCGGCATACCAGGACCACCCTTAGGACCTACGAAGCGGACAACAACAACGTCGCCATCCACGATTTCATCCGAAAGAACCGCTTCAATGGCAGCTTCTTCGGAGTCAAAGACCTTAGCAGGACCCGTGATGTTACGAACTTTCACACCTGATACTTTGGCAACCGCTCCTTCTGGAGCCAAGTTCCCTTTCAAGATGATCAATGGACCATCCGCACGTTTCGGATTTTCAAGTGGCATGATGACTTTTTGACCTGGTGTCAAATCAGCAAAGTCTTCCAAGTTTTCAGCCACCGTTTTACCAGTACAGGTGATGCGATCCCCATGAAGGAAACCATTCTTAAGAAGGTATTTCATGACAGCTGGCACACCACCAACATTGTAAAGGTCTTGGAAGACATATTTCCCTGAAGGTTTCAAGTCCGCCAAGTGGGGCACACGCTCTTGGAAATCGTTGAAGTCTTCCAGTGTCAAGTCCACATTGGCCGCATGAGCGATCGCAAGCAAGTGAAGGGTCGCATTAGTAGAACCACCAAGCGCCATGGTCACTGTAATGGCATCTTCAAAGGCTTCACGGGTCAAGATATCTGATGGTTTAAGACCTAGTTCAAGCATTTTGACAACAGCACGACCCGCTTCTTCGATATCGGCTTTTTTATCCGCTGATTCAGCAGGGTGAGAAGAGGAACCTGGTAAGCTCAACCCAAGGACCTCAATCGCTGTCGCCATGGTGTTGGCCGTATACATCCCACCACAGCCACCAGGGCCAGGGCAGGCGTTACATTCTAATTGTTTCACTTCTTCAGCGGTCATATCACCGTGATTCCATTTCCCGATCCCTTCGAAAACAGAAACCAAGTCGATATCCTTGCCGTTCAGATTACCTGGTGCAATGGTCCCACCATAGGCAAAGATCGCTGGGATATCCATATTGGCAATGGCAATCATCGAACCAGGCATGTTCTTGTCACAGCCACCGATGGCTACAAAGGCATCTACGTTGTGCCCCCCCATTGCCGCTTCGATAGAGTCCGCAATGATATCACGAGACGTCAAGGAGAAGCGCATCCCTGGTGTTCCCATAGCGATCCCGTCCGCAACCGTAATGGTGCCGAATTGGACTGGCCAAGCTCCCGCATCTTTGACACCTTCTTTTGCCAATTTTCCAAAATCATGGAGGTGGATGTTACAAGGTGTGTTTTCAGCCCAAGTAGAGATTACCCCTACGATTGGTTTTTCAAAGTTTTCATCTGTCATCCCAGTTGCCCGAAGCATGGCCCGGTTAGGGGATTTGACCATACTATCGTAGACACTACTACGATGGCGTGTATCTAATTCTGTCATCTGATTCCCTCTCATCGTTTTTCTATTATTATAGCACAATTTACGGCCCAACGACAGAAGAAAATTCTTGAATTTTCAGACAATTTAGCTCAATTGCTTGCTTGCTTGCTAAAATAGTTTACAGTTATATCTTGACTTTTAAAAACAAAGTGATATCATTTAGATATCATAAAGAAAGAAGGGCTCGTCCCATGGAAGAAAAAATTTTAACCCAAAAGAAAAACGGCTTAGCTGTCCTTGTAGGCTTGCTAGTTGGAGATCTTGTTTTAGTTTTTGCCTTTATTAGTGCGATTGCTAGTTTACCAGAAGGTTTCCCGCTTGCAATTGGAGTTATTACCTGTATTTTTCTCTTTATTGCTAGTCTGGTGTGCTATGCGGGGATCAAAATTATTAAACCGCAAGAGGCCTTGGTCTTGACCTTGTTTGGGAACTATATTGGAACCATTCGTGAAGCGGGTATTTACTTTGTCAATCCCTTCTGTGTCGCTGTCAATCCTGCCAATAACACCCGCTTGGGCCAAAGTGGTGATGTCACCACCAAGTCCCCCATGTCTGTCAGTAAAACAGCAGAAGGCAACAATATTTCCATCGAGACAGGTAAAAAGAATATTTCCTTAAAAGTGATGACCTTAAACAACTCTCGCCAGAAGATTAATGACTGCTTAGGGAATCCTGTAGAAATTGGTATTGCAGTTACTTGGCGCGTAGTGGATACGGCTAAAGCAGTCTTCAATGTGGATAACTACAAAGAATATCTCTCATTGCAGTGTGATAGTGCCCTTCGTAATATTGTCCGCATCTATCCTTATGATGTAGCTCCTAATGTCGATACGACAGGAGACGGCCAGGCAGATGAGGGTAGCCTAAGAGGCTCCAGTGAAATCGTGGCCAGTCGTATTCGAGAAGAGATTCAAGCACGTGTAAAAGATGCTGGGCTCGAAATTCTAGAGGCTCGCATTACTTACTTGGCCTATGCTCCAGAAATCGCAGCTGTCATGCTTCAACGCCAACAAGCGTCTGCCATTATCGATGCGCGGAAGATGATTGTCGATGGAGCAGTTGGGATGGTTGAAATGGCCCTTGAACGCTTGAGCGAAGGAGAGATTGTAGAGCTAGACGAAGAACGGAAGGCTGCCATGGTATCGAACCTTCTAGTCGTTCTATGTGGCAATCATGATGCACAACCAATTGTCAACACAGGAAGTCTCTATTAAGAATGGCTGATCAAAAGAAAAAGCAAATTCCACTTAGACTGTCAGCCAAGTTATATGCTGCTATCGCATCATGGGCAGAAGATGACTTTCGATCGGTCAATGGTCAGATCGAGTACCTGCTGACAGAATGTGTCAAGCAACGAAAAAAGGATGGCAAATACGTTTCGGAAACGATTGATGAGCCATTTGAAATAGATCTTTAAGGAGAACTCCTGTCCCATTTGATGAGGCAGGAGATTTTTTTTAATAATTTTTTTGTCAAGTAACTTTACTTTACAAAAAAGTTTTGTTATACTGTTACAGTTGATGAAAATCAAACCTAATTGAATTTATATCTTAAAAGGAGAAAAACGAAATGGCAGTACCTGCACGTCGCACATCAAAAGCGAAGAAAAACAAACGTCGTACGCACTACAAAGTAACAGCTCCATCTGTAAACTTTGACGAAGCAACTGGAGATTACTCACGTTCACACCGTGTATCACTTAAAGGATACTACAAAGGACGTAAGATCGCTAAAGCTGCATCAGCTGAATAATAGAAGGGAGATACCATGCGCGTAAATATTACACTTGAACACAAAGAATCTGGTGAACGCTTGTACCTTACTTCTAAAAACAAACGTAACACTCCAGACCGTCTTCAATTGAAGAAATACTCACCAAAACTTCGCAAACACGTTGTGTTTACAGAGGTTAAGTAAGACAATATACCAAAAGCCTATGAAATCAACGTTTCTAGGCTTTTTTTGTTTTTATAATGTGGTTTTGTCTGATTTTTGTCTGATTAGAAGCAATTGACGTATTTTAACTGAAATTTAAAATTTCTTTCAAATATTTCCCCGTTTGAGACTCTTCACAACTGATAATATCTCTTGGTTTGCCTTCGAATAAAATATACCCCCCATTCTTTCCGCCCTCGGGTCCTAAATCAATTATCCAATCAGCTTGAGCAATAAGTTCTAAGCGATGTTCAATCATCACAACCGTATTCCCTTGATTGACGAGGCGTCTTAGTAAACTAAGCAGTTGTTCAACATCCTTACTATGCAGACCTGTGCTTGGTTCGTCGAGAACAAAGATTTGTCCTGACTCTTGTAACTTACTAGCTAACTTAACCCGTTGCACTTCTCCACCTGACAAGGTACTTGTAGGCTGACCTAAAGTCAGATAATCTAAGCCAACTTCCTTCATGACTGACAGAGATTGACAAATCTTATCGTTCGAAGAAAAAACTGTTAATGCTTCTTCGACAGTTAGATTCAAAATCTCTTCAATTGTGAAATTCTGATAACGATAGCTGAGCGCTTTAGGATTATAACGGTGACCCCCGCACTCCTCACAAACGACCTCAACTGAATCCGCAAAAGCCATGTCATAAACGATTTTTCCAGTTCCCTTGCAAATTGGACAAGCACCTTTTGAATTATAGCTAAACCAACTAGGGGTTACATTGTTGGCTTTGGCAAATAATTTTCGAATTTCATCCATTATTCCTAAGTAAGTTGCTGGTGTGGAACGAATGGAGGTACCAATAGGTTTTTGATTGATGATAATGGCATCTGGATAATTTTCGATAAATTCGACACCAATCAGAGAGCTCTTCCCTGAACCCGCGACACCCGTTACTGCGGTCAAGATTCCCTTAGGGATTTTTGTATTAACCTGTTTAAGATTATTTGCAGTAGCATCTTTGATGGCAAAATATTCTGTCCAAGCTAGTGGGTCTTGATTCAGTCTAAGTGGTTGATTTAGGGCACGGGTTGTGTAGGTGTCAGCTTTTTGCAACTCTACAAGACTTCCTTGAAAAATTAGCCTACCGCCTTCCCGACCAGCCAATGGTCCCAATTCAATGACTTCATCCGCTAAAGCTAACATTTGTCGGCTATGTTCCACAACCAAAATATTGTTGTGCTTATCTCTTAAATCCAACAAGAGCTGACCGATTTTCTCGGCATCATGAGGGTGCAGACCTGCAGTCGGTTCATCAAAAACGTAGTTGACATTACTTAGGCTGGAACCGATGTGTCGCACCAACTTGACCCGTTGCATCTCACCACCTGATAAGGTTTCTGTCTTCCGAGACAAAGATAAATAACCAATCCCAACCGTCTCCATCCGCTTAATAGCTGACTTGATTTGTGCAACTAATGATTGACCTAAAGGACTATCAACTTCTTCAAGTAAAGGCAAGAGTTCACTGACTGATAAGTTCATATAGTCAACAATATTATGCCCGTTTATCTTAGAAGCTAAGGCCTTGGGGTTTAGTCCTGAGCCTTCACAACTGGCACAAGGTACCTGAATGACAAGAGATAGCACTTCTTCTTGCAATGATTTTTTCAGCTTAGAAATATCCCTTTTCAGATAGAGGCGGTAGAAACGCGGAATGACACCTTCATAGTCAACACGGTCCACACTCCCCGTATTATTAGAACGAAATTCAACCTTGACTATTTCATCGCTTCCTTCTCGCAAAATCTGCCATTCTTCCTCAGAAAAATCAGCTAACTTTTTATCTGCATCAAGTAAAGGATTATTTTTGTAAAGATAAGCCTGCCAGCCACTCGAAAATTGGCTAAAATTAATAGCACCTTCATTCAATGATTTTGTGGTATCAAAAATCTTATCCTCAATTAACTGATAAACCTTCCCAATCCCAGTACAAATAGGACACATCCCTGCAGGATGATTGAAAGAATAAGCCATTGAACCACCCGCACTCGGTTGACCAACCCGTGAAAACAGCAGACGAATAAGCGGAGCAATGTCCATAGCCGTCCCGACTGTTGAACGAGTATTAGTCCTTAAAGCTTTCTGATCGACAACGATAGATGGGGGTAAATTTTTAATTTCGTCTACGTGAGGACGCTCATAGTGAGGTAGCTTGTTCCGTAAAAAGAGAGGATAACTATCCTGCCACTGTCTACTACTTTCTCTTGCTAGCGTATCAAAGACAAGGGAAGACTTCCCCGAACCTGAAACACCTGCAAAAACCACTAGCTTATTCTTAGGAATCGTCACATCAAAGTCTTTTAGATTGTGCTCTTTAGCACCAAAAATTTCAATACTATCTGTTTCCATCAATTATTCTCCATATCGTCAGTTAAAGTTAACAGCTCAGCTTTAGTAAATTCATTCTTCACAAGAGTTAGATATTTTCCTTGAAGTTCAACATATTTTTGCATATCCTCTTGCCCCATGGCCCTTATTGCTTCTTTTTCTGCTTCCACCATTTTAGCAACGGTCATCTCTATATAAGTTTTGCCTTTTTCAGTCAAGGACAATTTCTTGCTCTTACGAGAACTTGGTAGTGGCGTCACCCTTACATATTGGTCAGCACTCAACTTTTTTACCGAAGAGTGAATGGTTTGTTTTGGGAACATCATCTGTTCAACCAAGTCCTGCTGAGTGATATCACCACTATTTACTAATAAAAAATAACAGACCCACACGCTACTCTCAGATAGCCCAAAATTCTTAGCCATGACACGATAAAGAGATGAGAATTCTTTCTCTTGTACTGATAATTGCTTCATAAAATCTGTTTCCAAAATAATTCCTTACCTCTCTTTTGGTCTGATTACAGACTAAATTATATCCTAAAAAAATATCTATGTCAAATAGAAAAGGAGGCAGTATCCTCCTTTCCACACTTAGTTCTTATTATTAATCAATTTTTCCAGCCTTTCTACAGCTCCTCTCATGGTGTCTTTTTGCTTTTTAATCACATGGAGATAGACACGCTCAATCTCCTTGGAATCCTCCGAGTGTCCAACAAATTCTCGAATGGTGGAGAGGTCTATACCTTCGCTAGCCATAATGGAGATAAAGCTATGGCGGAACATATGAGGGATAACATGAATCGGTCTGCCAAAGTCTAGGAAGCTATCTATGTCCTTATAGGGTTTACCAGATTTTTTATTATATTTTGCTGACTGACTAGAACCACCTCTCAGGAATTGTGAGAGTTCATTATGATAAAGCGGAGAGCCTTGCCGATTACCTGTTCTGATATAGGTTCTGGTAAAGAGATAGCCTAGGTCTTGATAAGTAGGGTTAAATTGAGCTTGAAACTTATTTCTGTCTATATAATGTCGCAAAATTTTCTCTACCTCAGGACTCATTGGAATCGTTCGGACACTTTCCTTGGTCTTAAGGTCTGCTCGGTAGCGTTCCTTTCCGTCAAGATTAAGTGCTTCCATTACCTCATCTGATTTATTTTTGCTTGCCCTCTGCCAATGAACCTTTATCCACTTCTCCTCAAAATCAAGCATATCCTCATTCAAACCCAGAACTTCACTTGGTCTCATACCTGTTAGAAAAATCATTCTCAGCACATCTGCGATAAGTTGATTATCAGGACGGTTAGTCCAGCTTTCTATCAGTCGGAGAACGTAGTTAACCTCACTTGCTTCTAGGTATTTTTCTGCAATATCTTCACGTTTCTTGTTTTGCTCCTCACTCTTTGTCAGAACCCGCCTTTTAACCTTATTGTTGGCAATCGGGTCTTGTGTAAGAGTAATCTGTCCGTTTTCGACTGACCAATCAAAAACCATCTTAAGATAAATATGCAGGTTTCTTGCCATGTGCATGGAAGAAGCATTGATTAGATTTTGAATTTCCTCTGTCATAGAGGCAAATTTTGTGATAGACATTCTGGTATCAAAATTAGGCACGATATAGCGGTTATAGATAGTAACCCTTGTTTTAAGAGTATTATTGGCTGGTTTGACCCTTTCATACCATGCTTTAAAGGCTTTACCATAAAGACTTCCATCTTCATCATAGGGCTTAGCGATTTCTTCTAGGGTTAAAAGTCTCTTGGCTTTCTTAGGCTTAATACCTGTTACCTCAGCGATATAGTCATCAACTAATTTGTTCAGTTCTTGCGTGACCTGTGTAATCAATTGTGAGTTTTTAATATCGCTGACCAAAAGACGTTCTTTTCCAGAAGATGTCTTTTTACTTGGTCTTGCCTTAGTGGTAAACCACCCTTTACCAGCACCTGTAGAAAGGTATTTCTTGTGAGATTTTTTAGTAATAGGGTGGGTAAATCGCATAGCGAACTTCACCAAGACATTGCCTGCTTTATAAGGGTCTGTTCGCCAAGAACTGATGATGAGTACTCTTGAACTATTATCTCTCATAGGTATTACCTACGCCATCTTTGCGACATATTGATTGGCAATTTTGTAGTCAAACCATGCCACGAAGACTTCTGAGTGAATAAAGACATTGCCATGTGTTCCTTTAATACCGAAAGAGTATGGGCTGTCCTTCATCTGACGAATATAGCTATTGAGCGTTGCAACGGTCATGCCATGCCAGAGTTCATCTAGAAAGACGGATTTACGGTACCAGTTACGGGTCAAGTCAAAATCATGTTCTGTTTTTAATGTTGCCATTGAATTCTCCTTCTATTTTGGTTATAATCAAGTTAGTTATTTTTGGAAAGGCGATTTGTAGTTTGCTACAGGTCGTCTTTTCCTATGCCCCAATAGGCTGAGCTTTGTTGCTCTTGTTTGTACTGCTGAATATCAGTCTCATCTGTTTCCGTTAGTTTGGATATCCCAATCTCAAGTAAGTGTTGAATATAGCCATTTGCCTTTTCTTGTCCGTAAGATTCTGCTTTTGCTACATAGAGTTTTCCAAGTGTTCGTGAGACTTGCTTCTCTGTCCATAGCTCAGACCGTTTTAGGGTGGGTTTTGTCCGCTTTACACTTAAGACCGTCTTTTCTTGTGTTTCTAAGTAGTCATTCCACCATTTTACGTTTTTTCTTCGCCAACGGTTGGAATCCTTATCTCTCGGACTGACAAAGCGATAGTGTCCATTAATCGCTTCAAAGTAAATCTCTTTAAGGGGACGTCCTTTTTTTATCTGTTGAGCCAGTAAGTTTGCCTTTTCTTGCCAACATCTAAGCTCTGCTCTTGTCCATGATGAGGGCATTTCTGGTAAATCTTTATCCAGTTTTTGTTCTAATAGCTTATTATAGATGCACCATTGCTGAGTACCTCTAACACCAATCGTTACCATTTCACCAACCTTTTCACCATTTTCAAGAATACTCTTTTCATGGTAATCAAAGGTTTTAGCGGTTGATATGCAGAGTTGCTTTTTACAATAACTATAAATAAGCGGGACGGATAGGCTATCATCAAAAATATCATTGGCGATATCTAGTCTTGTAAAGTTACTATGGCATTCAGAAATGCGTTTCATCAGGGTTACCCAGTTATTGACATTGCTTTCCATGTATTCTTCATACTGACGGCACCCCTGCCCTCTCAGTTCGATAAAAACTCCCATTTTTGATTCCCAGTCTTTATTGAAGTAAACCTTTATCTCTGAGAAGGCATAATGCCTTTGGTACTTGTTTATCCCCCATTCATTGAGAACAAACTTATCTTTAGGAAGAATGAGGATTTTCTCAATGACATCATCTGGAGCTAAGCCTTTAATCGTTGCGGCTAAGTAGTCTAACATCACTGAGTTATCCATGTCTAGGCTCCAATAAATTTAATATCAGTTGCCACTAGTTTTAAGCCTCCCCAATTTCCACCACCATTATTATTAGCTCGCCAACTAAGGTGGACTTCTGGATTGACAAGTTCTACTACAAGTGAGTTCAGCTCATCCTTTTCAACGGATTTAGCCAACTTGTCAAGGTTGTCTACAATCTCCAAGCGAATACCCTTGAGGTCATCAGGGGAATAGCCCAGGTCTTTCAAGGCTTGGATTTTGTCTGTATCTTGTACAGAGCAAGTAATTTTAGCTACTTCATCTGTCGAAATGCTTTCGCCATTGACATTTTTATAGACTGGTGCAACTCGTGAAGAAAGGATGGTCACTTTCTTTGGAATGTCAAATTGTGATTTATCCAATTTCAAGTCGCCAACTTTTATAGTTTCGTCTGTTAAGTTAAATTTTGTCATGTTTTTTCTCCTATTCATAAAAGCTACGCCTACATGAAATCAATCGTAAACCGTTGATATCATAGGCTTCATAAATGTTTTTTCGTGAAATTTGCTTCAAATCACTGAACCCCTTGCGTATCAAGGAATTTGACCACATTTTATGTATGTGTGCACCCCCTAATAGGGACTGGGGTGCAAATGTCAAATCGAGTTCAGCCGTTTGCCACCTTTCCCACCTGCTCTGGGCTACCGTGTTGACCACTCGCCCAGTGGTGGGGTGGCGAACCGTCTTCATCGATGAAAGAAGCCAAGTCTCTTAGATGATTTCTTTTCATTCTCTTTCTCTAAGGTCTGGATTCTATCCAGAAGCACTTCTAACTCCTGTTTCAACTTTGCTAGGTTCCTTCGATAATCTTCTCGGATTTCCTTAAAGGAGACCTCTAGCTCATCAACAAGTTCTCTAATAGGTTTTTGATAATCATTTTCTTTAGAAAACCCATAAACACTTAGAATTGCTCTTTCCAGTCCCAACGAAGACTTCTTATCAGCAATCGCTTGAAAATGATTTAGGTCATCTTCTGTAAAAAGATAAACTTTAGAATAAGATTTTCGACCCGTTCTCACTCTACTTTCATTGAATTGAGTACCAGTTAGACTTTCAATCTTTAACCGCCACTTTTTCAATGTTGAGACTGAGTTGAGACCATCAACCCTATCTACAACTTCTTGATAATCGTATTTACTCATTAGTTTACCTGTATTTTCTGATTCTGCATTCAACTAGCGTTTATCCGAAATATCTGGTATAATTACAGCAATTAGATTTACTGTCCTTGAACGATGTACCAGATTGTTCAAGGATTTTTTGTACCCTCCTTTCTTTTTTGATTGTTGGGTTAGCTCCTCTCTAACACACATGTACGATTTTATGTACGTTTGGTGTAAAATTTTTGAGCAACCTTAATGCTCATTAATAATTATATACGATATCATACACGAAGTCAAGCGTTTTTCTCAAAAAATGTACGATTTTATAAACACCTGTGTTATAATAGTCTGAGAGGTAACCTATGTTTGAAATACTTAAACCTGATAAAAAGACTGTTGGTCAAAGATTAAGACAAGTCAAAGATGAATTAAATTTGTCTTTTACTGAATTTGGAAACCGTCTTGGATTAAAAAAATCAACGATTAACGCATATGTAAGAGGAGATAACTTAGCTCCTCTTGAAGTTTTAGAGAAAGTGTCAAAAATCTATGGAAAACCCGTAGGTTGGTTTTACTACGGAGAATTGGAAGAATATATTGAACTTTACCTTAGAAAACTTGGTTATGGCACATTCCTAGATGAGTATCCTGATACTCCATTAAAAATAAAAGAAGAGCTTTTTAGAATAAAAACAAATCCAATACAATCGGTCACAAGAAGTGGGGGAGTAACCATTGGAACATTTGAAAATCCTGACTGGGAAAATGAATTTGGATACCCAAAAGAAGGGTACCTAGATGATATCTTTTTTGAAATGCTTTATGATACGCTGAGGGACACAATTAGGAAGGAAGCCAAAACCTACTTAAGCCAGCAAGACGGACTTGATGATACTAAAATCAACGAACTTTCTGATTACTTTGCTAACCAAATCTATACTTCATATGATTTTATCGGAAATCTAGAAATCCTTTCCAAAGATAAAATCAAAAAAGAAATTAAAAAGGGCTATGAACGCCTGATTAAAGATTCGCCATCAGCAGGTGTAGAAGTTAGCTATGATTCCAATTACCTACTCGGTTTTCTAATCAATACACTTGCGGATGGCCAAACAACAAGACAGCTGCTTTCAGATATGTCCCAAGCAACAGTCGGTATGCCTTTTTCACAATTTCATGAAGGACATGAATTAGTTGAAATTATCCAATCTGTCAGACCTCGATTGATAGAACTTTACAATAACACGTCCTTTGATGATTGGACTGACTGGGTGGAAAAATAACTTTAGATAGGAAGATGAAAATGGATAGATTTAAAAATATACCCAAACCACATTTACCACAAAAACTCCCTTTTGACTATACTTCAATATATACTGACCCTCAAATTATTAAGCTAGTCACCAAAGCCAATATTGCTATTGGTACTTATGAAGGATTTTTAGAATCCATCATTAACCCTATGTTACTGATTTCTCCCTTGCTTAGCCAAGAAGCCGTTCTCTCCTCAAAACTTGAAGGAACTCATGCTACTTTGGAAGACTTACTTAATTATGAAGCAGGTAATAAAGTTGATATTGAGCGTGATGAATTGCATGAAATCATTAACTACCGAAAAGCTCTCTTTTATGCTCTAGAAAACATTTCCACTATCAATAACAACGATTCTAAAGGATTGCCATTATCCAATAGAATTATTAAAGAAATGCACAAAATTCTTCTAGATAATGTTAGAGGCAGTAGTAAAAATCCTGGTAATTTTAAGAGAAATCAAAACTATATCGGTAGCATAGCTTCTATATCATACACTCCTGTACCTGCGGAACAAACACCCGAATACATGTCTAACTTAGAGCAATATATACATTATGATGATTTAGACTTGTTGGTTCAGTCGGCAATTATTCATGCTCAATTTGAAATGATTCACCCTTTTGAAGACGGTAATGGACGAATTGGGCGATTGCTCATACCACTGTTCTTATATTATCAGGAACTCCTTTCTTACCCAACCTTTTATATGAGTTCATACTTTGAAAAAGATAGGTCTCTTTACATATCCCATCTGTCAAATATTTCAAAAAACAACAACTGGAAAGACTGGTTTAAGTACTATCTAGAAGGAGTGATATTGTCCGCAGAAGAGAGTACAAAAAAAGCTCAAGACATACTAAACCTATATAGCATTATGAAGGAACAAGTCATCCCTAAGCTTCATTCTATATCAGGTATCCAGCTTCTTGACTTTATATTCTCGGCTCCAATCTTTAAGGCAGAACAAGTTAGTGAACACCTAAGAATTTCTAAGAGAACTACCTACACTTTACTGAATAAGTTAATTGATGAGGGTTATATTTCAACAGATAATGCTCAAAGGAATAGAACCTACTATTGTCCTCAACTTCTTTCAATCGTTCAATAAGCTATCTCCTAATGAAGTAATATTCATTCCTGCTTCACTTATTTCTTCTTTAGTGAAGCGAAAGCCCTCTTTACTTCATTTATTCATTTCTTAGTGAAGCGAAACCCGTTTTGACTTCACTTAGTTTTTGTTATGTGAAGCAGAGTTGGTTTTGACTTCACTTAATTAAAGAGTGGATTTTGTCTTATTTTTGTCTGATTAAAACTAAAGCAAGGTCAAAATCACCCAATTTCATCAATAATTGAAAGATTGAAAAGCCCATAAAATCAACGTTTCTATACATCATGAAACTTGCTAAATTACATATTACGCTTACAGAGGTGAAATAGGGGTTCACTACACGTCAATAGATGTTAGAAACCTTGATTTTAAGCGATTCTTGAAATTCTAAATTTCACTACATTGCAATATAAATCAACCGAATCACTACCTTTTTCACTACCTTTTTTGAAATAAGAATAATGATTCGGATATTTAAAAGAAGAGGAACTTTATTGTGAAGCTCCTCTTTTTGTTATGTGTTCTTTTTCTCACAGATCGTATGACCTGGTTTGGCACAGTTGGATTTCAGGTACTTTCAGTTTAGCTTTATATCAACCATCATCAAAATCCAACTATTTTCTTATTTTAAAAAATATGAATAAGTTTGATTGAATGAGGGAATTTCTTTAAATTTTCTCTTAGCACCTATAAGTTAATAATACTATTCTTTAAATTATAGTTTATAATTATCTGATGTTTCAATGACCACAAAACAAAGTACAGCGAATCACTTCCTTTAGTCAAACATATAACTGAACAACATTGTTTATCTTCCTGCACTTTCATATTTTTTCAATCCTTTTCTAAAAATTGTACGACTGATAATAATCAAAAAAACTGTAAAAACTATTTGATAGAAAAATAGGTTCAATGTATCTTTCCCTAAAAATATTAATACTGCAGGATTGGCAATTAATAAATTGGGAACAAATAACATAGTGATCAATCTGTTAATACCTGTAAAAATATTATATGGATACTTAGAAATTCCAATATAATTCAAAAATACATCTACTTTTGAAAATTTAGTTGGGAACCAAAATGAACTAATCGTTATTAGAAACCAAATTGAATAATATATAATACAACCACACATTAAAGAAAGGATATAAAATAATATTTTTAATGAATTTAAATGTACATTTAAATTTCCATAACTTATAAAAATGATCGCAAGACCAAAAAAAGTATTCACGAATTGAACTAAATTAAATGATCTAAAAATATAGAACAACTGAGTATCAAACGGCCTCAATAAAATTTGATCCAAGTTACCACTCAAAATATCTGATTCTAAAATTCCCATACTTCTAATTAACAATCCCATCATAACTCCATCTACAATAGTGTAGGAACCTACCAAAAATAAAATTTGATAATAGTCCCAACCATTAAAAGAGTCTATGTTTAAGAAAATCAATCTAAAAAATACAATAGGTAAACCAATCCACAGTATCGACGAAAATAGACCACAAAAGAAGTCAAAATGAAAATTCATATCAGATTTAAAACCAAAATGAAGTAGCCTAAAAATTACTTTTATTCTAAACATTTTATCCTCCCACATTTGAGAAGTGCTCCACTCCTTTTCTCAATATGAATCTTGATATAATATAAAAAATGATGCACCAAATCAATTGAATACAAATAATTCTCAAATAGTCTATTAATTTATATGTATCATTACTAAACATCTGAAGCGGTTCATATACTAAGTATTTAAAAGGTAATACATCTAAAAACAGACGAAAATTATTTGAAAAAAAACTTAAAGGCAATAATATTCCTGATAAAAACTGAATTACTATTTCTTTAACAGTAAGGACAAAAAATATATTTTCTAACCAAAAAGAAAGCATACCTACACAACATGATATTAAAAACCATAGAACCATAGATAGAATAATTGCAATACTTCCTAAAATAAGAATTTCAATGGTTAATAACTCATTCTTGTAATAAACACTGGAGAATAAAATGACAGGAATGATGATAAATAATAAATGAGCAAGCCTATCTCCAAGCATTTTACAAAAATAATACTTATAAAAAGTAACAGGTTTTATTAATATGCTAAAAAAATTTCCTGAATGAACATCGTCATTGATTTCCCAATCAACTGGATAAAAAACAAAATATGAAAAAATTATAGTTCCCAAATAGTATTGAACCATTGAGGTAAAATCATATCCTGCTATATTTATCTGGTTACTCTGATATATATACGTCCATAAAAATACTGATATCATAATTTGTATACTTGCCTGTAACATTAACAATAGTACACTTGATTTATAGTTCAAAATAGATCGAAATGATATCAGAATAATAGACATTTCTTTTTTCAATTGTGCTCCTTTTTTGTAAAATAGTTTTGTAAAATAATTTCTTCTAAAGAAAGATTTGATATTTCAAAATCTTCTATATCTACAAGCTTATTGATTGATTCTAATGTCTCAAAGACAAAATCTCTAGGTATTTTTAGTATACATTCCGATTTTGTTTGAGAAATGACTACTACTCCTTTAACAGAGCATAACTCTGGTACCAAATCTAATGTCATTTTTATCTTTAAATATTTAAAATCAGAAAATTTAGATAAAATAACATCCATTGACTCCTGCAAAATAATTTTTCCTTTGTCAATGACGATTAATTCGTCACAAACAGACGAAATATCATCCATATCATGACTCGTTAAAATAATAGTAGTATGACATTCTTCATTCATTTTCTTTAAAAATATTCTGATATCTTTTTTAGACTGTATATCTAACCCTATAGTAGGCTCGTCTAAAAATAATATTTCCGGACTTGTTAAAGATGCCGCGATAAACTCCATTTTCATTTTTTGTCCAAGAGAGAGGGTCCGGACCTGCTGGTAAAGCTGATCTTTTACATTCAACAAATTGCTTAATTCCTGAATTCGTTCTTGTAAAATCGCCGGTTCTACCTCATATAAAGTACCAATCAATTGAAAATAATCCATAGCCGAAACATCTTGAAATAACTGTAATTTATTTCCTACTACTATTGAAATTTTTTTTCTAAAATTTATACTTCTTTTAAATGGAATTTCTCCATTCACTTCTAATTTTCCGGAACTAGGATAAAGAGTCCCAGTCAACATTTTAATCGTTGTGGATTTACCAGCTCCATTACTCCCAATAAAGCCAACTATACTCCCTCTCTTAATCGTAAAACTAATATCTTGAACAGCTCGAATCGTTATTTGATTACGTTTCAAAAATCTCTTGATAAATGGGAGTCTTGAATCAAAATTATAAAAATTTTTAGATAAATTCTGAGCATTAATAACTATTTCACTCATATATCTCTCCTTTCGATAAAATATATTTACTTGTACTTTTTCCATACTTTACCAAAATGCTACATCAAACACTGTCGCCATTATAAATCTCCTATATTATCTAGCCTCAATTTCAATTCGATTATAGCATAATTCTCCACCTAGTTAAAACTAAAAATTAATTATAAAATGTACATTTGAAAAATTTTTAGTTTTCACTTAAATAAAGTACATAATTAAGGATAATTAGCTCTAAAAAAATTTTTGGTTATATGGCTCCAGAATTCTTCTTAGATTATTATTCTCACGTATCTTTCCGAAAAATAAGTATTTTCCTGAAAGTTTTAAATTTGAAACGATGAACAAGCAAAAACAACCGGAAAAGAAACAGTTCACGACTGCTTCTTCTCTGGTTGTTTTTTCATACTAACGATTTTTCCGACTTAATTGATAAGAGTACATTACAGGGATAAGGACAATAGCGAGGATGACCAGCACCAGTACATAAGAAAGAGCGAATTGAAGGCCTGCTTCAAGTAGAAGGATCAAACCTCCGAGGACCCACAATTTCCCTGCCAAGCGATGGGTTTTGTGCCAGTTATCTTCACTCTGCAAGGTCCAAGGCAGACGGATCCCAACCGTGTGATTCACTTTCAACTTAGGCATGTAATTGCCCATGATTACAAAGATGAGGCCTAGCAAAACCGAAACAACAATAGAGGGATTGGTCGTAGAGCCTAGCGCCTTACTATAGATGAGATAGAAGACACTTAAGGAAACGATTGGAGTCAACCAGTGGTTTACTTTGACCATTTTTTCATTCATCGTGCGATTCTTAGGATCACGTCTGATCATAAAGATCACAAACAGATGCACCAAGAGAAGGAGGATAGGAAGGCCAAACACAACCAGGGGTTTTGATTGGAAGTTATTGGCCTGACCAGCAACATTAAAGTGAATCGGGATTTGGTTAGGCAATTGTGGCCAAATGATCAATCCCCAAAGTATGGGGAAAAGTATCACCATAGAAGTTAATATCAATAGTTTTTTATTCGTTTTCATCAGTAGAGTCTCCTTTCAAATCAACGAGCCAGACCATTAAATCCTCCAAGACAGAAGTATTGAGTTCATAGTAGATAAAATTCTTCTCTTTTTCCTCTCGAATTAAATCTGCCTGCTTGAGGAGGCTTAAATGATGGGAAATGGTCGCTCCTGCCACATCAAAGTGACCAGCGATATCGCCAGCAGATAATTTCCCCGCCTTTAGCAGTTCTAAGATACTTCTTCTTATCGGATTCGATAAAGCTTTAAATGTTTGCGCAAAGTTCATTCTCTATCTCCTCTAATCTATTTAGATATCTTTCTAAATAGAAAGTAAACCTTTCATATGATTTTGTCAACTCTATTTAGAAAAAAATCTAAATAGTTTCTGTTGTAAAAAATTATCAGACCTAAGACCGATTCTTATAAACAGCGTCTTTTCTTAAGTTTTCTTTAAGAAATCAGCCTTATAATAAAACCATCAAATGAAGACCTCCTAACTTTGTTTGATAGAAAATCCTAAACTTTTTCATAATAATCTCCCTATAAGAGCCACCAAAACCGGTGGCTTTTTCTACGTACCTTTACGAACATCAGCGAGTTTAGGTACGTTGACGCAGTTCGAACGACAGTGAGAACTACGATCCTTATAATACTTAATGAGGTGAACTCAGAGAGTTCAACCGAATTTAGAGATATTGATGCAGTTTGAGCGAAGCGAAAACTACGGTCCTTGTTCTCTTTTCGAACGTTTATGAGCTTAGGTACGTTGATGCAGTTCGAACGCTAGTAAGAACTACGATCTTTATTATTTTAAATAAAAAACGCATCCTGTTTATGATACTGGCTAATGTATTTTCTCAGACTTCAGACCGATTCTTTCCATTAGAGACTTTTCTTAAGTTTTCTTTAAGCAAGATGCCTTATAATGAAATCATCAAATGAAGACCTCCTAACTTTGTTTGATAGAAAATCCTAAACTTTTTCATAATAATCTCCCTATAAGAGCCACCAAAACCGGTGGCTTTTTCTACATCTCTTAATGAGGTGAACTCAGAGAGTTCAACCGAATTTAGAGATATTGATGCAGTTCGAACGACAGTGAGAACTACGATCCTAACCCTTCATTTGTACAATACTCCAATTTCTCTTCAATCTATGTTATAATGAAGAGAATTTTTGTCTGAGGAGGATTTATGAAAAAAACACATTCTATGCTATTCATCCCGGGCATCATTATGCTTGGGATTATTTTACGAACACCATTTACTACGCTTCCGACGGTCTTGTCTGACATCGCAGCTGGTTTGGGGGTTGATGTGAGCTCTCTGGGACTATTGACTAGCTTGCCACTTCTCACCTTTGCCATTTTCTCACCTTTTGCGATTCAATTTGCTCAAAAATTAGGGATTGAGCGTCTCTTCTTTCTTGTCTTGATTGCAATGACGATTGGATCTGCCATTCGAACGATCAACCTCCCCTTTCTCTATCTGGGAACTATCTTGATTGGAGCAAGTATTGCTTTTCTCAATGTTCTGCTTCCAAGTCTGATCCAGGCAAATCGACCGAAGCAACTCGGTATTTTAACCACTTTATACATCACTTCTATGGGGATGTCTACAGCGATCGCAGCTTCTGTGGCTGTTCCCATCACCCAAGCTACTTCTTGGCAAGGGCTAGTCAACATCTTGACTGTCGTCTGTGCACTGGCTTTACTCATCTGGATCCCCAACCTTCGCTACAACCACCATCTTAAAAAGACGATGACTAGTGAATCTAGTAGTAAATGGTATACCAATAAATACGTTTGGGCTATCATGATTTTTGGTGGACTTCAGTCTCTACTTTTCTATACAAGCATGACCTGGCTTCCAACTATGGCTGTTCAAGCTGGTGTTTCACAGGTTGAATCTGGTCTTCTTGCTACGGTTTATACTCTTATTAGCCTTCCCTTTTCCTTGACTATCCCAAGTTTAACGACACGATTATCCGATCGCAATCGACGCTTGATGCTTACTATTGTTGTTGGAGCAGGGATTCTGGGAGTAGCCATGCTCTTAATCCCGACCAGCAACTTCTTCTACTGGCTCGTCATCAATGCCCTGATAGGAAGTTCCGTTAGTTCGCTCTTTCCTTACCTCATGGTCGCTTTCTCCATGAAATCCAGTACACCTGAAAAGACAGCTCAACTTTCTGGTCTTGCCCAAACAGGAGGCTACGTCTTTGCTGCTTTTGGTCCCATCCTCTTCGGCTACAGCAAATCTCTCTTCCACTCTTGGACACCAGCTATCCTCATGCTACTGGTTTTAACCATCATCATGGCAATTGCCCTTTATGAGGTTGAAAAGGTCGATCACATTTTATAATTTCATTCTGGTTGGAGCATTCGTGTTCCAGCCTTTCTTTTTTAAAAAATACAAAAAAGAACTAGGCACTAGGCCTAGTTCAATGGTTTATTATCCGTTAAATGAGATATGCACGTGGTCGTTGTGGTTTGCTGTATCATCACCACGGTCTGGCATTTGATTCCAAGTGTTAGCTGGTCCGTAAATATTATTTACTGGCATATAGAATTGTTGTTTCCAGATAATATATGAGATACCTGCACGGTCCATGTTATCAATCGCATATTGCGCAACTTGATCTCCAAGTTCTGAATTTGTAGGAACCATAACGTCTACTGCAAGTCCTTTACCATGATCATCTGGATCTCCTGCACGGTAACCACCGATGTTGGTGATGCCGAATTTCGCTGCAACTTCTTGACGGAAAGCTTCAGCCTGTGGTTGAAGGTTTGGATCAGTTGGAATAGTATTTCCACTTGTTGGAGTTGATGCTAATGGTTGCACTTCAGGTGTGGCTGGAGTTTCTGCTGCTGGTTGTGCTGGCGCTTCTTCTACTGCAGGAGCTGCTGGCGCTTCTGCTGGAGTTTCTGCCACTGGGGCTGCTTGAGGAGCTGCTGGCGCTTCTTGATTTTGAATTTCAACATTCACAGCTGGAGCACCGTAGCTTGGTGTTTCTGGAACAACTGGTTGTGCTGGAGTTTCTGCTGCTGGAACTTCAACAACAGGAGCTTCAGCTGGTTGTGCTGGGGCTTCTTCTACTGCAGGAGCTGCTGCTGGCGCAACTGGTACAGCTTTGTTATCTTCATTCACTGGTTTTGACAGATCGTTTACAGCGACTGTTTGATCAGCAACTGTCACTTGGTTCGTTGTCAAGTCAGCACTTGCAACTGTTGCGTCTGTCGAACCTACTTGAGGAGTTTGGATTTCAACTGAAGTTACTTCTTTTTGATCGTTTACTGTTGTTTTCAAAACAGTACCTGGGTAGATCAAATCCATGTTACTGATATTGTTCAAGTTTGCCAACACATGAACATCGATTCCTAGCGCTTCTGCGATAGAGCTCAATGTATCACCGTATTTAACAGTATAAGTTTGTTGGTTTTCACCACTTTGTTGGATATCATGTTTGATTTCATCTACTGAACGAGCTACCCAATCTTCGAGTGTTTCTGCAGTGGCTTTTGTAAATGGAATCACTGCAAGAGCTACTGTTGAAGCGATCAAGGCTTTCGTATTAACTTTTAATTTCATCTTTTATCCTCTTTTTTCTTTGTTTTTTTGCTCAAGATTATCTTGGACAAATGAACTACTATACTATCTTATCACAATTTAAAAATAATAACAGGCCTTTTTGGCTATTTAACAAAACTGTATTTTTCTTGTAACATTTCGTCTTTCTTGTCATATTGTTACAAACTAGTAACATAATAAGGTGCTGGAAGAAGAGTTCCAGGGTACAAAAAAAGCCTCATCCAGGAGCGGTACCTAGATGAGGTTCTTGTATGTATAAAGCAACTGAACACGCCCTAAATGCCTGTGTGAAAAACGCAAACTGTAATAGTACTGACTTCAAAGGCACAGTAGCTGATTGGATTTTTCTCTCGCTTTAAGAGCTCGGAAAAATCCTAATCAGCCTTGTGGGGGCAGGACAACGAAGCATTCTATACAACAGTGCTTCTGTCCTGCTCCCTATTTTCACTTTGCATTTTACGGGCTTTGTATCTTGATGTATCTTATTTGACCTTCATGATTCTGACGAGGTTGGCGCGTTCGGCTTCCTCGAGTTTCATTTCGATATAGTAGATGGTCTCTTTGAGGTCTGGGATGGTCGCATACTCGAGTCCATTCACTCGACGGCGGGTTTTCTCGATTTCATCTGCCATGAGTTGGCAGCTTTTTTCGATTTCCGCTAACTTGAGCAAATCTGGAAGGAGGTTACCCATTTCTTGGATGGTGCTATCCATTTGACTGTTAGAGGCGAGATAGCTATAGACCACGTCCCCTTCATCATCTCCGTATGGATTATCGATACGGGCATGGAGCTTGGGCACGCGCACACTCATGACATTTTCTTCCTCAATATGCAGCATCACTTCTCGCGTAGGTACAGCAAAGATTTCTTCCACCATGAGGTCGCTCTCTAGTGACTTGGCCATCACGAAATCTTGCATATTGTCCACAAGCGCCGCCTCTACCTTTTGGCGCAGGCGATTATTCTCACGAACAGCTTCAATAAAGCGGCGCATGAGTTCATCCCGCTTGTCCTTGAGCAACTTATGCCCCCGGGTTGCTGTCTTGAGGCGCTCTTTGAGAATATTAAGCTCCATCCGAGTTGGTTTTACATTTAATCGTGCCATAGGCTAGTCCTCTTTGTTTGGCAGATACTTGTCAATCATCTCATCCTTGATCCGTTTGAGCTCTGTTCGTGGAAGGATGGATAAGAGTTCCCAACCGAGATCCAAACTTTCCTCAATCGTCCGATTGGTGGTAAAGCCTTGGTTGATGTATTCTTGCTCAAAGCGGTCGGTAAATTTGACATAAAGCTTGTCGGTATCGGACAAGGCAGACTCCCCAAGCACTACAGCCAGTTCTTTGGCTTGTTTTCCTTGGGCATAGGCCGCAAAGAGCTGGTTCATGGTCGCCGCATGGTCTTCCCGAGTCTTGCCTTCACCAGAACCCTTGTCCTTCAAACGAGAAAGGGATGGAAGAACATTGATCGGTGGGCGGTAACCACTATTGTAGAGATCGCGGGACAAGATAATTTGTCCTTCCGTGATGTAGCCTGTCAAGTCAGGGATGGGGTGGGTGATGTCATCCTCCGGCATGGAGAGGATTGGAATCTGAGTCACAGATCCTTTCTTTCCAACCAAGCGTCCTGCACGTTCGTAGAGGGTTGAGAGGTTGGTATAAAGGTACCCTGGATAGCCCCGACGTCCTGGAACTTCCCGGCGGGCAGCAGATACTTCCCGAAGGGCTTCACAGTAGTTGGTCATGTCGGTCATGATGACCAAGACGTGCATGTCTTTTTCATAGGCCAAATATTCTGCCGCGGTCAAGGCGATCCGAGGGGTCGCAATCCGCTCGATAGCTGGGTCATTGGCTAGGTTGATGAAGAGGACAGAGCGATCAATAGCCCCTGTCTCCCGCAGGTCGTTCATAAAGAACTCGGCTTCTTCAAAGGTAATTCCCATGGCCGCAAAGACCACGGCGAAGTTTTCCTCCGAATTAAGCACGGTTGCTTGACGGGCGATTTGAGCTGCCAACTCCTTGTGAGGGAGACCAGAACCTGAGAACACGGGGAGTTTTTGACCCCGAACCAAGGTATTCAAATGGTCAATGGCTGAGATCCCTGTCTGTATAAATTCATCCGGATAGTCCCGTGAAACAGGGTTGATGGCTTGACCATCAATGTCCAAGTACTTCTCTGGGATAATCTCTGGACCGCCATCGATCGGTTTGCCCATCCCGTTAAAGATCCGTCCCACCATGTCTTCAGATACAGGAAGTTCTAGGGGACGTCCGGTAAAGCGAACCTTGGCTTTTTCCAAGTTGATCCCGCTAGATCCTTCAAAGAGCTGGACCATGGCCTTGTCTTCTTGGACTTCGAGGACTTGTCCCTGACGGGTCGTTCCATCATGAAGCTTGATTTCTACCAGTTCATTGTAGTGAACCCCCTCGACCTGATCGACAATCATCAAGGGGCCAACAACTTCGCTGACAGTACGGTATTCTTTAATCACGCTCATTGTCTACTCCTCCTTTTGCGACGATTTGGTGTAGGGTTTCTACGATTTCTTCTTTCAGGGCTTGAATGGTTGCTAACTGGTCCTCATGGATGAACTTGCTCCGGGCAATACGGTCTCGAAGGGCCACGGTTCCTTCCATGATTTCTGTAAAGTAAGCTCCTAATTCTAGTGCTTTCTGACTTTCTTGGTCAAAGGTCAAAATGTTGGTCAATAAGGCCACCTGCTTGCTGAAAGAGGTATAGGTATCGACCTCATCAAAGGCATTTTGTTGCAGGTAGTCTTCGCGGATCATCTTGGCCGCATTCATGGTCAAGCGGTCTTTCTCAGACAAGGAATCTAGACCAACCAAGCGGACGATTTCTTGCAATTCACTCTCTTTTTGCAACAGGTTCATGGCGCGGGTCACTTTTTCTGCCCAGCTAATCTGCTCATGTTGATCGATATATTGGCCCACTTCATCTTGGTAAAGGGAATAAGAACTCAACCAATTGATGGCTGGGAAGTGGCGGCGTTGCGCCAACTGAGCATCTAGTCCCCAGAAGACCTTGACAATCCGCAGGGTATTTTGGGTCACCGGCTCTGAAATGTCTCCACCTGGAGGAGAAACGGCACCGATCGCCGTAATCGAGCCTTCACGCGCAGTGGTTCCGAGCGTCTTGACTCGACCGGCACGCTCGTAATATTCAGCAATCCGGCTACCAAGGTAGGCCGGGTAGCCTTCATCCCCTGGCATTTCTTCTAGACGACCAGACATTTCACGGAGAGCTTCAGCCCAGCGCGATGTCGAATCGGCCATGATGGCAACAGAATAGCCCATATCACGGAAATATTCCGCAATGGTGATCCCTGTGTAGATGGAAGCTTCCCGCGCTGCTACTGGCATGTTCGAAGTATTGGCGATTAAAACCGTTCGTTGCATGATGGATTGGCCAGTTGTTGGATCGATCAATTCTGGAAATTCATTCAGAACGTCCGTCATTTCATTTCCACGTTCCCCACAACCAACGTAGATCACGATGTCTACGTTGGCAAACTTGGCCACCTGGTGTTGCACGACGGTTTTTCCAGCTCCAAAAGGACCAGGGACAGCTGCAGCTCCACCTTTCGTAACAGGGAAGAAGGTATCAATAACCCGTTGACCTGTGACCAAAGGCTCTACCGGAATCAGTTTTTGTGCAAAGGGACGGCCTCGACGAACTGGCCATTTTTGCATCAAAGTACCAGTAAAGAGGCTACCATCTGCCTGCTCGATCTCATAAACTGGCTCTTCTACTGTGTAAGAACCTGCTGCGATCTTGGTCACACGTCCACTCACACCAAACGGTACCATGATGCGGTGTTCCACCATATTGGTCTCTTGAACGGTACCAACGATGTCTCCAGCAACCACCTCAGTTCCTTCTGCTACACTTGGTTCGAAGGCCCATTTGGTGTCCCGATCGAGATTGGGAACTTGCACCCCACGAACCAAAAAATCACTGGCGGTGACTTCTTGGAAACGTTCCAAGGGGCGTTGGATCCCGTCAAACATCTGGGAGATCAAGCCTGGTCCCAACTCGACAGAAAGGGGAGCTCCCGTTGTTACCACTGGTTCTCCTGGACCGACTCCAGACGTTTCTTCGTATACTTGGATAGAGGCTTCATCCCGCCGCATCTCAATAATTTCGCCAATCAAACCAAGATCGCCAACCCGGCAAATATCTTGAATATTGGCCTCCTGCATCCCTGATGCGACCACCAAGGGACCGGAAACTTTGATAATTTTTCCTTGAGTCATGTATTCCTCCTGGGAATCCTTTGTTTCTTTGTATTACTTTTGCGCTATCTCTCTTAGAGATTGCTTTTGTTGGCCATTGTCATCGAAGTTGCTTGGATCCAACCAAGCTTCGAAACGCTCCTTAATTGCTGGCCATTCTTGGTCAATGATAGATAGCCAGTCTGTATCTCGGGTTCGCCCCTTATAAACAACAACCTGACGGAAACAGCCTTCATAGGTGAACCCTAAGCGCTCAGCTGCTTTGCGAGAAGCTTGGTTTAAGGCATCACATTTCCACTCATAGCGTCGATAACCTAGATCCTCAAACACATAGCGCGCTAATAGATACTGGGCTTCTGTAGCCATGCGAGTCTTTTGGAGCGCTGGTGAGTAGGTCACTGCTCCGACTTCGATCACCCGGTTGGCTTGATCAATCCGCATGAGAGAGAATGTCCCCAAAGCCTTGCCTGAATCTTTGTCTACAATCGCATAGTAAAAGCGACCTTTGGCTGTCATGAGATCATCTAATAAGCGGTCCCACTCCTCTTCATTTCGGGCAGGGCCTTTGAACAGATAGGTCCACATAGCTGCTGGGGAGACCGGCCCGTAGACCTGATAAAGATCCGCCCCGTGTTTTTCTTTTGAGAGGCGCTCAATTACGGTATAGCGACCTTCGATCCGCTCAATAGCTGGCAGACGCCCCGGTGTAAACTCAGACAGTGCATCTCCAATCGCTTGACCAAATTCATTTGTTCTCATAAAATATCCTGTCCTACTGCTTTTTCGACATTATCACGAATCCGCTGTTGGCCCAGTCCTGTAGTCCCTCTATGGGTCGGGATAAGAATCAAGGCTGGTGTCAGCTGCTGGTCGTAAAAAGCCACTGTTTCTGGAATAGCTTGAGCAATATCCTCTGTCAGGTAGATAATCCCGAAGTTTTCCCGACTGAGTTTTCGCAAGGTATTGATCGCTTCTTGCGGCTCTGTGACCGGATAGGTTTGAAAGCCAATCAGACGAAAAGGAAGGATGGCGTCCCGATTGCCCACAACTGCGATCTTATAGGTCTGTTTGTCCATAAATCGGTCTCATCCTTTCTTTGATGTCTGCTAGCGGAAAACCATTATCCAAACCAGAGAGGACCAAACGAAGATTGGTCACTTCTAACTCTTTTCCGTAAAGATAACGAACAAGAGGGAGTGGTCCATCGACTTCAAAACGGCCAGCGTCTAGAAGACTGAATTTCACCAAGCTTTCTAGATACTCCAACTCTACAGTCTTTAGTTGACCGGTGCGCATCTTTTCTTCATAATTCTCTAAGGCGAGATCGTACTCCAGCGGATTGACTTGATAAAACCAGGTCAACCACTGACCCGATTCTAGCAGGTCGATCACCTGATGGGCAATGAGACTCCCTTCATCTGAGAGCAATTGGTGCATGAAACTATGCGGTTTTTGCTGATCCAAGGCCCGTTTGACCGTAATCGCATTGTAAAAGTCAATGGTCACGTCTACCAGCTGCTTCAAAATCGGATGATCTAGGCTGTCTCCTAAGTATCTCAGGTGTTTAAAATAAGCTAAGTCCATCCCTATTTCGAGGACACGCAAGTCCTGATAGTCTTGGAATTCTTGCCAAGTTGCAGCCACTTCTTCCGCCATAAAGGCTGGACAATGCTCCGCAGAAAAGGTCGCCACCAAATGCTCGAGCACATCAAGAGAATAAGGACCGATGGGGATCAATAAATGCCCCAACTTGCGCTCTGTCGCCTTGTGTTTCAGATATACCTTGAGATTGTGATAAGTGTATTTCAAGGTAAAAAGGCTAACCAGGTCTGACTGAGGGCTTACCTCAAAAGCCCATTGGTATTCTGCCAACAAGGCTGCCATCAGGCGGGCTTCAAGGGCTGATAAATCCTTGATCTCCTGGCTATCTAGAGCATAGGACGTTCCTTGCAGCAAGCCTTCTCGACTCTCACTGGAGGGACTTGCAAGCAACTGCTCGAACTGACTGGGACTGACAAAACTGGCCTCACGTACGCTGATTCCTGTATTAACTTGAGAATAGGTCCGTTCGCTCATTGCAACCTCCTAGTTCTCTTCGTCGGTGAAAATGCTGGCTGCCATCTGGTAGCTTTCTTGCTCCCAAATGGAATCCACCAAATCACGGTAGAGATAGTTGTCATCAATCTTCCCGACCGACAAGACAAAGCCTGCTTGAGCTGGAATCGTCGCATCCGCAACTGTCACATTCTGATGAGTCTGCTTCAATCTATCGAGAGCTACTGGATCAAATTTGCTAGCACTCACCGCCCCAAAGGTCAGAGTCACAACTTGCCCTTGATAGCGGTCTAAAATCGCATCTACAAACTGCATTTCCTTTTCAAGGGGCCAAGCCGCCATTGCTTCATAAGCATCTGAAAAGAGATCCTTTAAGACTCGTTGCTTGGTGACAAGGGTTGATTGGCGTTTTTTATTTTCGATTTGTTGGGTTTCACGTTGCAATTGACGTTGAATCCGCTTGAGCTGCTCGGAGCGTTGATTGAGTTTATCTTGGATCAAACGCTCTTCTTGCGCCGTCTCTTCTTTTAGGATGGTTTCCTTGGCCTCTTCTAAGAGTTTACGCCCTTTTTCGTGGGCTTGGGCCAAGATCGAATCCTTTAATTGGGTTTGTTCATCCATATCGTTTTTTCTCCTATTGCATGCGTCTTGTGTTTTTCGCCTCGCGAGGCAAATCCATCAAAGCTAGCTCTTAGCCGACGCGTAGGGTCAATAGGAAGGACACAACGAAGGCCAAGATGGCATAGGTTTCAACCATGGCCGCAAGGATAACCCCTTTCATCATGTCTTCAGGGCGTTTAGCCAAGATTTGCATCCCTGCTGTCGCAACATTTCCTTGGTGTTTGGCTGAGAAATAACCAACGATCGCAACTGGAAGAGCTGTAAAGAAGTAAGCGACCCCAGTTTCAAGTGGCATATCTGGCTTAATTTGCAACCAGATCAAGATCCCGATAACGAAACCGTACAAACCTTGTGTACCTGGCAACAATTGCAAAATCAAGGCTTGGGCAAATTTTTCAGGTTGTTCTTTCAAGAGCGCTGCTGCTGCTTGACCCGTTTTACCAACCCCAAGGGCAGATCCCATTCCACTAAGTGCAACGGCGATCGCCACACCAAATGCTGCAAAGAAGGCGCCCCCATGGGCTGAAAAATATGATGCTAAAGATTCCATGAATATACTCCTATTTATAAAAGATAATACTTATTTTTTTGTTTTAATATAGCGTTCAGAAGGTTTAAGAGGACGAAATGGCTTGCCTCCTCCTTCGTAGAACTTACCGAAGAACTCCACAAAGATCAAACGGGCTCCATGCACATATCCCGACAAGAAGGACAGGAACATGTTAATGGCATGTAGGACGATAAAGAGCACAAGCCCTACCGTAAACCGTCCAAGCGGTGGGAAGAGATTGACAATAAGGTTAAAGGCTGAACCGATACTAGCTCCAGACAAGCCCAGGGCCATCAAACGGGTGAAGCTGACCAAGTCTCCGACGTACCCACTGACATTGTAGAGGTTAAAGAGACCGGATGCTAGACCGGATAACTTCTTGGCACTGACAATGGAAACAATCAAGATCCCAATGGCATTTAAAATGGCTAGCCACTTGCCAATCGGAACTAGGACGCTCATCCCTGGCAAGATATTGCCTACTGCTAGAAGCATCAAGCCAAGTAGGATCAAAACCCAAGCAAAGCCCGCATTATAGGCTTCGGTGTAATCTTTGAGGCGGACATTTTTCATTCCTCCTAGGAACAAGCCCACTAAGACAGTGATGAACCCAAAGACAACCGATAGGATCAGGATGGTCATAGCGTTGCTGGTCGTACTGATCAGGGCAAAGGGCATTTCAAATCCGAAGAAAGAGCCATAGACCACTCCCCAAAGGGCCACTGAAATTCCGAGGAGACTGAAGAATCGAAGATTCTTCGCTGTCCCAGGCTTGAGCTTAAAGGCTTTAAGGGCAAAACCTGTTGCTACCGTTAGCAAGAGTCCATAACCGATATCTGCGACCATCATGCCAAAGAATACAAAGTAGAAGAGCGAAACGATCGGTGTCGGATCTTTCTCGTAATACTTAGGCAGGGCGTACATCTCTGTGACTAATTCAAAGGGCTCTACCAAGGCATTGTTTCGCAACTGAATCGGAACGTCATCCCAATCTTTTTCCGTCACATCGCGCGTCTCTAGTAAGACCCGAGAACCAAAACCTTGTTGCAAGAAGTCTCGTAACGAGGCAACTTGGGATGTTTCAATCCAACCCTCTAGGGCTACCAAACTTTGCGTGCTGGCTAGCAGCGACTTGGCCTCCTCACGAGCTCCCAAGCTCAACAAGTAATCCATCTGGTACTTGAGCTGGTCCAACTCCTTCTGGGAGTTTTGCAACTCTGCTAGGGTTGCTGCAACGACAGCTTCTTGCTCTTTGATTTCCCCTTCTAGGCGATCCAGGTAGACGGCCGGGACCTGCTCTTCTTCATAGTCCAATTCTTTGAACCCATGGTCTTCTAGAAGCTCCTGAACAGCTACACGATCTCCTGAACGATACAAGATGACATAACCGTGTTCAGTCTCAGATGTAAAGACTTCTTCCAACTCCAGCTCAGGATGAGCTTTTAAGGAAGAACGAACAGCGTCTGTATCGCTATTCGGGATGGTCCCAATCAAACCATGCACATAGTGAAAGGTAGCAAGAGCTGTTGGTGTCACCTCTAACGGTCGCCATTTTTCTAAGCGATCTATCTCTCCCTTTGCATCTGCAATCTTCTGCCGAGCCTTGTCTAACACGCGCAATTGGCGTTTCAACTTGGTCAATAGAAGTTCCTCGTCTCGAATCATCCCGTGAGCCTGCAAGTCATCAAAAGACAAACTTAAAGGTTCTTCCTTCAGAGCTTGCAGGGCCTTTTTCTCAGGCATGTAGGGCTCTAGAGTCTGAATCATTTTTTCGACTTGTTCTTGACGTTTTTGTAGCTCTACCAAGGCTTGACGATTGTCCTCTGTCAAGGGTTGAGACAAGGTATTTGCCTCAAAGGCAGCCTGCCATTCTTCATGCTCACTGAGGTCATAAATCTGGATTTTCGCCTCAGACTGTAGCGCTAGTAGGAGACTGTCCAAGTCATCTTTTGGCAAGATAAGGGACAGTTTTTTCATCTGACTAACGGACATAGCTTGCTACCACCTTTTCTACAATGGCTTCAACTAACCCAGCTCGCTTATCGGTCATCGCTTGCTGTACTTTAGCATCATTGCGCGCAACCGTTTCTTCCAGATCTTTCGTTAAACGGACGAGTTTTTCTTGGGCGTTTTTTTCTGCCTCTGTAACCAATTGCTTGGTTTCCTCATCGTAATGCTGTGCCACTGTTGCAAGGCGATCGCGTGAATCCGTTCGGATTTGGTCGACTTGAGCTTCATAGCCTACGATCACGCCTTGAGCAGCTTGCTCGATCTCTTGCATCATCTCGAGTGTTGCATTCGACATCGTCACACCTCCTTATTCAACTATTGTTCTTCCAACAACAGTACAATTATCTTAAATTATACCACAATTCATATCGTTTGTTCAGGCTAAATCTAGAATGTTCAGAAAATTATGGATACGCACTAAGGCCGTCTTTTCAACATTGGTAACGTTCTCTTTATTTGTATATCCTGTTCCTAGTTTCAGTATTTCTTGATTTCTTTTACTTGAATAAAGCGGTTAGCCATGTTATAATGTGTAATATATTATAGGAGAATCCTGTTATTTCATTTTGCGAGGAAGGAGGATTGCTGTGAAACAAGATCAAGATTTACGCTCGATTATTGCCAGTCATGAATCAGAGCTGACAGATATGGAACGTGACATTGCCCAATACTTTTTATCGTCAGAAGCGCGACAGCATTCCCTGTCTTCTTCTCGTGTCACTGAATTACTTCATGTTTCAAAGGCAGCTTTGACGCGTTTCTCTCAAAAATGTGGTTTTACTGGCTATCGGGAGTTTGTTTACCATTTTAATGAAGAAACTAAGAATCAAAAACAAGTGCAAGATCATGACGAACTTACTCTCAGTGTTTTGCAACGCTACCACCATATCAGTAACGTCACTGAAAGCCTAGTAAACGATTCACAATTGGACCGGGTGGCTGAACTGATCGACCAAGCGGACCGGGTCTACTTCTTTGGGATCGGTAGTTCTGGTTTAGTAGCTCGAGAAATGAAATTGCGCTTGATGCGACTGGGCGTCGTTTGTGAGGCTCTGACAGATCAAGATGGCTTTGCTTGGACGACGAGCATTCTCGATTCCTCTTGTCTGGTCATCGGTTTCTCACTATCAGGAAGTACGAGCTCTATTACAGACAGTCTTCTAAAAGCCAAGGAAAAAGGGGCCAAGACGATTCTTATAGCTTCTAACCCTGCGGCTATCCACCAAGGATATACAGAGGTATTGCCTGCTGCACCCCTTCCTAGTAGCACCTACATCGATCGAATCTCTGCCATTTTCCCTCTCCTCATCGTAGTGGATTTAGTCTATGCCCATTTCCTCAATAAAAACCGAGAACAAAAAGAAGTCGTCTTTAATAGCTACTGGGAAAACAAAAAACTCTCTAGTCAACGTTCTCGAAAATCTTAATATGGTCTCCCTATTTAAAAAACCATGAAGGTTGGGGCTTCTCTCATCCTTCATGGTTTTTATGATGAAGCAAAAACAAGTCGCCTGTGCGACTTGTTTTATGTTGCATGTTTTTGTCTAAAGTGATAGTAAGCTCCCAACATACCCGCAGCATTTTGATGATGGGCAAATTCCAAACGGATTTTATCTGCTAGGCTAGGTACAAGTTCGGCACACAGAGCTTGATAGATTTTTGGCTTGAGGATGGCTTCCTGGGCCATAATCCCCCCTCCAAGAACGATGACCTCTGGATTGACCACGTAGGCGATATTGGCTAATCCTTTTCCAAGGTAGGCCACCATCCGGTCAATCCCTGCCATACAGATCTTATCTCCTTCTGTCGCCTGCTTGAAAATACGGCGACCATTCCACTGGTCTGAAGGATCGCCATGGCACGCCGCCACATACTCGACCAAGGCAGTTGTAGAAGCTAAATCTTGAAAGGCGCCATCTGGCAAATGAAGATAGCCAACTTCACAAGCTGAATTGCTAAAGCCATGAAAGACTTGACCATCCAACAGGAGGCAACCGCCAATTCCTGTTCCAATTGTCAGGCAAACAGCATTGTTCGATCCTTTAGCATGCCCTGTGGTAACCTCTGCAAGACCAGCACAATTAACATCATTTTCAATCTCACAAGGGAGCTGAAAGGCCTCCTCAATTTCCTTTTTGAATTGAGTGCCAGCATAGTTGGGAATTTGTGGTCCAGCATAAAAGATTTCTCCCTTATCCGGATCGACCATCCCAGCTGAGGAAATCGCAACTCCTGCCAAGGCATGCTTCTTTAAATAACGGGCTACGATTTCTTTCGTTGTCTTAAGAATGTGAGGTCCTCCTTTTTGGGCCTCTGTTGGCATTTCATGGGTCTCTATGAGTTGCCCTTCTGCATCGGCTAGACCATATTTGATACTCGTTCCGCCGATATCAATTACAACATATGGATTCATCTAGACCTCCTTTGATCAAAGGAATCTGTCTTTTGTGTCCTTAATGAGTTGAGCAGCACGTTGGATCACTTCTTGATCCGCTTCTACTACTGCCGTCAAAGGGGAACGAACAGATCCTAATTCCAACCCTTCGTTGATCCGCAATACTTCCTTGATGACTCCATACATGTTTCCATGAGCAGACGTCAAGACTCCGATAATGTCATTGATGGCAAACTGCAAGTCACGCGCAGTCTCCAAGTCTTTCTCAGCAATCAGCTGATTGAGTTTCAAGAAGAGCTCCGGCATAGCACCATAGGTACCTCCAATACCAGCTCCTGCTCCCATCAGACGGCCACCTAAGAATTGCTCATCCGGACCATTAAAGACGATGTGGTCTTCACCACCTAAAGAAGCAAAGGTTTGAATATCCTGCACAGGCATCGAAGAGTTTTTCACCCCAATGACTCGTGGGTTTTTCAACATTTCTTTATACAGACTCGGTGTCAAAGCCACCCCTGCCAATTGCGGGATATTGTAGATAACAAAGTCTGTGCTTGGCGCTGCTGCGCTGATTTCATTCCAATAGTGGGCTACACTATACTCTGGCAAGCGGAAGTAAATCGGCGGAATGGCCGCAATGGCATCTACTCCTAGTTCTTCTGCATGTCGTGCCAATTCCACGCTATCCTTGGTGTTATTGCAGGCTACGTGAGCGATGATGGTCAATTTTCCTTTAGCCACTGCCATGACTTCTTCCAAGACTAGCTTGCGATCGGCCACGCTCTGGTAAATACATTCGCCGGAGGATCCGTTGATATACAAGCCCTGCACACCTTTCGCGATAAAATATTCTACCAGCGCTCGCACCCGCTCCGGGCTAATTTCTCCTTGGTCATCATAGCAGGCGTAAAAAGCGGGGATGACTCCTTCATATTTTTTTAAATCTGACATTTTTCCTCCTTTTGTCGTATCAGTAATGTTATTAACCCATGATCTCTGATAATTTAACTTTTCGATCCTCATTAATGGAACGAGTACAAGCATCAGCAGATGCAATTGCTTCTAGCGCCGCTTCTCCGGTTAATAGTTTTTCAAATTCTTTTGATACAGGAGCACCATTCATTATGTCATGAAGGTATTTCATTTCTTTATCAATAACAGATGAAAGCCACAATGGAGTTCGTTTCCCTGGTTTACCATAGGCAATGGCACCATCCATCTCCGTGCTATGATAAATTCTTGTACGGTCATCATCTTCTTCCTGAGATTCATGAATTAAGAAATATGATTCTTTTCCATCTACTTTCAGAGTACCTTTACAATTAAATAGGTCTAATTTTATAGCACCCTTCGTCCCCTGAATCAGAACGTAGTGTTCTCCCCAACGATAGGCAGAACCCCATTCAAGCAAGGCAAATCGCTTGCCAGGGAATTCCATATTAACAAAAATCATGTCATCTTCATCACCAAAGTTTTCTCCTTGGTGAGCTACATTTCCACCTGTCATCGTAACTGTTTCAGGAATACCTCCCATTAAAAATTGAACGCAATCCAACTCATGGATATGGTGGTAAAGATGTCCCCCTGATTTTTCACGAATTTTTTTCCATGAAATAGATGGTTGTTGTTCTTCCCAGCCATTTCTCGCTGTATGACAGTACAAAACATCTCCAATAACCCCTTGATTGATCAATTCTTTAGCATGATGAACACCATTAAAGAAATTCATAATGTGACCAGCCATGAAAATCACACCATTTTCTTTACATGTTTCTACCATCTCTTTACAATCTTCATATGATAAAGCAATCGGTTTTTCACAGAAAACATTTTTTCCATTCTGAGCAGCTTTAATAACGGGTTCTTTATGCAGATTATTAGGAGAAGCAACAATCACGCAGTCCACATCATCACTTTGAACCAATTCATCTAGTGACGAAGCCACTCGTGCTCCTAATTCTTCTGCTACAGCTTCTGCATTTTCTGGATCATAAACAACTGTAATTACTGCACCTTCATTTTTTTTCATATATCTTGCCAATTCAGCACCAAAGTATCCTGTGCCAACAACACCATAATTTACAACCATTGTTTTACTCCTGTTTCTATTTTTACTATTTTACGGATCCTTCAGAAAGACCACTTGCGATTTTGTTTTGGATAATTGAGAAGAAGATGATTGAAGGCAATACCACAATTACAGATGCCGCCATCATATCTCCCCAATCCAGTATTTCCGAACCGTTTAACGAACGCAAAGCTACTGCAACCGTCATCTTGCTTGTATCGTTGATCAAGATCAGTGCGTAAAGGAATTCATTCCATGCATTGATAAAGGTATAGATAGCTGTGGCAACAATACCTGGTGCAACAATTGGCAACACCACTTTATAGAAGGTAACAAATTTATTCGCACCATCTATTTTTGCTGCTTCCTCGATTCCAATTGGAACGGTTTGGAAGAATCCTACTAACAACCACACTGCATAAGGGACACTAAATGAAAGATAAACAATCATTAAACCAATTAAACTATTGGTTAATCCAACTTTTGCAATAGCAATAGAATAAGGAATTGCCAACAAGATCGGAGGGAAGATATAGGTAATGACTAGCAACCGAGACATGATCGCCCCTAATTTTGGAAAGAAGCGAACAATACCGTAAGCAGCCATTGCAGAAATAATAATAGCGATGACAGTTGTCGTTAATGCGATTAATAAGCTATTTTTTATATTATTTATAAAATGTAGGTCATTAATAACATGCGTAAAATAATCGAGAGTAAACTGTTTAGGCCAAAATCTTGTTGGAAACTGGGTTAATTCACCTTTTCCTTTTACAGAAGATAGAAGGATCCAAATTAAAGGAAAAATTGCGATAATAGTTGAAATAACTAAAACAACATGTGACCCAATATCAAGGAGTACATTTGTTCTTCTCTTCATCATTTTCTACCCTCCTTCTCCCATTTACTAATTACTCCAAAGTAAATGAAACATACTGCCAATAAGAAAATAAATAGCAAGACTGTTACCGCTGAGGCACGCCCAAGAAGTTTTGTTCCCCAACCGAGATTATATGCAAATATTGGCAATGTTGTTGTTGCGTTTGAAGGGCCACCACCAGTAATCAGATAAATAATATCAAAGTTATTAAAGATCCATACTGTTCTCAGTACAACAAGTAATCCGACTACTACTTTAATGTGAGGTAAAATAACAAATCTAAAAACTTGCCAACTGGAAGCTCCATCAATCCTAGCGGCTTCAAACTGTTCCTCCGGAACCGTTTGTAAGGCAGATAGAACATTGACCATGATCATAGGGGCACCAAACCAAATATTAATAAATACTAAACAGATAAAGGCCCAGGTACTTTCTGTCAAAAATCCAGGAACATGATTCATCAGTCCTAATTTCACAATCAAATTAGGTAGATAACCATATACTCCATTTAAGATCCATTGCCAAGAGAAGGCAATGACAATTGTTGGGAAGGCCCAAGGAACAATCAACAATGTTCTATATAACTTCTTAAAGCGTCTAACTCTGTGCAATGCAAGTGCTAACACAAAACCAACAAGCACTTGTCCCAAAAGAGAAAAGACTGTCCATTTAAGGGAGTTGAAGAAGGCATTGTAGAAATTAGGATCCGATAAAACTGCTTTATAATTTGCTAATCCTACAAATTTATACCGCGGCATGATCAAATGTTTGTTTGTAAAGCTAAAATAAATGCTGGAGAAAAATGGGTAAACAAATAATAGTCCAACAATGATAATAGCAGGTAACACAAACACCCATCGAGTCAAATTTCTATTTTTGACCATATGCTTTTTCCTCTCTAAAAACAGAGGCTACATTATTGTAGCCTCTGCTATTATTATTTAACATCAACTGCTACAGTTTCGAATAAATCGTTCAATTGTTTTTCTGCATCCTTAGCAGCCTCCATTGGATCTTTACCATTTGTAATAATATCTTGGAACATTTGTTCAATGATATGTTGGTTTGTTAACATTCCAGCTTGAACACTTGGACCATTTTCATATCCAATAGCTGTACCTTTTTCTGCTGCTTTTGTAATAACTTCTTCTGCATGTTGGAATTTCTTGCGAACGTCATTATCTTTATAGGCTGGATCATCACTAATTCCTTTGATGGCAGGCAACATTCCAACAGGAGTTGAATCTAAGAAGCTAATATAATCTTTCTTTTCATACAAAGATTCTAAGAATGCTTTCGCTACTTCTGGATGTTTGGAATTCTTCCAAACTACCAATGGAATATTAGAAGTTTCAATACCATAATCTTTATCTGATTCTTTTATTTTTGGAATAGGGTAGGCGTCAATCGCATCAATCAATTGAGGGCTATTTGCTTGAATACCACCTACATGGAAGCCTGAGTTAAAGTCAAATGCTGTCTTTCCTTGATAGAACAAAGTAGCTTGCTGCAAGACATTAAAGTTCAATGAGTCTTTCGGAGAAAATTCTTTGTACATCTTCACCCAGTATTTAATTCCATCTTGGGCCAGTTTGCTTGTCAAGTTAGCTTTCAAATCTTTAGTCAATAGGCTACCACCGCCACTTCGTACATAGAAATTCAAGAAGCGTGTCCCCATCATATCATTTGTCCCGAAAGGTACGGATAATCCATAAACTCCATTTTCTTTTAATTTTTTAGAAGCTTCATACAACTGATCCCATGTTTTTGGAACTTCAATATTATATTGTTTCAATAAATCAGTGCGAACCCACATAACTTGAGCATGTGAGTACAAAGGCACGGAATAAAAATTGCCATCAACCTTCGCTTCATCTAATGCTGTTTTATTAAATTTGTCTTCTCCAATCGTCTTAACAGTATCATTCAATGGAACCAAAGCATCTGAATTCACCATTTCCATAACTTGGTTTGGCAAAGCTGTACTAATATCTGGAACATTGCCATTTGCTAATCCAGTCGTCCATTTTGTATAGAAGTCATTCCATGAAAATGTCTCAATCTTGATTTTAACTTTTGGATGCTTCTTCATGAACTCATCAGCTGATTTTTGAATACTTTCTAACCGAGGCCCTTGAGTAAATGAGTGCCACATTACAATTTCACCAGATAATTCTCCAGTTTTATTACTTCCTTCTGCATCATTTTTTGAAGATGAACATGCAGTGACAAACAATGCGAATAACGCGAGAACCAAAGCGAAAAGAATTTTCTTACTATTTTTCATTATTTTCCTCTTTCTGTTTTAAATACAAAATATGTAATCAGCGCTTTGAAGACTTAACTTCTCCGAAAAAACTAACTATATTGCCTATCTCCTCCATTTTCTATTTAAGACATCTAATCAATCGCAATTTTGAATAAATATTTTCTGACTGTTTCTTCCTGACCTGAATAACCATTTGGTTGGTGAGGTTCCCCAGGGAAGAAGACTGCAAAATTATGATAACCCAAATGAAGTGGATAGAATTTCTCACAATGAACAAAGCCAATATCACTTGCTTCATCAAATGGAATAGCTTCATCTAGGATACGGGAACCGTAGCTAGAGAATTCATGCCCTTCAACTAATAAATGAAGGTCGGCATAACGGCGATGATGTTCAAAGCGACCATTTTCATCTTTGTTAAGGGTGTTTTCTTGAACAACGAGAAAGACCTTGTCACCGTCGATATCATATCTCCCTAGCTCAAAAGAATCTTTCCGGTGTTCATAGAGAAAATCAATCGCTTGATCCAGATTAGGATGAATCCCTTTGTACAATTTTATGTTTGTTAAATCATCAAATATCATCTATTTCTCCTTTTACACTAGATTTATGTTACAGAAAGTTAAGCAAATATGAGTTCCTTCTTGAAATCTTCATCGTTATCCCTTCACTGAAACATTCTCATTAAATGAATTCGACTACTCTCTATTGGGTCTCCTCCTTCAATCTTCTGTTTTGTTTTCTCAATTTAAAGCTGCGACAAAGCGCTCGGTGATCTCTTTTGGTCGGGTAATAGCGCCACCTACGACGATACCGCGCACCCCGAGATCATGTATTTTCTTGGCCTGATCAGGAGAGTGGATCTTGCCTTCTGCAATGACATCCACTCCTGCTTGGCAGAGGCTATGGATCAGTTCAAAATCTGGTCCATCGACCTTTGGACTGTAGTCTGTATAGCCAGATAAGGTCGTTCCGACAAAGTCTACTCCAGCTTCAACAGCCGTCAATCCTTCTTCCAAGGTCGAGATATCGGCCATGAGCAGCTGATCGGGATATTTTTCTTTGACTTGATGGATAAAGTCACTAATCGAAAGACCATCATGACGGGGACGTTTGGTACAATCCAGAGCAATGAGCGCGATATCCAATGCTGCTAATTCATCAACTTCTTTCATGGTAGCCGTGATAAAGGGTTCTTCCGGTGGGTAGTCACGCTTGATAATCCCAATGATCGGTAACTTGGTCACTTCCTTGATTTCCTTGATATCCCGGACACTATTGGCTCGGATCCCGACAGCTCCACCCTGCTCAGCCGCTTTAACCAAGAGAGGAATGACTCCTCCAGTTTCTGTATAGAGCGGTTCGTGAGGGAGAGCCTGACAAGAAACAATGATGCCATCTTTGATTTGCTGGATCAATTCATCTTTTGTAATCTTTGACATAACTCCTTCTCCTTTGATAATAAGGCAACTCGAGTACTTGTAAATTGATTATAATCCATTTTTAAAGCGCTTACAACATTATTCTTGCAATTGGATTATAGTTTCGCATTTTGGGAAAAATAAAAAGATCTCTGAAACTAGTTTCAGAGATCGACATGGTGACAATTCACTAAACCATCTTTTGAGCCGCTTTTTCCTTTACGACAAATACAAAGCCGATAGAGCCAACGACAGCTCCAAGCAAGATCCAATAGGCCATATCCGATGACGCAATTGGGCCTGCCAAGAGACCTGCTAATAAAAAGAGATCGATATAGAGTCTGATATCCCGATAGAAGGTCCAATTGAAATGGTAGCTACCTTCCGTGTACTTCCGTGTCGATACAGGCGGTTGAAAGACCTGCAACAAAATCAAAATCCCAACAAAAGCAAGATAAGCGAGGCTAACTACCGAAAGCGGAGCCCGCATCGTCAAAGCTACAGCCGCTAAAAGCAAGACCAAGATCCAGAAATGAAAGTCCAACCAGAATTCACGATGGTAACGAAAGCCCTTCATAAGTTCACACCTTTCTATCCATATAATCGTTTTCTACACTTATATTATAAGACAAAGAAATTTTTTTGCAAGGAGAAATCGGTTAGCTGGAACTGAAAATAGGACCAGAATATCTCTGGCCCTACTAAAAAAACTATGAACAAAAATTAGCTAACACTTCATTGACTAATGTCATTATCGATAATGACTTTCAAGGCATTGTTTTCTCCAGCATGTTTGAAGATTTCGTATGCCTTCTCCGCCTCTGAAAGTTTAAAGTGGTGAGTCACCAACTTCGTCGCATCAATCTTACCTGACTTCAATACATTAAGAAGCATCTCAGTTGTATTGGCATTAACCAAACCAGTGTTGAGCGTGATGTTCTTAATCCAAAGGTCATCAAGATTGAAGCTAACTGGCTTCCCATGCACTCCGACGTTGGCAATATGACCGCCGACAGAGATAATATTTTGGCAGACATCGAAGGTAGCTGGATAGCCCACACATTCCATCGAGATGTCAACACCACGACCATCGGTCACTTCATTGATAAAGGTCTTGATTTCATCAATATCACTTGAACAAATGGTATGGGTAGCCCCAAACTTCTTAGAAGCTTCCAGACGAGATTCAGACAAGTCCACCATGATAATCGTAGCTGGTGAGAAGAATTGTACGGTTAAGAGAGCTGCTAAACCGATTGGCCCTGCACCAACGATACAAACGTTGTCCCCAGGTTTCACATGAGATGGGAGAACCCCAATTTCATAGGAAGTTGGAAGAATGTCTGAGAGCATAACAAGGGCTTCATCATCAACAGAGGCAGGTGCATGATAGAGACTACCGTCTGCGTGAGGGATATGCACATACTCTGCTTGGGTACCATTGATCAAGTGACCGAGAATCCAACCACCGTCTTCACAGTGAGATGGTAAGCCACGTTTACAGTAGTAGCACGTGTTACAAGTTGTCACACAAGAGATGATAACCTTGTCCCCCACCTTAAAGTTCGTAACCGCATCACCGACTTCTTCGACTATCCCAATTCCTTCGTGACCAAGAATCGTTCCTTCTTTACAAGCTGGAACATCTCCTCCCAAAATATGGAGGTCTGTTCCACAAATGGTCGTTTTGACCAAACGTACAATCGCATCAGTCGGTTTCTTGATGACTGGTTTTGGTTGATCGATCAACTGTAGATTTCCTGCGGATACATAGGTTGCTGCTTTCATAAGCGACTCCTTTTTTGTTGGTTTTATCAAACCATTTTATTGTAGTTTTACTTTGTGAATATTATAACATATAAAGGAAGCGCTTGCAACACTTCGTGAGAACATTTTTAAAAGTTTTTTGAACAAAATAAAACATTCCCCTTATCTCTACCAGAGGAATGTTTTAATCACCTTGTTCTAATCGTTGGCGCTGTCTGTAATACTCTTGCTGCTCGCGTTCTCGCTCTTCCTCTAAGCGCTCTTCATAGCGCTTGAGTTCTGCCTCAAACTCTTCTTGCAAGGCGAACAAGCGCTCCAAGCCACTTTGGGCCTCCGCACTGGGGGCTTGAAAATGCAGAGCACTCAGCCAGTCTACTAAATTTTCTGTATGTTGCCGAACATCCATGCGCATATCCGCATAATCCCACTCCAGCTCACTGATCTTCTGGTTGAAGCGGTGATGTCGATCTTCTAGTTGTTCTAATTCACTATTTCCTGAATGGTACATCACATACCTCCTTTAATCGGACTCAATAGAATGGGCTTCTTCACTGATTTCAGTGCTGCTTCTGCCGCGTCCGCTGCTCCTCCTGTAAATCCATCTTTCAAATCACTAACTAGGGTTGTTGTAGCAAAAGAGCGCATCTTTTCTGATTGCCCGCTCAAAGTTACCTGCAAACTCATCCCTTCCAACATCATCAAGGCTTTTTGCGTAGCAATCAAACTCCGAATTGCAATTCGCTCTTGCTCCTTTTTAATCTCTCGATGGAGCTCCTCAATTCGTTCTCTATCCTCTCCCAGGATCTCTAACATCTTTTTCTCCTACTTATGAAAAATCAATAGCCACGGCTTGTCCCTTGTCCAAGTCGACTAATTGAGCGGATGCAGCCTCTAGCTGGCCTGCCAAATCTGACAAACGTGTCGAGTAGGCCTTTGCTTGGGCAAGGTTTTCCGCCTCTACCGCTTGGTCCCAACAAGCATCCATAGAGAACTCTCCTAATAGTTGCTCCACTTCTGCGTCTGTTAAAAATTGGGCCATCCCGTGGGCTATTTGAGACACCTCGGTGACCTTAGAGAAAACTGCTTCCTTGGCCTCTTCCAGCTTGCCCTTGAGCTCAGTCTCAAACACAGTTGCTTGCGCTAAAGCACTCTGTGCGACTGCCAGCACCAATTCCTCCCGCAATTGAATGGTCTGGGTCCCAGACGCGCCTGCTAGTTGCTGATGGAGACTCGGAATACTTGGCCTTTCCTGCCCATACATGGAGACCACCGAAGCAGATGATGGATGATTTTCTGAAGCGGACGTTGCCCGATCTCTTTGGGGCATTTCAATAATTTTCTGTGCCTGATCTTGCACTTCACCTTCTAACTCCATTTGAGATGGCCTCCTTTCCTGATTTCTTTCGTTTTATTTTTTTGCCTATAACTGAAAAGCTATCCTAGCCCTTCAGCACAAGCAGATTCACACACTATAGGGTAACATAAATTAGCTTGAAATGCTATAAAAATAACACAATTTCGGAAAAAAATCTAATTTTTCACGAAAAAGCGATTCTGAGACCTAAAAAGCAAAAAAGACGAGCAAGCCCTCTGCTCCCTTTCTTCTATTGAAACTTGAAAAGGCCATCAAAAATCCCCCGCTCTTTTGAGCGAGGGATAGCTGATAAACATCAGTTGTTCTCTAGCACCTTATTTACGACGTCCTGGACGTTCTTTGTAACCATAGTATGCATCTTCGATGATTTCTTGCATATGGTCTACCATTGGAAGACGTGGGTTAGCTGGTGAACATTGATCTTCGTAAGCAAGGAAGGCCAATTCGCGAGAATGTTTCTTCCATTCTTTTTCATCGATTCCTTGTGCTTTAAAGTTCATTTGGATTCCTACGTGCTCACCGAGTTCGTAAACAGCTTTTGCGTAAGCTTCAACTGCTTCTTCTGGTGTAGAGCATGGAAGGCCAAGCATACGAGCGATGTCTTGATATTTCTCATCTGCACGGTAGTAATTGTACTTAGGCCATGTCGCTGTCTTAGCCGGACGTGTACCGTTGTAACGGATAACGTATGGAAGCAAGATCGCATTGGTGCGTCCGTGAATGGTGTGGAATTGCGCACCAATCTTGTGGGCCATTGAGTGAGAAATACCGAGGAAGGCATTGGCGAAGGCCATACCTGCGATGGTTGACGCATTGTGCATCTTTTCGCGTGAATGAAAGTCCGCGTTCTTCACTGAGCTTTCCAAGTTTTCGAAGACAAGTTTGATGGCTTGAAGAGCAAGACCATCAGTGTAATCACTTGCCATTTGAGATACATAAGCTTCTGTTGCGTGCGTCAAAACGTCCATACCAGTGTCCGCTGCAACAGATCCTGGAACAGTCAATACCAAGGCAGGATCTACAATGGCAACGGTTGGCGTCAATGAGTAGTCTGCGATTGGGTATTTACGGTTGTTTGCTTTATCAGAGATAACGGCAAATGGTGTTACTTCAGATCCTGTACCAGATGTTGTTGGGATGGCAATGAATTTGGTCTTCTTACCAAGCAATGGGAACTTGAAGGCACGTTTACGGATATCCATGAATTTTTGAACCAAGTCACGGAAGTCCACTTCTGGTTGTTCGTAGAAGAGCCACATTACTTTGGCCGCATCCATTGGAGAGCCACCACCGAGAGCGACGATAGTATCTGGTTTGAAGGCACGCATGATCTCTGTACCACGTTCAACGGTTGTGATATCTGGATCTGGTTCTACGTCTGCAAAGATTTGGTAAACCACCTTGTTGCGACGAAGGTCAAGCTGTTCGATGATGCGATCAAGGAAACCAAGCTCTACCATAGCGTGGTCTGTAACGATCATGACACGTTCAACGTCACGACATTTTTGTAGGTATTCAATTGAATCACGTTCAAAGTATGTTTTTGAAGGTAGTTTCATCCATTGCATGTTATTTCTCCGGCGTCCGACTTTTTTGATATTCAAGAGGTTGATGGCACTAACGTTGTCCCCAACAGAGTTGCGTCCGTAAGAACCACATCCAAGTGTCAATGATGGCAAGAAGGCATTGTAAACATCCCCGATACCACCGAAAGTCGAAGGAGAGTTGCAGATCACACGAATGGCTTTAACTGCTTTACCAAATTCTTTGGTCAATTCTTCGTCAGCTGTATGGATGGCAGCTGAGTGACCAAGACCGTTGAATTCAACCATTTGGCGAGCTTTGTTAATTCCGTCTTCACGGCTTTCAGATTTTAAGACAGCGATGACTGGTGACAATTTTTCACGAGTCAAAGGCTCTTTTTCACCAACTTCTTTACATTCTGCCGCAAGGATATTGGTTCCTTCTGGAACTGAGAAGCCAGCTTGTTCTGCGATCCATGCTGCTGGTTTCCCAACGATGTCCGCATTCAATTTAGCACCCGCACAGTTCTTGCTGTTGGCTTTTACGCCGAAGCAGAACTCTTCAAGAAGGGCTTTTTCTTTTTTGTTAACAAAGTAAGTGTGGTAAGATTTGAATTCTTCAACAAACTCATCGTAGATTTCTTTATCGATGATGACCGCTTGTTCAGACGCACAGACCATACCATTGTCAAATGATTTAGACATGACGATATCGTGTGCAGCTTGGCGGATATTAGCTGATTTTTCAACATAGGCAGGAACGTTTCCGGCACCTACCCCAAGAGCTGGCTTCCCACATGAGTATGCCGCTTTAACCATGGCATTCCCACCTGTTGCAAGGATAGTCGCAATCCCTTCGTGGTTCATAAGGGCACTGGTTGCTTCCATAGATGGTTGCGTAATCCATTGCACACAATTCTCAGGTGCTCCAGCTGCAATTGCTGCATCGCGGACGATTTGTGCCGCATGAGCAGATGATTCTTGAGCAGATGGGTGGAAAGCAAAGACGATTGGGTTCCGTGTCTTCAAGGAAATCAAAGCTTTAAAGATTGCTGTTGAAGTAGGGTTGGTTGTAGGTGTGATCCCGCAGACAACACCGACTGGCTCAGCAATAAGGGTCAAACCAGTGACGTCATCTTCTTGAATGACACCAACTGTCTTGGTGTGACGCATGTTGTTTACAACGTGCTCACAAGCGAACAAGTTCTTAGTCGCCTTGTCTTCAAAGACTCCACGACCAGTTTCTTCATAGGCATGAAGAGCAAGCTCACCGTGTGCGTCAAGAGCCGCTACAGATGCTTTTGCAACGATGTAGTCTACTTGTTCCTGATCCAATTTGCGCATTTCTTCAAGCGCTACAAGCGCTTTTTGCACCAACTCGTCTACGTGTTTTTCAGCAGCGAGTTTCTTTTCTTCAGGTGAGAGAGTTTTTTTATCAGCCATTTGATGCTTTCCTCCAATGTTTGAAACCCTTATCCTTTTCCGGAACTTTTTCTTGTTTTCAGAAACTTTCAAGAATAGTGTAAGAAATTTCGATTTGTTAATTATTTCACAATATCATTGTACTCTATTTTAAGATTTTTGTAAACACTTCCAGGCAACTTTCACAAAGAATTTTTTGTTGTTTGTGAATTTTTTATCAAATTAAACGCAATTACAGGACTTTTCTGATCACATTGTGAAAAAAATATTAAAAAAATTTTTTCTTCACAAAGTAAAATTTTCAACCTGTTTTTGTAAGCGTTTTCTTAATCTTACTAAAAAAAGCAGCTCTTTACAAGTAAAAAGTTGCTTTTGTTCTCTTTTGTTAGCATTTGTTTTATTGCAATTTCAAAAAAGTCTTTCTATTTCTTAACTGGACCTTTTTCCGCTTTATCAAGGGCTTCCTTGACGGTTTGGGCATAGAGTTCGCCACCATTGGTTTCCATATTGAAGTGAACAGAGTCTGTTCCCACCCAAATGTTTGGATTTTCAACAGCTACTTGGTACCAATCTGCAATGGTAATAAAATCATACTTCTTGGCTAATTCCAACTCATAGAGACGAGTTTGGACCGATTCGCTAGACTCGTCGTTGGCATAACGACCATCATATGGTGTCACAAGAATCAAGCGACGACCTTTTGGAAGTTTTTCAACATACTGATCCAGCAACTCTTTGTAATTGCTAACAGTATTAGTTCCTAGGGCAATGACGACATTTTTCAATAAGACCTTATTGGAAATATCAGTCTCAAAGACCTTCATTCCATTTTCCAACTGACGGCTCACCACCGCATCGATCTGGATGCCTGGAATTGCTTTTAATAGGTAATCCTGCGCTCTCAAGTTAACTGAATCACCAATCATGGTCACCCCATTTGAGACGTTGTAATCTGTCGCCGTAGCATTTTCCACTTGTGTCCGTGTGACCTGCATTTTATTGTCTGCTTGATTGAGGCCACTGATAACTAAGCTTTCGTCAAAGGCTCCCACTGTTGGTGCAAAGGCAGAAATCCCAATCATCAACAGGGTCAAGGGAATCATCAGGTAAAAGATTGGCTTGGTTAAAAAACTGAGGTCCATCTTCATGCCAAAGACATGAGGCTCTTTACCTGCAATGGTTGGCTCCAAAATATAGAAAGAAAGAGCTGTTAGAATCAAGGAGACAATTGTCGTCGCAATAGCTCCTACCACATTTCCCAACTGTTGGGAGAAGATAATAAAGAAAGGCCAGTGGAAAAGATAGACACCATAACTGGTATCTGCCAAGAAATTGAGGATGGCGGGTTCTTTTTTATCTGGCGTCTTCTCATGGAGAATGCGGGCCGAAAGAATCATGGCGCAAGCCGCAATGGTCGCTACTAAAAAGCCAAATAGATAGGTCCATAAGCTATCAAATGGCAAGAAAAGACTGAGCAGGAACAAGAAGGCAAAACTGCCAATCAAGACCGCTAGCGTCTTTTTCGTACTCCAAGACTGTACGAGTTTTGTAAAGTTTGGACTGACATTAGAAATCCCTGTCACCGTTGCTAAACACGATCCCGCAAAGAAGGGGAAGATATGGGTAAAACTAGAGAAATAAATCGTGGAGAAATTGGCTGTCAAAAAGGCACGGATGAACATGGACAAGAAGGTGAAGAGAAAGAGCCCACTGGATGCTAAGAAGAGCATGCCTCGGTATTTCCCAACCGTCTTAGACCGCTTAGCCAAGAACCATGCTAGGAGCGCCCACAGCACATAGTAATGCACCTCTAGAGCCAAACTCCAAGTATGAAGGAAGAGGTGAGGAATAAAGTTACTTTCGTAACTACCACCGGTTGCCATCTCAAAGAAATTGGTCACAAAACCAAAGACCGCTGCAATCTGAGTCCCAATACCAGCAACGTAGTCCCGTTGAACCATAAAGGTAAAAGGCATCACAACCAAGACCATGAAAACAAGTGGCGGTACGATTCGATAAAAGCGCCGTTTTAAGAAAGCTAGGTAGTCGATCTCCTGCTTGCGCGCAAATTCATCGATCAAGAGAGCAGTAATTAAAAATCCTGAAAAGGTGAAGAAAATATCTACCCCAATAAAGCCTCCTGGGAAGGCTTTCTGGAAGAAATGGTAGAGCAATACCAATAAGAGTCCAGTGACACGGACGAGTGAAAACCATTTAATGCGCATTCTGATAAATCCCCTGCTTGAATGTTCCTTTGTATACGACGTTGGCTTCTGTGGTTAAGGTGCCTTTGCCCTCGGGCTGACCATTGACAAACTGTCCTTCATAGGTCCAGCCATCCTTAGACTTGAACTTGCCATAACCACTAAAAGAGCCGTTGACGAGGTTGCCCGTATAGGTATCCCCATTTTTGAAAGTGACCGTTCCCTTGCCATTCATCTTGCCACGAACTAAACTTCCCTTGTAGCGGATAGCCCCCTTGTCCAGAGTCAAAGTACCCTGACCTGGAATAGCTGAAAAGAAGACTAGCAAAGCGGATAAAACAATCACGACCAATGCTGCTATTTCTAAATTTTTTCTTGTTAGATAGACCTTGTAAGTCTCCAAAAATTCTTTCATATTCTGTATTCTCTCACATATCAAACTCTTAAGAAGTTGCTAGCCGATCTAACCAAGCCTCACAGCCGGCCAGAACCCTGCGATAGGTTTCCTCAAAATCACCGGTATACCATGGATCCGGCACACTTTCAGCAGCAAAAAGATGGATCTTATGCTCTGTCCCTGCAGGAGCCATTTGTTTTAGATCTGCCACATTGTTTTCGTCCATCCCTAGGATCACATCAAAGGCATAAAAATCCTCTTCCTTGATCTGTAAGGAAGTCTTAGCTGGATCATAAGGGACTTGGTATTGTTGAAAGATTTTCTGGGTCCCCCGATGGATGGGATTGCCATGTTCCCAACTAGAGGTGGCCCGACTTTCAATCTCATACTGATCGGTCAAGTCCTTCATGACGAACTCTGCCATGGGGCTCCGACAAATATTTCCTAAGCAGACAAAGACGATTTTTTTCATGACACCACCTAACTCCTTGTTCAGACTACCAAATCTACATGAGCCCTTCGCTTTCCACTATGGAAAACCAGCATACTATTACTATTATAACAAAAATGTGACAGAAAAATGACAAAGGGGCTCTATCATTTTAAAGAAAAATCAGATTCCTTTTTCAAATCTGATCTTTTTCTCTATTTTGGAAAACGAACCTCTAATTGAGGCCATTTCCTCTGCCAATTTTTCTTTTTCATGCGTTCCGTATAAACCGCCAAACGCTCTGAACTGGCTAAAAAATGTGGAGTCGGCTCAACGATGAAGTCTTCGATATCCCTTGTCCCATAGGGGAGAAAGAGCTCTAGCTGACCATCTTTCCTCAAGCGAACCGCAAGGGCCGTACACTGCTCGGGGTATTTAGAAACCGCGTCACAAGCACTGCGATAAGGAGCCGTCCCTGGACTATGCTGGTGCATGTAGACTTGATTCTTCACTTCCCAAGCGTACTGGGGATAGGTCTTCTTTAATCCCTGCTCGATCTGCAAAGTCTCCTCATAGCTGATCGCAGGGTCATAAAAAACCAGATCCAGATCTGTTGTCGCGTCAAACCCTAGTCTGCCAGAAAGCTGGTTCCAGATGAAATTGCGCACCGCACCTGCTGCTAACCAAGCGTCTGCCAGGTTGAGATCCCGAATAATAGCCAAGACTTTCATCATCTCCGGATCCGCTTGGATTTGTTCTACGATTGCTTCTTCTGTCAGCATCTTCTTCTAGTCTCCATTGTAGGGGTAACCCAGGTGTTCATAAGCCTTGCGGGTTGCCACGCGCCCTGTCCGGGTCCGCATGATAAAGCCTTTCTGAATTAGGTAAGGCTCATACATGTCCTCAACAGTTTCCCTCTCTTCAGCAATATTGACCGATAGGGTCCCAAGGCCAACCGGGCCACCGCCGTACATTTCAATCATGGTACGCAGGATCTTTTGATCGACATAGTCCAGACCTTCATGGTCTACATCCAGCATAGAGAGGGCCTTGTCTGTAATGGTATCGTCAATCAAGCCATCGCCCATAATCTGGGCAAAATCGCGCACTCGTTTGAGCAAACGGTTGGCAATCCGAGGAGTCCCCCGACTACGAAGAGAAAGCTCTTCGGCAGCCTCGTGGGTAATCTCCATCTCAAAGATCTCGGCGGTCCGCTCGACAATCTCTGTCAGATCATCTTGCTCATAGTATTCCATGTGTCCGGTAATCCCAAAGCGAGCACGTAAGGGATTGGACAGCATACCAGCTCGAGTCGTCGCCCCAATCAGAGTGAAGGGAGGAAGATCTAGATGAACACTCCGGCTGGTCTCGCCAGCACCAATCATGATATCGATGTAAAAATCTTCCATGGCACTGTAAAGCACTTCTTCGACGGACATAGGCAAACGGTGGATCTCATCGATAAAGAGGACATCGCCCGGCTCTAGATCATTGAGGATAGCTACCAAATCACCAGCCTTTTCAATGACAGGACCGGAAGTCTGCTTGAGATTAACACCCAGTTCATTGGCAATGACAAAAGCCATGGTGGTTTTCCCCAGTCCTGGAGGGCCAAAAAGAAGGACATGGTCCAGCGCTTCATCCCGAAGCTTAGCCGCCTCAATAAAGATTTTCAGCTGGTCCTTGACCTTATCTTGGCCGATATATTCATGTAAATATTGCGGGCGCAGCGTCCGTTCAACGGCCTCTTCATCGCCCATGATTTCATTGTCTAAAATTCTACTCATACAGTCTATTATAGCAAAAAATGATGTCTTCGGTACCACAAATAGAATGCGTTTTTAAAGATCCTCTGCGTCCCTACTAGACTGCCTTGACCAAAATAGTAAGGAACGTAGTTTTCGCTCCGTTCGAACTGCGTCAACCTACCTAAGTTCGTCTGCGTCCCGATTGGACTTGACTCACTAAGGTACGTAGAAAAAGCCACCGGTTTTGGTGGCTCTTATAGGGAGATTATTATGAAAAAGTTTTAGGAGTTTTATCATTCAAAGTTAGGAGGTCTTTGATGATGGTATTAGTATACGACGGGAAGCTTAAAGTTTCCTTATAGTAAAAATTTTTAAAAAATTTTTTTAAAAAAGAGGAGAGTCCCAAGCAAAGATTTCACATCTTTGTCTGGCCACTCCCCTTTCCTCATTATTTTTTAGCGATGGCATGGTAGCTGGTCTTGCTGGTGAAGACTTGCCCTGCTCTCAGGATGACCTTCTCAGCTTGGTTACTGTGAATAGCATCTGGCACTGTTTGGAATTCTAGCGCCAATCCATTGTGCTGAACCATTGGTTGGCCTTGCAGACGAACGGTTTCATCTACGAAATTGGCTGAATAAACCACCAAGGCGGGAGCCTCTGACTTGAAGGTCAAGAAACGTCCAGACGGCTGATGGTAGAAGAAGCCTGCATTTTCATGCCCTTCTGGTAGAGCAAAAGGATGGTCCAAGCCTTCTACCAGGCGAATTTGCGGATCTGAATCCTTAAAAAGATCCTCTAACAGCATGGCTTGGTAGAGATGCTGAACGATTGGACTTTCTCTATCCACAGTGTGAAGAGGGACGCCGTCGGGATGGATAGGGTAAAGCCCTTGATGGTTGATCTGAAAGACATGGTCATTAATCGGCTGAGTGAAGTTGCCTGATAGATTGAAATAGCTGTGGTTTGTAGGGTTGACCAAGGTGTCTTGATCCGTTTCTACCCGATAAGCAATCTCGAGTTCACCATCTTCCGTTAAACCATAGGTCACCCAGATCTTGAGATTTCCAGGGAAACCGCCTGTCCCATCCGCCCGTTCTGTATAGAGAGTGATTTCTTGGTCCGTTACCGACTCCACGCTAAACAAGGCGCTGTCCCAACCAGTCGACCCACTGTGGTTGCAGTTGGCACCATTATTAGCTTCCAAATTGTAGCTTTGACCATTGAGCTCAAAACTTGCACCTGCAATCCGGCCAGCGACTGGGCCAATACTGGCACCGTATTTAGGGCTATTGCCCACATAGTCCTCAAAGCGATCAAAGCCTAGGATAATATTAGCAAACCGATCTTCTTTATCAGATGTCACATATTCTAAAATCGTCGCACCATAGGTCATGACAGACAATTGGTAGCCCAGGTCATTTTCGAGGCGATAAGCTTCTATGTCTTGGCCATCCAATTGACCAAATAAATATTTTTGATAGTGTTTCACAAGTTGTCTCCTCCAAGATCTTTCATTCTAGTGAAAAGGGTGAATCACCACTCCTTGTACAACACGGTTGACCGTTCCTGTTGGTGATGGCGTGTCAGGGCGATTTTGAACCTTGAGCGATGTCAAGAGAGAAATCAATTGACCATAGATAATGTATGGGAAGGCACGGTAGATATCTAGTGAGTCTGCAGAAGATGCTACGAACACTTCTCGTACATGCTCAATCCCAACAACTTGGTCGGTCAAAAGGACGACCTGACGGGCAATCTGATCTCCGGCTACTTCTCCAACCAAATCTAGATCGTACTGGCGTGTGTAAGGGTCAATTGATCCAAAGACCAAGACCAGAGTCTGGTCATTGATGAGGGATTTTGGACCGTGACGGAAGCCGACAGGACTCTCGTACATAGTCGCGATTTTACCTGCAGTCAATTCTAAAATCTTGAGCTGGGCTTCATGAGCTAGCCCAAAGAAAGGTCCCGCTCCTAGATAGATGACACGTTCGAAATCTAGATCGACAACTTCCTTGACCTCGCGGTCTTTCTCCAAGACCTGCTCTGACAGATTAATCAATTCTTCAACCCGTTTTTCTTTGGTTTTTTCCTCACTTGGATCAAAGACCAAGAGGGCTGTCAGGAGCATAGAGGTAAAGCTAGAAGTCATGGCAAAGCCGGCATCGTTGGTTTCTTTCGGCTGTAAGAGCAAGAGATTGCGCTTATCTCCGTGGGCTTGCTGGGCCAGTTTTCCTTCGGCTGCACAGGTAATGGTAATTTGATAAAGATCCTCCACCAATTGTTGAGCTAACTCAACTGTCGCAACACTTTCAGGCGAGTTGCCACTTCGTGCAAAGGAAACCAAGACCGTCGGCACTTCTTTTTTGAGATAGGTTTGTGGATGCGCCACGATATCAGTCGTCGCAATAGATTGGAAATTCCAATGGCGTTCATCGTGCACTTCCTGCAAATACGGAACCAAGGTGTCCCCCACATAGGCTGAGGTCCCTGCCCCTGTCAGGATGACCTTGATATAGGCATGCTCTTGGCCTATCTTATCTAAGAAAGCTTTTATTTCCGCTTTTCTTTCTTGGTACAAGCAAGCCGTTTCTTTCCAAACACTTGGTTGTTGGTAGATCTCACGTGTGGTGATCTCTGCTCCTAGCTCCTGCAAGTCTTCTTTTGTATAGTCTAACATAGAAAATAGTGTTCCTTTCTACTATCTAGCATTGATAAATGGGAAAGGAGCCTGAGATGATTCTCCCAGACTCCCATACCAACCTACTCATCTTCATCATCATCAAGGTTTGACAAGAGGTCATTGACCTTGACAATACTTTCTTTTGCACGTTCAGGGTAGTCCCCTTCATTGCCAGTCAGACTGCTATTGATGAATTCGATAACCATCGGAAGATTCATCCCTGCGTATAAGTCAATCGCACGTCCTTCAAGGATCAAGCGGCTCACAGTGTTGCAAGGAGTCCCTCCCAATAGATCTGCAAATACAATATAGTCTTCTAGACCTTGAACTGTTGCTTCAAACTTGGCTGTAAACTCCTCAGGACCTTCCTCTGGCAAGAGGGCCACGGTATGAATGTTGTCTTGTGGTCCCATAATCATTTCTGTACTGGCTTTGAGCTCTTCACAGAAGCGACCATGACTGACCAATACTAACTGTGTTACCATACCTTACTCCATTATTCCATTCCAAAGAAGAAATGTCCAAAGGCAGAGAAGGAAATAGCTGCGACGATAATCAACAAGATAGCCTTGGTTGAGTTCATACCTTTACGTCCAAGCAACCAGTAGATCACACCTGTAATGATAGCTGGTACCAAACGTGGGAAGATCAAATTAAGCATGTCTTGGATATCGATGGCCTTATCCCCGATGTGTGGCATCCATGAGACATCTACATTGATCATAGACGCGATCAAGGCACCGACCATGAAGATACCAAGAACAGAAGCTGCTTCGATCAAAGCTGTCAAGGTGCTTTGCATGTTGTTGATTAAGTTGGTACCTTCTTTATAAGCAAACTCCAACTGTTTCCAACGGAAGATATCATAGGCTACTGCCACTGCGATCCAAAGGAAAATACCCCATGGTTGACCTTGTGACGCGATTGTTGCTGCAATAGATCCCATAATGGCTGGAACCAAAGATCCAAAGATAGAGTCTCCAAGAGGAGCAAATGGTCCCATGAGACCTGTCTTGATCCCGTTAACCGCATCTTTCGATTTCACACCATCTTTTTCTTCCAAAGCAAGGTCAAAACCAGTGATAATGGTGTGGAAGAATGGTGAAGTATTGAAGAATTGCGTATGCAATTTCATCATTTCTTTCAATTCAGGTGTGCCGTCTCCATACATTTTCCGCAATTGTGGAAGAAGCATGTAAAGGTAACCAGAAGCCTGCATCCGTTCGTAGTTCCAACCCAATTGGAAGGTGAAGAGGCTACGTTTGTTGATTTGTTTGAAATCCTCTTTAGTGAGTTTGTAGTTCTTAGAATTCGTCATCTTCAATTTCCCCGCTTTCTACATTGCTTGCTGGAGCAGCTACAACCGTACGTTGGCTGTTTTTAAAGTGTTGCACTGCAAGGAAGATACCAATGATGGCAACCCCGATCATAGATACAGATTTGAAGTTGTTTGTGAAGGCAACCATTTGTTCTTTTGGAAGTTTTGCAAAAGCATCTGTTCCAAGCATTGCTGAAACGGCATTACCAACACTTTGGACATTTCCATAAAGTACTGTCAACATTGCTGTCAAGCCAAAACCAAGAGCAAGATAGTGAAGGTGACGTTTCACAGGTAAGTAGTGAAGCAAGATCGCAAATCCAAGACCTGGAAGCATACGTCCTGCAAGTGTCAAACCATTCGCAATCCATTTATATTGTTCAACAAAGTCTACAATAGATTGAACATAAGCCCCACCGAACCTAAGAGCTAAGAAGACTGGAAGGGCACGAGAAAGAGCCCAAGGAAGAGCACCGAGAAGGTAGTTGCGTTCAATTCCTTTGTAGTCAAAGCGTTCAATCGCCGCATCAATACGGTGTGCAAAGGCAGTTGTACTCATCCGACCAAGGATATCTGCATAAGTCAAGAGACCTGCTACCGGAACGGCAATCGTTGCAATCGCAATTTCTGGTTTGATTCCTCCTGCTACTGAGAAGGCAGTTGCAAGAACGGCACCAGAAGTCGCGTCGATACGAGAAGCTCCACCAAAAGTACCAACACCGAGTACTGTCAATTGAAGAGCTGCTCCAATATAAAGACCTGTTCCTAAATCTCCCATGACAAGTCCTGTAATGAAACCAGCAAAGACTGGTGATCCTGCTGATGAAACAATCGTCAACTCATCACAGATTTGATAAGCTGAGTACAAAGTAAGTAGTAAAATTTGCCACCATTGTATCATGACAATTTCCTCCTAAAATTTTTCTTTTTTATTTATAAACTATTTGAGCAACTTCAAGAAGTCTTCAACTGGATCATTGGGAACCATTTGAGCAGTTAGCTTAACTCCTTTTTCAGCTAGCTTGTGGAAAGCTTCCACATCGGCATCCACTACGTTTATCGAACGAGTAACGGGGCGAGTCTCGTCTGACTGAGACATGTTCCCTACGTTTAAGGTTTCAAGTGGCACACCTGCTTCTACCAAGCCTAGGAAGCGGTCTGGTTTGCGAGCTACGATGAAGAGACGTTGGCTGTCATATTTTCCAGCTAAGATATTTTCTGCAGCCTTTGCTACTGGCAAGATACTGAGCTTGACACCAGGTGGTGTCGCTAGTTTCAAGCCGCTTTTTTCGATATCATTTTGAGCGACTTCATCATCGATCACCATGATACGTGAAATATTTAGTTTGGTAGTCCAAAGGTTGGCTACCTGCCCGTGGATCAAACGTCCATCGATACGGCATCCTACAATTGTCATAAGTTTTCCCCCTTTACTTCTTTGAATGTAGGTTGTTGAACAAGTTGAAGTGTCTCTTGGTAACGCCCTTCTGTCTCAAAGACGATCAGGCTATTGGCTCCTTCTTTGAGGAAACCATGAGGCACATAAAGTGAAGTGGTGGGTCCGACCTCCCAGAAGCGACCAAGGTTGTGGCCGTTGACAAAGACGACCCCTTTCCCAAATCCTGTCATATCCAGATAGGTGTCAAGGGTGTGGTCCAGCTGAAAATCATATCGGTAAAATGCTGGAGCACCTGCCTGCCATTCCTTTGAAAAATCGAGCTGGCTGAGATCTTGTAAATCCAGCGGGTACTGCTTCCAATGAAGGTGGAAATGCAAATCCACACAGACACCTGTGCGAATGCCCTTGTGCTGGCTATCCGCTAAGAGCTTGTGCCCGTAGTTGACACGTCCCATATTTTCAAGCAAGATTTTTAAATTCGTAACCGCTTTCTTTTTTCCTTTGATAAAAAGATCTTCACCGATCTCTGTTTGGTATTGCGTTGCTACATGTTGATCATCCAGGTAAATCTGTACCCGATCCCGACCATCAATGATGCGCAGTTTTTCTTCCTCCGCATCCAATTCAAGGTCTGTCTCATACAAGAGATAACCTGTGGTTTGCCCCAACTCTTCCATCTTTTCTGGATAGAGACTAGCCTTAAGCTGAGCCAAATTATCCAGATTAGCGAAGAGACTGGTCTTGGCTGCCAATTGCAAGCTTTGTTCCGGCAAACATTCTTTGATGAGCGGTTCTTGCTGTGGGTATTCCGGATAATAGGTCGCCATCATTTTTTGAATAGCATAATACTTCTTCGTCGGATTGCCCTGCTCATTGAGCAAAGCCCCGTAGTCATAGGACGTCACCTGTGGCAAATCCAGCGTCCCCCGAGCTGAGCAACCATTCATAAAGCCGAAATTGGTTCCACCATGAAACATGTAGAGATTGATGGAGCCGAGCTCCAAGACCTCATGGACAGCTTCTGCCAACTCCTCTGGGTCCCTTTGAATCACGGGCTCCTTCCAGCGGGTAAACCAGCCATCCCAGAATTCCATACACATCAAAGGCCATTTCTTGCCGTATTCGTTAAAGAATTGTTTCATTTGACCAAAGTTATAGGCTGCTTTAGAACCGAAGTTTCCCGTCACAAAGAGGTCCTCTTCGATCAAGGTTCCTGTTCTTAGCGTTGCTCGCCATGGCCCATCTGATGTAAAGAGGGGGCAGGTCACGCCTTTTTCCTTCATAAAATCCCGAATGGCACGAAGATAATCCTTATCCTCTCCATAAGAACCGTACTCATTTTCCACCTGCATCATAAGGATTGGACCACCCCGATCCACTTGGTAGGGTGTCAACAATCCAAGCAAGCGATCATAATAACGATCTACCGCTTCGATAAAGGCTGGGTCTGATGAGCGGATTCGCAGGTCTTCTTCTAAGAGCCAGGCTGGCAATCCACCAAATTCCCACTCTGCACAGATAAAGGGCGATGGCCTTACAATCATGTAAAGTCCTAGGGACTGGGCTGTTTGGATAAAACGCTCTAGATCCAATCGACCACTAAAGTCAAATTCCCCTTTGCGGGGTTCATGCGCATTCCATGGGACATAGGTCTCAACCGTGTTAAAACCCAAAGCCTTGAGATTATACAAGGAATGGTACCAGTCTGTTGGGTCAATTCGGAAATAATGGATCGCACCGGACAAAATCTTGAAGGGTTGACCTTTTAAATAGAAATCATCGCGAATCTCAAAAACCCCCATAAACGCCCCCCTTTCTTATATGTAACCCTTTTCATTTATTAATATAATAAATTTTTTAAAAAATGTCAACACTTTTAAAAAAAATATGTTAAAATAGGGTTAAATAAGAGAAATCTAAAGAGAGGTAGCACTATGGCAATTCCAAAGTACCAACACATCAAAGATGAATTGAAACAGCAAATTATCTCAGGAAAATTTGAAAATGGAGATAAATTTTATACTGAAGCTGAACTCATCAAAATTTATGATGTTAGCTCTATCACCGTTGTCCGTGCTTTGAACGACCTCGCTGCCGATGGCTACATTGTCCGTCAGCAAGGAAAGGGGACCTTCGTTTCTCGTGCTCGAAAACACAAACTGGTTGAATTTTCAGATGTTGAAACCTTCCCCATCCAAAAGGCCAAAGTCAAAGTTCTCTCTATTAAACGTGGAAACACCTTAAGCATCCTAGACAAACTAGGCCTCAACCCAACGCAATTCTACTATAAGATCGAACGAACCCGCCAGACAGGGGATGATACGTATATCTTCCACCAAACCTATATTCCTGAACAATATATCAATCCAAACTATCCAAATTTGGAATACTATAGTTCTATCTATGATCGCTTCAAAGAGGATTACCACATTCATATGAATGATGAGCACTTCGAAGAAATCAATGAAATCGTCTTTCCTACACCGAGCAAGGTGGCTAAAGTTTTGGAGATCGATGAAAATTTCCCAACTGTTAAACAAGTGAAGACGACCAAGTTAGAGGCTACTGGCCAAATCCTTGAATACACGGAAACCTATAAACGCGGTGACTACTACAAGATTAAATTTATCTCCTGTGACCGCGATCACTAAGAAGCAAAAAGACTGAGACAGCTCGGTCTTTTTTATAGGTTCAGTATAACATGTTGAAAACGATTTCTAAAGGCCTCTTTAAAAATATATATAATTAGTGATAGTTTAGCTATAAAAAGTTTAAAAAAGAGAGTGGGACAGAAATTGGTAATTCGTTAGAATTCGATTTCGTCGTCCCACCCCCGCACAGTTGAGTAGGGCTGTAAAAGCTGATGAAATCAGCGTAGTAGAGTCCACTTAACCACTGCGTCTTGCTCGACAATCCAAGAACAATTAAGAGGCTAGGACTTTTGTCCCAGCCTCTTTCATCTATTTTTCAAATTCCCGTTTTTCGTTGCGCCTAGTCTTCCAAACCGATGCGTTCGAAGATTTCATCCACCCGTTTGGTATAGTAAGTTGGGTTGAAGATTTCGTCGATTTCTTCTTGGGTGAGGCGAGAAGTTACTTCTGGATCTGCCTCAAGAAGTGGTTTGAAATCTACTTGGTTATCCCATGATTGGGCAGTCTTTGGTTGAACAAGGTCGTAAGCTTGCTCACGTGTCATGCCTTTTTCGATTAAAGTTAGCATGGCACGTTGGCTGAAGATCAAACCAAATGTAGAGTTCATGTTGCGGATCATGTTTTCAGGGAAGACTGTCAAGTTCTTAACGATGTTTCCGAAACGGTTGAGCATGTAGTCGATCAAGATGGTTGTATCTGGTGCGATGATCCGCTCAGCTGATGAGTGAGAGATATCGCGTTCGTGCCAAAGGGCTACGTTTTCATAAGCTGTGACCATGTGACCACGGATCACACGTGCAAGACCTGTCATGTTTTCAGAACCGATTGGATTGCGTTTGTGAGGCATTGCTGAAGATCCTTTTTGACCTTTGGCAAAGAACTCTTCTACTTCACGTTGTTCAGATTTTTGAAGACCACGGATTTCAGTCGCCATACGCTCGATCGATGTTGCGATGCTAGCGAGAACTGCAAAGTACTCAGCGTGAAGGTCACGAGGAAGGACCTGTGTCGAGATTTCTTGAGCACGGATACCAAGCTTATCACAGACGTATTTTTCAACGAATGGTGGGATGTTGGCAAAGTTACCAACCGCACCCGAAATCTTACCAGCTTCCACACCAGCAGCCGCATGCTCGAAACGTTCGATGTTCCGTTTCATTTCGCTGTACCAAGTTGCCAATTTCAAACCAAAAGTTGTCGGCTCAGCGTGCACCCCGTGGGTACGACCCATCATGATAGTGAACTTGTGTTCTTTCGCTTTGTCAGCGATGATGTTAAGGAAGTTTTCAAGATCCTTACGGATGATATCGTTGGCTTGTTTGTAGAGGTAACCATAGGCCGTATCCACCACGTCGGTAGAAGTCAACCCATAGTGGACCCACTTGCGCTCTTCACCAAGCGTTTCAGAAACCGCACGTGTGAAGGCAACCACATCGTGGCGAGTCTCCTGCTCGATTTCCAAAATACGGTCGATGTCAAAGTCTGCTTTTTCACGAATCAAAGCCACATCTTCCTTAGGGATTTCTCCCAATTCAGCCCAAGCTTCGTCAGCCAAGATTTCCACCTCAAGCCAAGCACGGTATTTATTTTCTTCAGTCCAAATGTTCGCCATCTCTGGGCGAGAGTAACGGTTGATCATGGTTATTTTTCTCCTTAATTTAAGATCATAAGTAATTATTTTTTATAACGTCAGAAGATACAATAATTCCAGGGAATTTATTTGAATCTACACCATCCAAAGAATACGGGAAAGGAAATAATACAAATTGTAAAGATTGTAATTCAGCTAATCTAATAAGGCTCCTCAATTGGAAATTAGAAACTCCGCGTATACAATAATACTCTTTGTCAGGTACATTGTCATAATAATACTGAGCCATCTTTTTTGAATAAAACAACGGTAATGTTACATGTGAACCTTGTACATTTGGAACTTGGTAGAACGACCCTGTAACTTCCCCATTGCATTGTTCCATCAACATCCAAAAGGGTTCCCCCTGTATTTTCTCATCAGGTAAAAATCCTTTTTTAATTGTTCCAGCTACTATATCTACTATTGATGGCAGTTCGTCAACTGTCATCAATTTAATACCGTTTGATTCTGCAAAAATTTTTGTTCCTTCTTGAAAACCAACCTTTGAAATCATTATTCCAATTATATTACCCAATCCAACATCTTGTAGCTTTGTAGAAAAATCACGTATTTCCTTTATTGACACTTTATTTTTCCAATCTTTACATTCTATAGCTACTCTACACTCTATATTTAAATGTGTGAATTGATAGTAAACATCAAATTCATTAGTTGCTCCACTCTGACCTTTAATGGTTACTTTTGTTGATACTAATGTATTTTCATAATCATTTAATTCTAGTAAGCGAGAATATACATACTGGGCATAATCCTCTAATGATTTTCCTGTATTAACCATAAATTTATAAACTTTTTCCCCTTATTACTAAACTAAAGATAAAAACTCTTTGACAATTTCTGTTAATTCAAAATGTTCTATACCGTCTTCATCTATATATTTTTCTTGTTCATGAATTTGGTCTACTGTCATCTTTGGCCAATTATTTTGTAAAACCTTATTTTCATTAGTTTGATTAAAATTCTTAACCTCCTCTTTCACATCGTTATAATCAGTTATATTTACATGCCCATCAAAGATATCTGGATGAAGATAATTTTCAGCCTCACGTTTTCGAGTACAAAATGCAGTTCTTCCATGTTTTCTATTCTTTTCAACGGTAGAAGTATTTTTTGTTTGATTGGTGGGAGAAATTCTATCTGAATCTAAAAATATTCCAAAAGGAAGACCAAACTGATCAACTGTTTTCATTGTAATCCAAGATTTTAAATTATCACAACCACCAGTAGGTACTAGTGCGATATTTGCCTCCTGAAAAGTCCTATCTATTTCTCCACTTTCTTTTAAAACCTTGCATAAATGATTAAAGAAAATTATATCTGTTTTACCTTCTATTAAAATTAATGCCTTTGTTTCTTTTGAAATTGGATCCGGTAAAACACCTAAAGTTTCTGTGATTTTTTGTAAAACCTCATCACCTCCACTACTAACTTGTGACTTATCCGATTTTTCTACTAATCGAAGACTAGCAGTGGGTAATAGTCCACCTAGAGCTGGAGTATGGGTTGTTAAAATTATTTGAGTATTTTCCTTGGATGCTAACTCTAGAAAAGCTTCTATGAGTAATTTTTGATGCGATGGGTGTTGAGAAGTCTCCGGTTCTTCAAAAGCATAAATTATGCTCTTATTCCTCTCTGCTTCTGATAATTTTCTTTCTGCCTCTGCCCGAAAGAAATTTAGGAGAATTAAACGACGAACTCCACTTCCTCTTTTATTGATAGATATATCATCATCCGATTTTATTGATAATTTAAAAAGCGAATCAAACTTAGGTTCTGATTTAAACTCTGGAACTAGCGAGGCAGCCAAGTCCTCATCCATCTCTTGCAACTTAGCTAACGTACGTCCTGCAGTTTCAATTGCTTTCTGTTGAACTTCACTTTTTATTTTATTAATCTCAGTTTGCAAATCTTGTAATGCTTGAGATACCGCAACTGACATAGGATCTGCAATTTCTTTATCAGAATCAGAACTACTTCTATCCGATTGAAATAAAGCATATATTGGTAAAAAAGTCTCAATTACCCCATATACTTTTTTTGCATCCTCTTTCGTAACTTCTAATTCAACCTCTTTAATTGTTAAATCTCTTTTAGAAGATAAAATCGCCTGTCGAATAGAGACATTACTTCTTTTGTCGTATTTATCTTCATCTATCTCTAAATCAACCGCACGCTTTTTTAAATCAGCTTGTTTTAACAATAATAAATCATTGTAGTTTTCATCTATAGGATGATTACAAATAATTTTCGTCTCAGGTTTTGGTTTTGCTGACGAGCATTTGAAAGTTTTTTTAATTTCCAAATCACCATTCGAATTCAAAAGATTTTCATCTTTCAAACTAGTTTTAGAAGAAGCATCAACTACTATCTCGTCAGGTAATTCATCAAAAATACATGTTATAAAAATAGAATCTGAATCAACTCCAACAGATAAATCATCCCTCTCACAAACAACTAATTTGTTATTAAAAAAGATTTCTAATGCTTCTAAAATTGTTGATTTTCCAGCATCATTCTTACCTATAAAAGCTGTCAAATTATCAAAATCAACAATTGTTTCATCTTTATAGCCACGAAAATTTTTGATTTTTAATTGCTTAAGTCTCATAATCAGTTCACTCCTCGAATTCTTCTTTTCCAATAAACACTGATGGATAGTGATCTAGTTTATTCAAATCAGTATCCAATGGCAAATCATAAATCGCTAAATAGTTTTCGGGGTATTGAACAACTAATTCATCATATTTTGCTTGTACCTTGTCATGGTCTGCACTTGCAAACAAAACTTCAACGGCAGCTCCAGTCTTATCCTTCTCAACAAAAGCACTGACAACAATTTGAATCATAGTAACCTTTCTATTCTATATACTTTGTATCTTCTGATAGAATTATATTTGTATATAAAGACATGTTATTTTTTTATGTTTTTAATAGTATAGGCAATAAATCCAGCAACTGTGACAGCTACAGTTGCAATCCAGCCCCGATTTTCTTTTATAATTTCTTTAATTTCTTGTTTTTTAGCTTCTTTATCAAGTTTTTTCTGCTCTTCTTTCTGCCGTCTCTGTTCAGCTTCTTTTTCGATTGCTTCGTTCTTCAGCTTTAAATCTTCCGATTTAGCAGCGGAAACTATACTATTAATTTCTGAAATTTGTTCAAAATTAACTAATCCGTCAATTTGCTCTAAATAGATATTTTTATCTATATAACATAACCTAGAGATTTTATTTTTAGCACACTGCTTAGCCTGATTAAATTCTCGCTCCTGTTTTTCTCTTGCAAGACGTATTTCTCTTTCTCTAAAATATTCTTTTTCATAATATCCATCAATATCTCGATTAAAATAGATTAAATCTTCTGCTACATCATCAAGATATTTAATTGTAATTTCCTTAACATCTAAGTATTCGTTACTTAAACTATCTTTCCAAGACCATAAAACAATTTGCCAATTTTGTTCGATTGCTTTTTTGATTAAAGGAAACATATCAAAATCTCCACTCAAAATATTTAATATTCCAGGGCACTCTTGTTGAGCAATATAAAAGGCTCCTTCAGTAACAATTCCTGTATCTACTGCCTTTTCTCCATTTAGTTTACGTTCATAAGTATGTACCTCAAAACCTTTACTCTTCATAGTCGACCAAAATCCATCACTCTTCGGAGGAGTAGATCCTACTAAAATCTTTTTCTGATTTTTAGAGTTTATATAATTTTTTACAAATTTATCATAATCAAATCTTCCATCTTGACCTACAAGATTTTTTACTTCAATAAAAATATTCGAGTTGTCAATCAATAGTAAATCCATAAACTTCCCCATTGTTCATTATTCTAACTACCTAAAAATCAATCCCTTTCCCAAATTCAACCACACCATCCGGCACATCACTAAACAAAGTCACATGTCCCATTTTGCGGTTGTGCTTTGCTTCTAGTTTACCATATAAGTGGAGGTGTGCGCTTGGATTTTTTGTCACATATGTTTCAGCAGCCTCGACGTGTTGGCCGAGAACGTTGAGCATGACAGCTGGGGCATGCAGGTGGATTGCTGGAAGTGGTACTCCCAGAACACCCAAGATATGCGTGTCGAATTGCGAGAAGTCGCAAGCTTCAATCGAGTAGTGCCCTGAATTGTGGGGTCGTGGGGCGATTTCGTTGACAATAATGTCATCAGCGGTCGCAAACATTTCCACGCAAAGCGTTCCAGATAAGTTAAGTTGTTCTGCAATTCGCACTGCCATGGTTTTTGCTTTTTCTGCTAACTTATCAGAAATGCGAGCAGGCACAATCGTTTTAGAAAGAATGTTGTTACGGTGAATATTTTCCTGCACTGGGAAAACTGTCACGTCCTTGCCATTTCCAGACACGATAATGGAGATTTCAAGGTCGAAGTTGACAAATTCTTCCAAGACACATTCTGCTGAATCAGCTAGCGCATAGGCTTCTTCCAAGTCTGCTTCTGAACGAATAACCTTTTGTCCATGACCATCGTAGCCACCAGTCGCTGTCTTGAGGACATAGTTTTTAGGCAGTTCGATATCTGCCAAGTCTTTGCTAGAAGTTACGACCTTATATGGTGCTACAGTGACTTGGGCCTTATTTGCGAGAAAGTCCTTCTCAAAAATGCGATTTTGGGAGATGCGAAGTAGATCTGTTCCTTGAGGGAGCTGTCCATCCTTGATGACAGCATCCAGACCGTCAGCATCTACATTCTCAAATTCATAGGTCAGAACATCGCAACGCTCCGCCAACTGACGGAGGGCGTCCACATCGTTATAAGGTGCCACGATGATTTCCGCCACACGGGAGGCTGGGCAATCCGCCGCAGGATCCAGCACGATAACCTTGTGCCCCATGTAGATAGCAGAAATGGCCATCATCTGACCCAGCTGACCACCACCGATAATTCCGATTGTTTTAGATGAGCTCATTTGTCGACTCCTCTGCGATTTTTCCTTGTTCTTCTGCAAAATCCGCCAAGGCTGTCGCGATATCCTGGTCCTCTACTGAAAGAAGGCGGAGGGCAAAGAGGGCCGCGTTAGTCGCTCCAGCTTCACCGATCGCCATAGTTGCGACAGGTACCCCACCTGGCATCTGAACGATGGAATAAAGTGAATCCACACCGCTAAGGGCACGTGATTTGACGGGTACCCCAATAACTGGAAGGGTGGTCTTGGCAGCAACCATCCCTGGCAAGTGAGCTGCGCCACCTGCACCCGCGATGATGACCTTGATGCCACGGCTACGTGCTTCTTCCGCATGTTTGAACATGAGGTCCGGTGTACGGTGTGCGGAAACAACTTTCTTTTCGTAAGCGACGTCGAAGTTATCGAGGACTTCGGCAGCTTTTTGCATGGTTGCCCAGTCGGATTTTGAGCCCATGATGATGGAAATTACTGGTTTAGTCATAATTTTTCCTTTTTATTCTTTTTTGATAATGGTCTTAGGTGGTGGGGACGGAAGCAAACCTTCGGTTTCATTCCTAAACTTTGAGCCTAGGGTCTCAAAGTTTCCCCCGACCAGAACATTCACTGTTCTGGTCTTTTCACCATGGTGACCATTATCGGATTGGCGACTTCGTCGCTTTTAAAATTTATTTATTCGCTTTGCTACCGATATCTGTTCGGTAAAAGAGGCCTTCTGTGTTTTGTTTGTTGAGTTCCTTGTAGATAATGTTTTGGCCGTCTTTGACGGTGTCTGCTGTGGTAACCAGCATGTAGACACGTCCGCCATTTGAGAGGAGGTCTTGGCCATTTTCAGCGAACTTAGCACCGGCATAGTAGGTGATGATGTCGCCTTCTGTCTTGGCTGGAAGCTTGACACCTTTTTCATAGTCTAGTGGATAACCGTTGGATGCTACAACCACACCCAGTGTCACACCCTTGTCTGTCCAAGTGATAGCTGGCTCCTTGCCATCGAGGATGTCCGTGATATTTTGGGCAAAATCAGATGTCAAACGAGGCAGGATAATTTGCGTTTCTGGATCTCCGAAGCGAGCATTGAACTCGATGACTTTGGGTCCATCAGCTGTCAAGATAAGACCAGCGTAAAGGACACCAAGGTACGGACGGTCTTCTTTAATCATACCTTCAAGAACTGGCTTGACAATGGTGTCAACCACTGTGTCAACCACACTCTGTGGCAAGTGAGGAACTGGCGCATAAGCCCCCATCCCACCAGTGTTAGGACCCTTGTCGCCATCATAAGCACGTTTGTGGTCCTGAGCCGTTGGCATAATGTAGAACTTGTCCCCATTGACAAAGGCAAAGAGAGAAAACTCTTCCCCGTCAAGGAATTCCTCGATGACTACACGCGCACCTGAATCACCGAATTTATTGTCCAAAAGCATCTCATGAGCCGCTTCAACGGCTTGCTCGACTGTCTCCGCAACGACGACACCTTTCCCAAGGGCCAGCCCATCTGCCTTGACGACGATTGGAGCGCCTTTTTCCTCGATGTAAGCCTTGGCTTCCTCGAAATCTGAAAATGTGCCATAGGCTGCTGTCGGAACGTCGTATTTGACCATGATTTCCTTAGCGAAATCCTTAGACCACTCCAGCTCAGCCGCAGCCTTGGTCGGACCAAATGCCTTGAGACCAGCTGCATTGAAATCATTCACGATTCCAGCCGCAAGGGCATCATCTGGACCGATAAAGGTCCAAGCGATATCATTGACTTTTGCGAAGTCAATCAGCTTAGAATGTTCGGAAATTCCGATATTGATCAAATCCAGACCATCTAATCGCATCCCGTCATTACCAGGAGCCACAAAAACCTGCTCAACGTCTGTAGACTCCAACAACTTCTTGGCAATCGCATGCTCACGACCGCCAGATCCAACAACCAAAAGTTTCATCTCGAACCTCTTTTGCGAATTATTTTATTAAATTATATCATAATCGTTCGTTTTATTCTAATGATTTCAGCAAAAGTCTCCCATTTCCAGTAGAATCCAAAATTTTCCACAATTTCCTCCTCTTTTCCATTTTTTTCCGAATAGTATAAGTGAGACCTACTAATTGATGAAAAGGAGTATTATGCAAACGATTAAAAAATTTGTAGTACTGACTTGTGCGGCATGGGGGATGCAAGCCTCTATTGCTCATGCAGATCAAGCGACCAATGCTATCTATGCCGAAAAAGGGCAGCTGATGATTCATCTTGGAAACGTCTCAGATAGGTACCAAAAGATCCAAGTCCCCGTCTGGTCTGACCAAAATGGCCAAGATGACCTGATTTGGTATCCTGTGGAACGCAGTGACAAGGGATTCGACCTACAAGTGCCTTTGACCAACCATTCTGATCAAGCTGGACTTTATCATGTCCATGTCTATGGGGTGGAGGCAAATGAGCAGCTAACCGGCCTCTACCCTCTCACGACAAGCGTCCAGCAAAAAGACCTGGCTTCCTCCCAGCCCAAGATCACGATCACACCCATCTCCTCACAGGAATTGGAGATAGACCTAAAGTTATTCGAAGACGTTGACGAGATTGTCTTTCCCATCTGGTCGGAAGAGAATGGGCAGGATGATCTGGTCTGGTACCCAGCAAAGAAGGTTTCCCCTGGACACTTCCAACTGCGCTTTCAAGCTCAAAAACATAAAGGAAGCGGGCTATTTCATCTCCACGTCTACCAGAAAAGCCAGGGACAACTAAAAGGACTATTCCCCACTACCTTTCAAGTGGAAAAAGCAAAACCAAGGTTCACTCCACTCGCGACACACTCGGGAAACACCTATCCGATTGGTGAATGTACCTGGGGAGCCAAAGAATTAGCCCCATGGGCCCACAACTGGTGGGGAAACGGTGGCATGTGGGCAGCTAGTGCACGCACCACGGGCTTCCGGACAGGAAACTCCCCAGAGGTTGGCGCCATCGCTTGTTGGGATGATGGGGGATATGGGCATGTCGCCTTAGTTACGGACGTCGAACACGACCAAAAAATTCAGATTCAAGAGGCCAATTACAATGGCCATCGCTTTATCGACAACTTTCGTGGTTGGTTCGATCCAACCAACCCTATCTGGGGAACCGTCACCTATATCTATCCAGATTAAGGTCTTCTTATCCAGCAGAAAAGACACTCATCGTTGAATGTGTGTCTTTTTTGATTAATGTCTAAAATGTCTGACGCCTGTGAAGATCATGGCCAAGCCGTATTTATCAGCCGCTTCGATTGACTCTTGGTCACGGACGGATCCACCCGGTTGGATGATGGCTTTGATCCCTGTTTTGGCGATTTCTTCCACGTTATCTGCAAATGGGAAGAAGGCATCTGAAGCAAGCACAGCGCCGTCAAGACGGTCTTTAGCTTGGTCAATAGCGATGCGGACAGATGCCACACGATTGGTTTGACCTGGGCCAACACCAAGTGTCATGTGGTCGTTGGTTACGATGATCCCATTTGATTTGACGTACTTGATAGCTTTCCAAGCAAACTCAAGAGCTGTCGCTTCTGTTTCAGTTGGTTGGCGTTTGGTCACTACTTGCCAGTCAGCTGGACTTTCTTTCACCACGTCTTGGTTTTGAACGAGGAGTCCACCAACCACGCCTGTGTATTCTGCTTCCACTTCGCTAGCATCTTGAGCGTCAAATGGCAAGGCAAGGATCCGCAAGTTTTTCTTCTTGGTAGTCAAGATTTCAAGCGCTTCGTCTGTGTAGCTTGGTGCAATAATGATTTCAAGGAAAACACCGTGCATTTTTTGAGCTGTCGCAGCGTCCACTTCACGGTTGAGAACGACGATACCACCAAAGATGGATACTGGGTCAGACTCATAAGCGTAATCCCAAGCTGTTTCGATGTCATCTGCTTGACCAATCCCACATGGGTTCATGTGTTTGAGAGCCACAACGGTTGGACGGTCTTTGAAATCACGGATGATCCGGATAGCAGCATCCGCATCACGGATATTATTGAAGGACAATTCTTTCCCGTTCAGCTGTTTTGCGGAAGCGATGGAGTAAGCCGTCGGCAAGGCCTTTTGGTAGAAATCAGCGTCTTGTTGAGGGTTCTCCCCGTAACGCATGGCTTGCTTAAGATCATAAGTCAAGGTGAGTTTTTCAGGTTTTTCTTCACCCACTTGAGCAGTGAAGTATTCTGCGATCAAAGCATCATAGGCCGCTGTGTGACGGAAGACTTTCGCTGCCAACCGTTGACGAGTTTCGTAACTTGTTTCGCCGTTGGCTGCCAATTCGTCAAGCACAACAGCATAGTCAGCCGGATCTACCACAACTGTTACGCTAGCGTGGTTCTTCGCTGCTGAACGAAGCATTGATGGGCCACCGATATCGATATTCTCCACCGCATCAGCATAAGTCACGTCTGGTTTGAGAATGGTTTCCTTGAAAGGATAGAGATTGACCACTACAAGGTCAATGAGCTCGATCTGATTGTCCTTAGCAGCATCAAGGTGACTATCGAGGTCACGACGAGCGAGAAGACCACCGTGGATATTTGGGTGGAGAGTCTTGACACGACCGTCCATCATTTCTGGGAAACCAGTCACATCATCGATCGCAATGGTGTCCACTCCAGCATTATCAAGGACAACTTTGGTGCCCCCTGTTGAGATAATATCCCAACCAAGTTTTTTAAGTTCTTGGGCAAATTCAACAATGCCCGCTTTGTCTGAAACACTAATTAGTGCACGTTTAGTCATTTTTCTTCCTTTCCTTGAATCAAGAAGCTCTTTCTCATCATTTAAACTAGAGACTGACGATGATAATCCGTAAGCTGGTCCCCAAGTTCTTGTAACAATTTTCTGACCTCAAGCTTACTTGTATCACTTCCATAAACACTTCGTAATTCGGCATCTGTTGCACCGATCAGGGTTACAAATTCCACTTTCCCATGCGGAGTATCTATTGTATTAGCTAAATCATCTGTAGCAGTCAAGAATCCTGTCAGATTCGATTTCTGCTGGGCATCAATTCCTACTGTTTGCTTCGTATAGATGTATTCTTCTGGCAAGACCACTTTACCTGTTTGAAATATATATCTTGCTACATACTGCAACAAACCACAGCCATTTTTAATTTCTTCTTCGTCGTTAGTTGATTTCTTTAACTTAAAGGTCAATTCAATCCCATAACCACTATATTCAGGATCTTCACATTCTTTTGTATATAGTTCTGACAAACCATAGCTGACAAAATGCCAAAAATCTCCTGCATCGTAAACACTGATGCCGTCTAGCGGATCTGGACCACCTAACATATACTTGATGACTGTTCCATAATGACGAGGATTTGGCTGATCAGGATATAGACGATTAAATTCTGTATCAATCGCATCCCACCCTGGAGCACTGTCATCTGTTTGATCCGATTTAACAACAATCTTGTCTTCATCTTTAGACGGTTTCTCTTCATTAGAGGATTTCTTCTTAAAAAAATCAAATAAACCCATAAACTTCTCCTTAGCTGATGGCCTTTATTCCTGCCACAAAATCATGTTTGTCTTCCTTATTACCGTCTCTCCACTCCCAAAAGTTCCAATACTTCTGGATAGAGCTTGTACTCTGTTTCGTGGATGCGAGTTTCGAAAGTATCAAGGGTATCTCCTTCAAGGCGTGGCACACGGACTTGTTTGATAACCTTACCAGTGTCCACACCAGAATCCACCCAGTGAATGGTCACGCCGCTCTCAGCAACACCCGCATTCCAAGCATCCTCAATGCCATGAGCACCTGGAAATTCTGGAAGATAGGCTGGGTGAATATTGATGATACGGCCTTCATAGGCCGCTAGCAAGGTTGGGCCAACGATTTTCATATAACCCGCCAAACATACTAGGTCAATTTGGTGCTCACCCAAAAGTTTGACGATAGCTTCTTCGTAAGCTGCTTTATTGTCAAATTCCTTGAGTTCAAAGGCATAGGTTAAAACACCAAGCTTTTCGGCACGTTCTAAGACATAGGCATTCCGGTGATCTGAAAAGACAAATTCTACTGGAAATTGTTCCGCAATCACCTGAAAGTTTGAGCCGTTGCCAGAGGCAAAAACAGCAATCTTTTTAGCCATTATTTAATCACCACACTTGCGCCATCTTTCTTCACAATACGACCGATTTCATAAACAGGTTCGTCAAGAAGTTCTTCGACACGTTCCACATTTTCTGGTTTAACCGCAAGCATGAGACCAATACCCATGTTGAAGATTTCAAACATTTCTTCATGTTTGATTTGGCCATATTTTTCAAGGGCTTTGAAAATTGGAAGAATTGGCACTTTACTTTCGTCAATTTCAGCAGCCAAGTCATCCGAGAACATACGTGGCACATTTTCGATGAAACCACCACCTGTGATGTGGGCTATCCCATTCACCAATTCTTCTTTGATGAGTGGCAAAGCCGCTTTGACGTAGATACGAGTTGGTTCAAGAAGAACGTCTTTGAGTTTCTTCCCTTCCAATTCTGGGAGAACTTCCTCACCTGTGTAATCCGCAAAGACACGACGAACAAGTGAGTAACCATTTGAGTGGATGCCGCTTGAAGCAAGTCCCAGAATTACATCACCTGCTGCTACTTTTGAACCGTCGATGATTTGAGATTTTTCTGCAACACCGACAGCAAATCCAGCCAAGTCATAGTCGTCTTCACCGTACATACCAGGCATTTCAGCCGTTTCCCCACCGATGAGGGCTGCGCCTGCTTGCACACACCCTTCTGCAACACCAGCAACCACTTGTTCTAGCTTAGCTGGTTCATTTTTCCCAGTCGCCACATAGTCTAGGAAGTAGAGGGGCTCTGCACCTGCAGCAATGATATCATTGACACACATAGCTACACAGTCTTGACCAATGGTATCGTGCTTGTCGTACTTGATAGCCAGCATGAGTTTGGTACCAACACCGTCCGTCCCTGAGATCAAAACAGGCTCTTTGACACCTGTTTTTGAAAGGTCAAACATACCACCGAAACCACCAAGAGCTCCCATAACACCTGCACGCTCTGTACGTGCTACGTGTTTTTTGATCCGTTCAACAACTTCATAACCCGCTTCAACATCCACACCCGATTGAGCGTATGCATTCTTATTTGTCATTTTTTAATCCTTTTCTTTTGCACTGTTCTTAATAGAAAGAAGTGTGTTCTTTCAAACTTTCTACATAGCGTTCTTCGTAGTCATATAAAGGCGTTGGGTATTTCCCATCGAAGTAAGCCACACAAAGACCACCGTTTGGTGCATCGGTATCAATGCCAATAGAATCAATCAAGCCATCTATGGACAAGTAAGTCAAGCTATCCGCACCGATAATCTCACAAGTTTCCTCCACTGTATGATTGGCTGCGATCAGCTCCTCACGGCTCTGAATATCAATTCCATAAAAACACGGATAAGCCAAAGCTGGGCTAGCAATTGCCACATGGACTTCTGTAGCCCCTGCTTCTTTCAACAGTTTCACAATCCGACGAGAGGTCGTTCCCCGTACAATGGAATCGTCAATCATGACAACCCGTTTGCCTTTCACGACCCCAGATACGGCAGAGAGCTTCATCCGCACTCCTTGTTCCCGCAATTCCTGAGTCGGTTGGATAAAGGTCCGTTGAACATACTGATTCTTGATCAAGCCCATTTCATTTGGCAGACCGGATTCTTCCGCAAAGCCCATGGCCGCACTAAGAGAGGAGTTGGGAACCCCCACTACAATATCTGCCTGGTTCTTAAATTCTCTAGCCAACTGAGCTCCCATCCGCTTACGAGCTGTATGGACGTTGACCCCTTGGATATTGGAATCAGGACGAGCAAAATAGATATACTCCATAGAACAAATTGCTAGTTGAGTATCATCCGTATAGCGATCATAGGTAATACCGTTTTCATCAAAAATCACGAGCTCACCAGGATGCACATCTCGGATCCATTCTGCCCCAATCACCTCAAAGGCACAGGTTTCCGAAGAAACAACCAAGGCACCATTTGCCATTTTCCCGATGGAAAGAGGACGGAAGCCATTTGGGTCTAGAGCTGCAATCAGCTTATCTTCAAACAGCATCAGATAAGCAAACCCACCTTTGACCGTATTGAGCGCTTCCTTGATTTTCCCCATAAAGGAAGGGTTGTGGCTCCGACGAATCAAGTGAGCCAGAATTTCTGAGTCAGAAGTCGAGCTAAAGATGGCTCCATTTTTTTCTAATTCCGATTTGAGCGATTGGGCATTGGTCAAATTCCCATTATGGGCCAGACCAAACTGCGTATCGTGAAAGCGGAAGAGGAAGGGTTGGATGTTATCCACAGACGCTTCCCCCGCTGTCGCATAGCGAACATGTCCAATAGCAGAAGATCCTGTCAATTTTTCTAGATTTAAAGGATTCCGAAAGACTTCTGAAAGAAGGCCTGTATCCCGATGGCGTCTCAAGGTCCCTTGGTCATTAGCCAGGATTCCTGCACCCTCTTGTCCCCGGTGTTGGAGACTGTGAAGCCCAAAATAAGTGAGTTTCGCAGCATCTGGATGTCCCCAAATCCCAAAGACTCCACACTCTTCATTAAGAGATTTTACTTCGTATGTCATGTTGTATACCTTTTATTTTCCAGTAAAATATTGAACCGCTGATGCAAAGAGATGCTGGTCTTTATTTCCTGGAATATTTTGGAAGAGACCGTCTTCGAAACGTTCTGAGTGTCCCATCTTCCCAATAATTTGACCATTCTTGCTAGTGATTCCTTCAATCGCATGAACAGATCCATTAGGATTGTATTTCGAATCCATGCTTGGTTTGCCTTCGAAGTCAACGTATTGGCTAAAGATTTGACCATTATCACGGAGTTCCTCAAATTCTTCAGCTGTCACGACAAACTTCCCTTCACCGTGTGATACTGGGATGGCATGGATGTCACCAACTTCTACTCCGGCAAGCCATGGTGAGTTGGTATTGGAAATCCTTGTTTCCACCATCTTAGCCACGTGTTGGTTGGCATCATTGTAGAAGAGGGTTGGACTTGTGCTGTTTGCATCTTCAAAGTTACCATATGGAAGAAGACCTGATTTGACAAGAGCTTGGAATCCGTTACAGATACCAATGATCAAACCACCACGTTCGATGAAGTGATCAATGGTTGCACGTACTTTTTCATTGAGCAAGATGTTCACGATAAATTTAGCTGATCCATCTGGTTCATCCGCTGCTGAGAATCCACCTGCAAAGAAGATAATGTTGGCTTTTCCAATGTTGTCAACCATGGTGTCAACAGACTTGACAATCGCTTCTTCGTTGAGTGTGACAAATGGTACCAAGTTGACTTTGGCCCCTTCTTTTTCAAAGGCCTTAGCGGAGTCATATTCTGAGTTGGTACCTGGGAATACTGGGATGTAAACCACTGGTTTTTCAAATGTTTCTTTTGCTTTGATCACAGCATCTGATGCTACAGCAGGTACTTCTTCCAACTCAGTTGCCTGTGCAAATTCTGTTGGGTAAACCTCTTCCAATTTACCTTGGAAGGCACTGTCAAGTTTGTGTCCATCAAGCCTTACACCGTTTACAACTACTGTAAAGTCTCCAACTGTTTGACCGATCTTCTCTGCACCTGCAATCTCTTCAGGTGAAGTGAAGATGAATCCACCCAATTGGGCTGTCAAACTGCTGTCAAGCTCAGCTAATTGAACAGTGGCACCGATATGGTTCCCAAATGTTGCAAGTGCAAGAGCTTCAAGGACACCTCCATATTTGACAGCTGATGCTGCTGTCACTTTGTGGGTTGCTTGAATAGCTTCAAACTGAGCAAAGTTAGACTTGATAAGGTCAAAATCAATTTCTTGGGCCAAAGCTTGACCTGGGATGTAATAGATATTTTCACCAGCAGCTTTAAATTCTGGAGAAAGGACCTTACGACTATCTGCAGTTGTGACACCAAAAGCAACCAAGGTTGGTGGTACTGTCAATTCTTCAAAGGTACCAGACATAGAGTCTTTCCCACCGATAGATGGCAACCCAAGTTGAATCTGCGCTTCAATGGATCCAAGAAGAGCTGCTACTGGTTGACCAAAACGCTCTGCTTGTTTATCCATCCGCTCGAAGTATTCTTGGTAAGAGAAGCGAGCCTTAGACCAGTTTGCACCAGCAGCAACCAAACGAGCAGTTGCTTCGATAACTGCATAAGCCGCACCATGATATGGAGACCATTCTGCTACATAAGGGTTGAACCCTTGCGCCATAACAGAAGCAGTTGTTGTCACACCATGTTGGACTGGCAATTTCTGTATTGAAGCCTCCGTTGGTGTAATTTGGTAGCGACCACCAAGTGGGTGATTGACTGTTGAACGACCAACTGAGCTATCAAAGATCGTTTGTAACCCTTTTTGGCTAGCATGGTTCAGGTCAGCCAAGACTTCAAGAGTATCCACTTCGAGAGTTTCGGCAGATGTTTGGCGTTCTTCTGGAAGCTTGACATCCTTGTCAACCACCTTAGCATCTACTACCACACGTACACCGTTTGTATCAAGGAAACGACGTTCCAAATCAACGATTGTTTCACCATTCCAGTGCATGACAAGATTTGGTTTCTCCGTCACTGTCGCAACGACAACAGCATCAATGTTTTCTTTGTTACATGCTGCAACGAAGGCATCTACATCTTCTGGACGAACCACTACAGCCATCCGTTCTTGAGATTCTGAGATAGCAATTTCTGTACCGTTCAAGCCTTGGTATTTCAATGGCACTTTGTCTAGATCAATTTCAAGACCATCTGCCAATTCACCGATAGCTACACAGACACCGCCAGCACCAAAGTCATTTGATTTCTTGATCAGACGTGTCACTTCCCCATTACGGAAAAGACGTTGAATCTTCCGTTCTTCGATAGCGTTCCCTTTTTGAACCTCAGCACCAGCTGTTTCGACAGATTCAACCGTTTGAACTTTAGAAGAACCTGTCGCACCACCGACACCATCACGTCCAGTCTTCCCACCGAGCAAGATAATCACATCACCAGCTTCAGGTTTTTCACGGACCACATTTTCCTTAGGAGCCGCACCGACCACGGCACCTAGCTCCATACGCTTAGCAACGAAACCTGGGTGGAAGTATTCACGAACATAGGTTGTTGCAAGACCAATTTGGTTACCGTATGAAGAATAACCATGAGCCGCTGTTTTAGAAATCACTTGTTGTGGCAATTTACCAGCGCGAGTTTCTGAAATTGGAGCTGTAATATCGCCAGCACCTGAGATACGCATAGCTTGGTAAACATATGAACGCCCTGATAATGGGTCACGAATGGCACCACCGATACAAGTAGCCGCTCCACCAAATGGTTCAATCTCCGTTGGGTGGTTATGAGTTTCGTTTTTGAACATGAGAAGCCATGGTTCTTTGACATCATTGACATCCACCTCAATTTCAACTGAGCAGGCATTGATTTCATCAGACACTTCCATGTCGTCCAAACGACCATTGGCACGCTCATAACGACCAAAAATAGTCGCCATATCCATCAAGGTTTGAGGTTTTTCTGTACGTCCCAACTCATCACGCATGGCAATATACTTGTCATAAGTCGCTTGCAATTGTTTTTGGAATTTAGAAGCTGAGAAGTCGATATTCTTCAACTCAGTCTCGAAAGTTGTGTGACGGCAGTGGTCAGACCAGTAAGTATCCAACACCTTAAGCTCAGTCTCAGTTGGCACACGACCATTAGACTTGAAGTAATCTTGAATGAATAGAAGGTCATCCACTTCCATTGCCAATCCTTGCTCTGCCTTATACTGTGCAAAATCTTCTGCCGTATAAGTTTCAAAGAAATCCAAACTTGGAATGGTCTTGTCAGACTCAGAGAAATCCTGTTTCGCAATGCTAACAGTGATATCTTTGAAACGAGAATCCACTGGGTTCAAGAGATAGTTTTTAACAGCTTCCAACTCATTCGCATCAATATCCTTATTGACCAAGTAAAGTTGTGCTGTATTCACTGTTACATCATTTGAGCTACCAAGCAACAGCAAAGCTTCTTGCGAAGATACTGCACGTTGGTCAAATTGACCAGGCAAGCTTTCAATGGCAAAGAAAGCATGTTTCTCAAGATCTGCCTTGATTGTAGCTTCATCCAAAACAGTATCGGTCACTTGCTCAGAAAAGATATATTTTTCCGCACGCGCAAACAAATCCTCTGCCAAACCAAAGACATCGTAGACCTGAACAATCCGAAGTTCCTTCAAAGTTTTCAACTGAAGATTATGCTGTAATTCTTTTACTAAAGAGTCAGATTTCACACGAAAATCAGCTTTTTTCTCAACGAAAATACGTTTATCCATTTTAGTTCCTTTATTTATTTCTATTCAAATATGCTCTTGAAAGACGAAGTTTTTCCCTTTCAAACAGGTTACTTCAAGCCCTGCAATTTCTCCAACACAACCTTGTACACATCTGTCAAACTTCCCAAGTCCCTACGGAAAACATCCTTGTCCATATGGTGCCCTTCCGCATCCCAAAGGCGGCAGTTATCTGGTGAGAATTCGTCTGCCAAGATGATCTTGCCATCCTTATCAAAACCAAATTCCAATTTGAAATCAATCAACCGAAGACCAATTTGCTCAAACCAATCTTTCAGCAATCCATTGATGCGACGTGTTTCTTCCTTGATATAGGCAATTTGTTCGTCGTTAGCAATATCCAAAAACTTTACATGCTCGTCATTGATGAATGGGTCGTCCAACTCATCGTTCTTGTAGTAAAATTCAACGATTGGAGTTTTCAAGTCCAAACCTTCTTCAACGCCAAAACGTTTAGAAAAAGAACCTGCAGTCACATTACGAAGAACAACCTCCAACGGAATAATTTTAACCTTCTTATTCAATTGTTCAGTATCAGAAATACGTTCGATAAAGTGCGTCGCTACCCCCGCTGCATTCAATTTTTCAAAAATAAGAGACGAAATCTGATTATTCAGCACACCTTTCCCCTCAATGGTTTCTTTACGAGCCCCATTCAGCATAGTGGCCTGGTCCTTATAGACCGACTTAATCACATGTTCGTCTTCTGTAGTATAGATATCCTTAGCTTTCCCAGTATAAATCAGTTGATTGGTCATGATTTTGTTCGCCTTTCGCATTTTATCACCTACATTCTATCACATAAAAATTATATTTTCAATAAATTTCCGTACAATATAGTCAAAATCCGAATGAAATGAACAGAAAAAAAGATCACTCAGAATAATATCTGAACGATCCCTTTTTCATTAATGAGCAGCAATTCGTTTGTCGATGTAGTCGACAACATCCCCTATTGTATTAAATTCATCAATAGCCTTGTCTGGAATCTCAATTTGGTATTCATCCTCAAGATTGATAATAAATTCCATCAACTCAACTGAATCTGCCTGTAAATCCTTTTTCAAGTCTAATTCTAAAGAGACTTGAAAATCTGGCCCCTTGCGGTCTTTGAGAAATTCCTCAATTGTCGCTAAAATTTCATTTTGTTTACTCATACATTACCCTTCTTTCGATAATTCCTTCACTGATTTTCCAACAACATCTGTCTCTAACATAGTCCGAACTTGGCGAATCGTGCTATAGACTGCCTTTGCATCACTCGAACCATGCGTTTTAACAACAGGTGCCTGAAGACCAAACAAGACAGCACCTCCAACATCTGAGAAATCTAAGGTCTGCTTCAATGATTTCAAACTGTCCTTAAGCAGAAAAGCTCCTAATTTCGCCTTCCAGTTTCCAGTCGTAATCGCTTGTTTCAACTGCTTCAAGATTCCGAAAGCCGTTCCTTCCATGGTTTTCAAGACAGCGTTTCCCGTGAAACCATCTGCCACAACAACATCTGCAACGCCATCCATCAAATCACGCGCTTCCACGTTTCCAACAAAATGAATCGACTCATCCTCAGACAATAATTGATAGGTTTCCTTTCGTAAAGAATCCCCTTTACTAGCTTCTGTCCCATTGTTCAATAGACCCACGCGTGGTTTTTGAATCCCACGAACATTTTCAGCATAGTAAGATCCCATCACAGCATACTGATGCAAGTGCTCCGGTGTATTTTCCGCATTGGCACCTAAGTCCAGCATATCATAACCACGCCCATCAACCGTTGGAAGTGTAGACATCAAACCTGGACGTTCCACTCCTTTGATACGACCGACAATAAAGAAACCTGCCGCCAACAAGGCGCCCGTGTTCCCCGCAGACAACATAGCATCTACATCTCCAGCCTTCACATCCTTGGCAGCCAAGACCATAGAAGCTTGCTTCTTCCGACGAATAGCACGCGTCGGCTCATCATCTGAATCGATTTTTTCTTCCGTATGAACAATCGATACACGCTCTGTTGCTGTTAAATAGTTTTTGATTTTTGCCTCATCACCATACAAGACAACCTCAATATCATCAAAATCACGAATGGCTTGATTCACGCCTTCTACCAAGGCTTGAGGTGCATTATCGCCCCCCATTGCATCTACTGCAATTTTTTTCATGTTTCACCTCCAGATGAATCTTTCATAATCGCTCCCCAATCACTCAAAGAATCGATAAACTTTTTAGCTTTTAAATGGATCCCTACATACTCCTCATACAACTGATCGATTGCCTGACGCAGAGCTAGTTTCATCTCCTCTTGTAGGGAAATTGTCTCTAACTCACTGAATCGAACAGCTTGGAACTGATCCAATAAATAAACAACATTCGGATGCCAGTGAGCTCGCCTTTCATCCCGATCATAATGATCCGGACAAAGGACCCCACTATACCGAAAGGAATAGTCAAAAGGAAGACCAACCCGATGACAGAAACAACATTCATGCAGGTTCAAGACAACCCCAAACCTCGAAAGAATCTGAATCTCAAAAATATTGGTTATCACCTCGTAATCCAAGCCATCTTCCATCAAAGACAAGGTCTTCTCTAAAAACACAAACAAGGCCGGATCTACTTGATTATCCTGGATACATGCATCCGCAAGTGCCAGAACATAGGTCGCATAAGAAAGAGCAAAAAGATCTGCATTGATTTTCTTATAGACCTGTACATCTTGGAAATCATCAATATAACTCAACCCATCATCATTGATTTTCAGAAACATATCTGCCGTTACCAAAGGTTGTAACATGGGATTCAATCGGGATTTCCCAGCATGTTTTACAAAAAACATCCGCTTGCCCGACTTCTCCGTGAAGATCTTGACCAACTTATCCTCCTCACGAAATTCCCGATTATACAGTACAATTCCCCGGGTCTCAATTGACTCCAGCATGTTCTTCCATATACTCCTTCAAGCGTTTCATAGCTTCCTCAATAACCTCCATGCTGGCTGCATATGACAAGCGCACATAGCCTTCGCCATATTGGCCAAAAGCAGCCCCAGGAATAAACGCAACTGCTTTTTCACGTGCAAAATCTTGCAAGAAAGCAAAGGAATCCTGATTATAACCAGCTGGGATTTTAGCAAAAATATAGAAAGCCCCATCTGGCTTAATCATCTCAAACCCAAGCGCGGACATCTTTTCAATAATATAATCCCGACGTTTCACATATTCCTGCTTCATTGGCTCTGCATCATCCCGACCTTCTGTCAAGGCTTCGATCGCAGCATACTGGTTCATGGTGCCAGCAGCCGTTACCAAATACTGATGACTCTTGATGAGCTGGGCCGTCAATGCAGCTGGGGCAAAGATAAAACCGAGTCGCCAGCCTGTCATGGCATGAGATTTAGACAAACCATTAATGACAATGGTCTGCTCAGGAATGAAAGATGCCATAGAAACATGCGCTTCTCCAGTATAAGTTAGCTCTGAATAGACTTCATCACAAATCACAAAGACTTCATATTTTTTTAGGACAGCAGACAATTCTGCCATCTGTTCGCGCGAATAAGTGACACCCGTTGGATTAGCTGGATAATTGAGAACAACTGCCTTTAGCTTGTCTCCTTGCTCCACAATAGCTTTTTCCAACTTTTCAGGCGTCAAGACAAAACGATCTGCTGTCGTATCAATTTCGACAACATCTGCTCCCACCAAATTTATAATCGGTTCATAACCAGGATAAGCCGGAGCAGGTAATAGCACTACATCACCAGGCTCCAAGATTGCTGTCAAAGTGGCAGATAAGGCTTCAGTCGCACCAATCGTCACCAAAATCTCATCCTCAGGACGGTAGTGAATTCGATACTTATCAGCTACAAACTGACTAGCAGCCTCACGCAAAGCTAGCAAGCCACTCATTCCTGTGTAATGACTGAAATTTGCATCAATTGCAGCCTTTCCAGCTTCTTTCACATGTTCAGGAGTTGTAAAATCCGGTTCCCCCAACGTCAAACGCAAGACTCCAGGAATTGAAGAAATCGATTGGTCAAACTGACGAATCAAAGAAACTTCAATTCGACTCAGATTTTTATTAAAACGTTTCGTTAAATCCATAGAACACCTCCAAAAACAGTTATATTCATTATACTATAAATAGAACCCCATCGCAAAAAAACAATCAGATCCCTCCATTTTTCAAACAGTGAACACTGGCCAACCATATTTCAATCATCCTGATAAACAAAAAAAGACTTAGCAATGCTAAGTCTTTCAGATCCTTATTGTTGACCACGTGTTGCCACATATGTCAATTGATCTGCATGTTTCGCCACAAAATCCTTCATTTCTGAATCAGGAATTTGACGAAGATAGAGGTTCGCACGAATGGTTTCATCCTCTTCACGACAAGTTGACAATACTAAATATTTATCAGATGCCTTGATCTTGATATTTGGATTCTTAGTTTGCCCATCTTCATAAACCTTCTTCAACTGAGTCGTAAAGTCTTTGTCGTCTTCAAAGCTAGTACGATAGAAAGCAGTTGTTTCAGGTACAATCACCAAGCACATAGCTTCATAATAATACTTGCGCTCAGGCGTCTCAATGACAACATACGGATGTTGATCAAAGTATTCTTGCTTGTCATAGTAGTTGACATCATTAAACATACGATGATCACCAACCTTACTACCACGAGCATGACCAAATAACCAAGTCAAACGATCACTAAAATCTTTCTTATTATCCGTGTCCATGAAGACTGTACCCAAATAGGGTTGATTCCCACCATCAAAAGTCTTATCCAAGTATGTTGCATTATCTCCTGTTTGAACGACAGGTTCATCCAACTCTGTACCTGGAGCATAAACATAAGCAATCGCTTCAGGGTTAACAGCCGTTAGTTGGTCAAAGCGATTCTTTAGATAATCTTTTTCTTCTTGACTAGGTTCATATTTCACAGCTTGGGTAGAAGAACTGCTACCAGAAGAAGCTGCTTTCTTAGTTGCGTTAGATGTTTTTCCACCAAATGGATTAAAGAATAAAAATCCAGCTACAATAACAACTATTGCTACTATAGCAGCAAATAGAAGAGCAAATTTATTTGATGTTTTTTCTCCAGCTCTTTTCATTCAATTGATCTCCTCAAAATGATTTTTTCTAAAAAATAACACTGAGCCCAAGGACTCAGTGATATTTTTATGAGCTAATTAATTAGAAATTATTTAACTGCGCTAGTTTTTGGAAGTGATTTTTCACCAGCTTTAGCAGATGAAGCTTTACCATCTTTACCAGCTTTAGCTGCTTCTGCTTTTTCTTCAGCTGCTTTAGCTGCTGCTTTAGCATCTGCAGATGCAGGACGCAATGAACCACTTACTGCTGTTGCGTAGAATCCGCTAGGAGTATTAGCTCCAGCTTCAACCTTAACGTCTACCAACCATTTAGTTCCATCATGTGGGTTTGTAACTTCGATTGTTTGGATACCAGCTTCAGTACGGAAAGTACCATGTTGGCTACCATTCCAAAGATCAAGACCTTGTGTGAAGTATTCTGGAGCTGGAACAGCAGTCAATTCTTTAGATGTATCAGCAAATTTGTTTCCATCGTAGTTTGCAGTAGAAACATCACCTTTTTTATCAACTGGAGTACCTTTACCGATAGTTGGGTCTACTTGAGTAGCACCTGGGTGTTTTTCTGTAGCTGCAGATGCTGGTGCGGCTGGAGTTGCTTCACCTTTAAGTTCACTTAAAGTAGGTGTGTCTCCACCTTTTTCAGTTTTATAAACTGGACGTCCTGTAGTATCTGCTGCGAATGCTGGAGCTGCTGCTGCAAATACTGCAAGAGCTGCTACTGATGATAATAAAACTTTTTTCATTGTTTTATCTCCTTTTATAGTTTAAAAATATTCGTTACTTCGTAACTATGATTAGTATACTAGGATATTCTGCCTATGTCAAGACATTTTTTTGATTTTTTTAAAAAAGTTTAAGATTTCTTCATATTTGATACCCAAAATTACGATTTATAAATATATTATACTCATTTTATTTTTCATAAACAGAGGTTTATTAGAAAAAAATCACCATTTGGAACGACTATCTCTTTTCTCACATCTTATATAGTCTAGTTAGTAATAGCAAGAGTACTTCGTATTCCCTATTTCACAGCCTTATTTTCTGGCAACCTCTTCTTGGGTAAACTAGGGTCTACCTTGGCTTCTAATTCGTGAGCTGACTTGACCAGTTCTTTTCGCTTCTTTTCTTTTTTTAGCTCTTGCCACCATTGTCTGATTCCCATTTCTACTTCCTCCTATACAAAAGAGGCCAGTTTCCCAGCCTCCTTATTGTTAACATTTTTTGGCATTTCCGGTTTCAAATAGAGGGGACAGAGGTCGATTTTCATGAATACGCACAATTGCTTCAGCAAGTAGTTTAGCAATTGAAATTTGCTCAATCTTGTCAATTAATCGTTCTTCTGGTAGATAAATCGTATCCAAGACGACTAATTTCTTAATCGCTGATTTTTGGATATTATCTAAGGCTGGCCCAGATAGAACAGGGTGGGTACAGCTCGCATAGACTTCAACTGCGCCTGCTTCTGCAAGAGCATCCGCCGCATGACAGATTGTACCAGCTGTATCAATCATATCATCAATCAAGATACACGTTTTGCCTTCAACATTTCCAATGATGTTCATGACTTCACTCGTATTCATCTTATCAACACTACGACGTTTATCAATAATTGCAATCGGAGTCTTTAAAAACTCAGCTAACTTCCGAGCGCGAGTCACACCACCATGGTCAGGACTGACAACCACATAGTCTTTTCCAATCATTCCACGACGTTCAAAATAATCAGCAATCAATGGAGCACCCATCAAATGGTCTACAGGAATATCAAAGAAACCTTGAATTTGAGCAGCATGCAAATCAATAGTCAACAACCGATCAACACCTGCAACTTCAAGCATATTAGCTACTAACTTAGAAGTAATTGGCTCACGGGCCCGAGCCTTCCGGTCCTGACGGGCATAACCGTAATACGGCATCACAACATTAATCGATTGTGCGCTTGCACGCTTCAACGCATCCACCATAATCAAAATTTCCATAAGATTATCGTTAACGGGTGAACTAGTAGATTGTAAAATATAAACATCTTTCCCACGGATTGATTCTTCAATATTGACCTGAATTTCTCCGTCAGAAAATTGACGAACAGTTGACTTTCCAAGCGGCAATCCCATTTCACGAGATACACGTTGAGCCAATTCTTGATTTGACGACAAGGCAAAGAGCATTAAATCAGAAAATGACATGATTTCCTCCAGTAAAATCTAAAACCATATTGTACACTCAGTACAAAATTCTCCTACCATCATTTTATCGCTTTTTAATCAAATATTCAAATATTAATTTATGGAAAATAGAAAAAGAATCCCACCTCCACTCTCACAAAAAAGAAGCAGAACCAGGGTCCCGCTTCAAAAATTTCTTAGTTTAGTTAGGATAGATATAAGTAACAGTACCTTGAGCTGTTGTAGGGTTAAACCAACCACGGTAGTTACCAATGCTACGAACACCTAAATAGTTAGATTCAGATACTTGGATGCTTGTTGTAGATTGAACTGCTGTAACAACCGCTACGTGTCCATATCCACCATCATTCCAACATGCAATTGCTCCAACTTGAGGTTGAGAACCTGTACGGAATCCTGCTGCTGCAGCGCTTGCTGCCCATTGTCCACCATTTCCCCAGTAATCTCCAGCCCATGGTGCCAATGTCTTGGCACCCCAAGTACATTCACCAACTGGATAAGAAGATGCAGATGAACTATAAGTAGGACGAGAAGTAGTTGCTGCTGGAGCTGCTGCTGCCTGAGTTTGAACAGCTGGTTGAGCTGTTGGTTGACTTGTAGCAGGTGCTTGAACTGTTGCTGCCGCTTGAGTTGTAGCAGGTGTTTGAGTTGCTGCTTGAACCTGAGCTTGAAGAGTCGTATTGGCAGAAGCTTTCACTGCTTCTTGCTGTTCTTTTTGTTTTGCACGGTAAGCTGCCTCAGCTGCTGCCGCTTCTGCTGCTGCTTTTTCAGCTTCAGCTTTTTGTTGCAATAAAGCATTCTTTTCGTTCTCAGCAGAAGACTTTTCAGCTGCCAAGTTTAATTGTGCAACTTTTAACTCAGCTTCTTTTGTAGATAAAGCTTGTGCATCATCTTCTAATTGCTGTTTATTCGCAATTACAGTATTGATTGCATCATTGTTTTCTTTTTGTTTCTGCGCAATATCTTCTTTATCGCGTTTTTGCTCTTGCAACATTTTGTTGTTAGCATCTGCGATTTCATTCATAGCAGAAATACGTGAAATAGCTTCTGTTAAAGAACCAGAGCTTACGATCGCATTAATATAGCTTGTAGCAGTTCCAGTTGTTTGAGCACTACGTGCTTGATTTGCAAGTGATTCTTGACGAGCAACAATATTTTTCGACAACTCATCGATCTCAGCTGATAATCTTTCAGATTCTTCATTCAAACGATCATTTTCAGCTTGAAGGTCTTCCTGTTGTTTTTTAATTTCAGATACTTGACCTTGGATTTGATCAACTTGAGTTTGTGCACTTTGTTGTTGTTGATTAATACTATTGATTTTGCTATCTTGAGCAGCAATCTTATCGTCTGTAGAATCAGCTGATACTCCAGCTACAATAGCTCCTTGTGATAAAGCAACTGTACTTAATAAGATTGTGGCAAATAATTTTTTCTTCATTAGATATTTTTTCCCTTTCTAATAAGACACTAACTAGTATAACAAAATTTTTCAAATTTTATGTTACGCTATTGTTACATTTTTATTTCGTCTTTATAAATAAATCTTTTCAAGTAAAGGTTGCAACACTATTAATAGAAGTAAATTCAAAATAAGACTTGGTGCAATTTGGTAGACAATCACTGCTAGCATATCAAAATTCATACCATTGAAAAGAAGCAACAGAAGACTTGTAAAAAATTGAAAGAATAGAATCGTTAGTAAAAAAGTAAAAAATCGAGTAAAACGATTGGCCAGAACGATTTGATTGCAACGAAAAATAATCACCTGTAATAAAGGCAACAGTAGAAAGGCAATTCCAATAGTATTTAAGAAATACACATCAAAACAAAAACCAAAAAAAATCCCCAACCATATACTTGCTATCTCAGAGAAATAGAGAGTCAATAACACAAACCCATATAGAAATAGAAACGAAGTAGGGTGTAACGAATTTGGTATCAAATGAGAAATAATAAAAGAGATTTGCCCATCAATAAATAAAGATAAGAACAGGATTAAAGGGAAAAAATAGTACTTACGTATTACTTTCAAACTAGTCTCCAATCAATACTACAAAGCGATTCACTTCCAAATTAGCCTTCGGTTTCACTCGAATTTCTTGCCCTAATTGATCTGATGCTTTTTGTACAGAAGTGACAGTACCAACAGGTAAATCACCTGATTTGTATTTTCCTAACCCACTTGTTGAAACAAGGGAACCAGTTTTTATTTCAATCGGATCCCCAATTTGGAGTAAACGTAACTCACCAGATTTCTCATCATAACCATTAAGTAAGGCAAAAATAGATTGCCCTTGTCCCTCAATTTTAAGTGTTAAATGTTGTGAAGAAACGTGATCTTCAAACAATAATTTAACTTTACTGGAATTCTTTTCAACACTTTCCACCAAGCCAATTACCCCACCAGAAGTAAGCACAAACATGGAATCTGAAACTCCATCTGAAATTCCTTTATCAATAATAAATTCTTGATCCCATGAACGATAACTTCTATCAACAATTTCAGCAACTACTTGATTAGATCCTGATACAGAATTTTTAATATCGAACAAATCTTTTAATTCCTTATTTTCTATTTCAAGACGCTTGAGTTTTGATCGATCGACATCATGTTGGTAAAGAGTAAATTTTAAAGAATTATTTTCATCGTTCAGTCTAGATAAATCCTTAAAATCATTTGACTTTGATTCTAAAAAAACAAACGGAAATGATACAACCCTGTCAATACTTGATAGCATATCTGAAGATTTTAAGACAATCACATTACGAACAGATGGAAAAAGAAATAAAATTCCTGAAACTAATATAACAAAACAAATACTAAAAATTTTTAAAAAACGATTCAAGAACATATATATAAACCTAAAAAATATAAAAAATAGTTTGAGATTCCATCTCAAACTTCGAACATATACGGAGAATGGGGGATTCGAACCCCCGCGCCAGTTACCCGACCTAACGATTTAGCAAACCGTCCTCTTCAGCCTCTTGAGTAATTCTCCAAAATGGGCACGAGTGGACTCGAACCACCGACCTCACGCTTATCAGGCGTGCGCTCTAACCACCTGAGCTACGCGCCCAAGTTAAAAACTTGGTAATGAACAAATGTTCAAAGCGGGTGACGAGAATCGAACTCGCGACAACAGCTTGGAAGGCTGTAGTTTTACCACTAAACTACACCCGCTTATGATAAAAGAAAATGGCGCGAGACGGAATCGAACCGCCGACACATGGAGCTTCAATCCATTGCTCTACCAACTGAGCTACCGAGCCAAATTGCGGGAGCAGGATTTGAACCTACGACCTTCGGGTTATGAGCCCGACG
>NZ_JASHGM010000007.1:0-91419 GCF_047460295.1 Streptococcus sp. OMI870
TTTTTTTATTGTTCAGTTACTATAACTTCCGTTATAGCGCCCTGCACATTGGTTCGTCTTGTTCAGTTTTCAAAGGTCTTTGTCGCTCTCTCGCGACAACTATATTAGTATATCACGTACACTTTTAATTGTCAATAACTTTTTTTAAAAAATTTTACTTTTTTTAAAAAAGTTTTTCTTTCTACTTGCTAAAGCATTTGATAGAAAGAAAACCGGAGCTAATTAGCTCCGGTTTTCTTTCTATATTATAATCTATTTTTAGGATTAATTACTCTTTAACTTCCAATAAACCGATGTCTCCATCTTCTCTACGGTAAATAACATTGGTTGTATTGTCTTCTGCATCTCGATAAATAAAGAAATCATGAGCTAGCAGTTCCATTTGAAGGATCGCTTCTTCTATATCCATTGGTTCCAGATCAATTGTTTTTGAACGAACAACTTTTTCTGTTGTTGCCGCTTCTTCTACAACTGCATCTGTGAAGAGTTTCCCTGCACCAGATTTAACACGATTTTTCTTTTCAATTTTTGTTTTGTTCTTACGAATTTGACGTTCAATCTTATCTACAACGAGATCAATTGAACCATACATATCTTGAGACACATCTTCCGCACGGAGAGTAATTGATCCAAGTGGGATTGTTACTTCTACTTTTGCGGTCTTTTCACGGTAAACTTTTAAGTTTACTCGAGCGTCTAGCTCTTGGTCTGCCTGAAAATATTTTTCAATCTTTTCGAGTTTAGAAACGACATAGTCGCGGATGGCTTCTGTTACTTCTAGGTTTTCACCACGGATACTATATTTAATCATATAAGTACCTACTTTCTAAACATTATGTTTTTATTTATATGTATATTATAACGCTTTCATAAACATTTTGCAAATCTTTTTTTACCTTGCAATTGAAAATGTTTTTATTTCTTTCACTCCTTTTTCAAGCAATAGGCGTTTCATTAATTCGATAGTTTTGCCAGTAGTATAGATATCATCAAATATAAGATATCTTTCTTCTGTCGACACATCTTCTCTTAACTGAAAATGCTGTGAAGTTTGTAATCTTTCTACTCTTGTCTTTTTTGATTGAGCTAGGCTATCCTCTTTTTTGAATAGATTCTTGTACTTTATATCTGCATAGTCTAGTATAGTTGAAACTTGATTGAAGCCCCTCTCCTCTTTCTTTTCATGGCTAATAGGAGTTGTTAGGATGGTATAGCTTTTATACTTTTTCATAGCTTTTTTAATATCATTTGCAAATATGCTCCCTAACAAGCGATCTCCTTCAAACTTATATCGTTTAAAATATTCCTTCATCGCTTCGTTGTATCTATACAAAGCTTCATGTTGAACTTTATTTCCTTTTTTACTCCAGTATTTACAATCTTTACATTCCTTCTCTTCCTTATCTTTAAAACATTTAGGACAGTGGACGTCACTGATTGCTTCAAATTGTTCTTTGCATTCTTTACAAATCCATTCTTCCTTTGTTTTCAATAAGATAAGTTCTCTAAAATCTTCACTTCTTTTAAACTCTTTATCACAAAGTAAACATGATTTCAAAAGCCGGCCTCCTGATTCATCCCTTTTATCTCCTTTATTGCTTTCTTCATTTCTTTTGTTGTGCCATCTGATAGAAAAAGTAATTGTCCTGTTGGTCTTTCCTTGCTTCGACCAACCCTTCCTGAGATTTGTACAAGTGCACTTTTATTAAACAAGCGATGATTACTTTCTAAAACGAAGACATCTACAAACGGAAAAGTAACCCCCCTTTCTAGAATAGTCGTCGAGACGAGAATGGTCACTTCTTTTTTTCTAAACTCTTCCACAATTTGCAAACGATCCCTTGTCTGAGAGGATACGAAACCTACTTTTTCTTCAGGGAAGTATTTTTTTACATTCTCTGTAAATTGCTGGCCTAATTCAATTTCAGATACAAAGATTAACAGAGGGTAATGTGTCTGTCTTTGTTTCTTGATTAGTTTCAATAATTCGTTAGGCATTCTTCCTTTTTCTATTTTTTCTCTAATTTTTGATACCCATTTTATTTCAGGTACCACTAAGGGGTTACCATGGAATCTTCTTGGAAGGCTATAACGAATGATTTCTTTTTTCTTGACTTTTTTATCCAATTCATCTGTAGAGGTTGCAGTTAAAAAAAGAGTATTTCCGTTTTTCTTTACTGCATTCTGTACTGCTTTATATAACATAGGATTGTCTACATAAGGAAATGCATCTACCTCATCTATGATAAGGAGATCGAAGGCCTGATAGAACTTTAACAATTGGTGGGTTGTCGCGATTACCAAGGGAGTTCTAAAATAGGGGTCTGATTCCCCGTGAAGCAACGATATCGGGCAGGAAAAATCTTCTTTCATCCTTCCGTATAATTCAATACAGACATCAATTCTTGGAGTTGCAATACAGACTGCTTGTCCTTTTTGGATTGCTCTTGCCACAACCTGGTACATCATTTCCGTTTTTCCAGCCCCTGTCACAGCATGTACCAAGGCATTTTTTCCTTCATTTACTGCTTGAATGAGTCCATCCGACACCTGTTGTTGATAGGAAGTTAAGCTCCCTTTCCAGTTTAATACCTCTTGGCCTTCAAAGTCTTGCTGCGCAATGACATAAAGTTTTTGATCACTCTGGATTCTTCCCAATCGAATACAAGATCTACAATATAGCACCTCTTCACTCAACTTCCAAAGTTTTTGATCAATCATACTGCCACATCGAAAGCATTGGTGCCTTCCATTTTGTTTTTCTATGGTTGGAAGTTCTTGGGCAATTTCTTTTAAATCATCTGTCATTTGACTCTCCGTTAAGAGTCTTCCATAAGTATCTTCTATCCTCATACTTATTAATTCGCAAAAATTGGAGAAAATCATTCTTTTTTTGTAAAATAAGAATATGGAATATATTACATTTAAAGAGAATGGTACTGTTCAAGAAGAAATTAAGAAATCGAAATTCATTTGTCATGTTAAACGTGTCTCTTCTGAAGAGGAAGCTAGAGATTTTATTAACGCGATCAAGAAGGAGCACTACAAGGCTACACATAATTGCTCTGCTTTCATCATTGGAGAACATAGCGACATTAAACGAACTAGTGACGATGGGGAACCTAGTGGAACAGCGGGTGTACCGATGTTGGGAGTTTTAGAGAATCATCACATCACCAATAGTTGTGTCGTGGTTACCCGCTATTTTGGAGGTATTAAATTAGGGGCTGGCGGTCTGATTCGCGCTTATGCTGGCAGTGTTGCACAAGCGGTTCGAGAAATCGGGTTGGTAGAAATCAAAGAGCAAGTTGTTCTTGGAATTACTTTGACCTATTCCCAATACCAAGAATTTGCTAATTTCTTAAAAGACAATCAATTGGTAGAACAAGATCCGATGTTTACAGATCAAGTTACGACAACTATTTTTGTAGACAAAGAAGACACACCTTCTATCACAGCAGCTTTAGTCGAATTTTATAATGGAAAAGTCATTATTGAGGACCAAGGAATTCGTGAGGTTGAAGTACCCCTTCTTTCCTTTGAGAATGAATAAATTATTTGGAATATACAAGATCTATTGGCAACGATAGGTTTTTTTTATCACACCTATAAAATTTCTATATTTTACATTCTTTCCACAAGGGACTATACTGGTTAGTATCAAGAAAACCTAGAACTGAGGTAAATTATGGCTATTTATGAAAACATTACAGAATTGATTGGACACACACCGATTGTCAAATTGAACCGACTTGTTCCTGAAGGAGCTGCAGATGTCTATGTCAAATTAGAAGCTTTCAATCCTGGATCATCTGTCAAGGACCGGATTGCTTTGAGCATGATTGAAAAAGCTGAAGCGGATGGCTTGATCAAACCAGGTGATACGATTGTCGAAGCAACTAGTGGGAATACAGGGATTGGTCTGTCATGGGTTGGTGCAGCTAAAGGCTATAATGTCGTGATTGTCATGCCTGAAACGATGAGTGTGGAACGTCGTAAAATTATCCAAGCCTACGGGGCTGAACTCGTTTTGACTCCTGGAAGTGAAGGAATGAAAGGTGCAATCGCCAAGGCTGAAGCAATTGCTGCTGAACGAAATGGCTTCCTTCCCCTTCAATTTGAGAACCCTGCTAACCCAGAAGTCCATGAAAGAACAACTGGTCAAGAAATCGTTGATGCCTTTGGAAAAGATGGCCTCGATGCCTTTGTGGCAGGTGTAGGTACTGGTGGAACAGTTTCTGGTATTTCACATACCTTGAAAAAGAACAACCCAAATGTCAAAGTCTTTGCCGTTGAAGCCAATGAATCTGCAGTTCTTTCTGGTGAAAAACCTGGACCTCATAAAATCCAAGGTATTTCAGCTGGATTTGTTCCGAATACCTTAGATACCAACGCCTATGATGGGGTCCGTCGTGTTACCTCAGAAGAAGCTTTCGAACTTGCACGCGCTATCGGTGGAGCTGAAGGATTCTTAGTCGGTATTTCAAGTGCCGCAGCTATCTTTGCTGCTATTGAAGTAGCCAAAGAACTAGGCAGCGGTAAAAAAGTTCTTGCTCTTGCACCAGATAATGGGGAACGCTACCTTTCTACTACACTTTACGAATTTGAATAATATTCTGTACCAAAAAACTTCGCTAGGTTCTATTCACCTAGCGAAGTTTTTATTTTTTCTCTTGTTTGCTAAAGAATACTTTTCCTTCTTTGACCCAAGACGGCATCTGTTGGGCCAAGGGAGCAAAACCACTCTTGTGACGGTCATTAGAAAAGCGATGATGTCGAATGATTCGTTGCGGGGCCTCTTCAAGCGTTCTCAAAGAGAGGCTAGCTTTGTTGGTATATTCATCAACATCGATGACTTGAACAAAGACCTTCTCCCCAATCGACAGAATATCCTGAATATTACTTACATAACCACTTCTAATCTCTGAGATATGAATCAAGCCCGTCACACCCGACTCTAGTTCGACAAAGGCGCCGTAAGGTTGAATTCCTGTGATGGTTCCTTCTAACTTATCTCCAATTTTCATATTAGTCCTCAATTTCGATGGTTTGAATCACGACATCTTCTACCGGCTTATCCATCATACCTGTTTCAACAACCGCGATCTCATCTAATACAGCATACGAAGCTTCATCCATCAATTGACCAAATACCGTATGGCGTTGATCTAGGTGAGGAGTCCCTCCTTCTGTCGTATAGATTTCGGCAATTTTTTCAGGCCAGCCACCGCGGACCAATTCCTTTTTCGAGTATGGGAGATGTTGATTTTGTACAATAAAGAATTGGCTGCCATTCGTGTTTGGTCCAGCATTGGCCATCGAAAGAGCTCCACGAATATTGTACAATTCTTTTGAAAATTCATCTTCGAAGCTGTCACCATAAATGGACTCACCACCCATACCAGTACCTGTTGGATCTCCCCCTTGGATCATGAAATCTTTAATAATCCGATGGAAAATGACACCATCATAATAGCCAGACTTAGCAAGAGCTACAAAGTTTGCAACTGTTTTTGGCGCTTGATCTGGAAACAATTGAATTTTCATCTCACCGTGATTGGTTTTGATCACAGCGACAGGACCTTCAACCGTACCAAGTTCCAACTGTGGTAACGTCAATTCTTTTTCAACCATATTTAATTCCTCTAAGGCATAGAAAATGCCATCTTCTTCCAAATTCTTAGTGATATAATCAGCTTTTTCTTGTAACTCTGGGGCAGATTTTCCCATTGCGATACTAATCCCAGCATACTCAAACAGTTCGAGATCATTTAATCCATCCCCAAATACTAAAACATTCTCTGGCTTCAAGCCCAATTGATTGACAAGCTGAGAAACTCCGGAAGCTTTTGAAGCTTCAAAGCGAACAACATCTGACGAATGGGGATGCCAGGATACTAGGCGTAAGTCCTCTTGCAAGGAATCCGGTAACTCTAACTCACTATCATGTTCATCAAAGGTCCACATTTGGAAAATGGGCTCTTTCAAATGCAGATCTGGATCTACTGGTAGGTTGGGATAAATAATGTCAATAGCATCACTGATCAAGGTTGTCCGATTGGACAGAGCCGCTTGATGACTAGCCACTAACCCATAATCAATCTCAGATTCTTTGGCCCAATCCACAAAAGAAGAAACGATTGCTTCATGAATTGGTGATTGGTAAATGACAGTTCCTTTTGCATCTTCTATATAGGCACCGTTTAAGGTTACTAGAAAATCAGGTTTTAAATCCATAATTTCAGGAACAACCCCAAAAACCCCTCTGCCGGTTGCAATCCCTGTTCGAATTCCTTTTTCTTTCAACTGATGAAAGACATCTTTGACAGATTCTGGGATCAATCCCGTTTCTTTTGCACGTAACGTATCATCAATATCAAAAAAGACGATTTTTACTTTTTTTGCTTTATAACGTAATTTTGCGTCCACTTGTCTCCCCCTATTTTCCTTGCTCTATTATAGCATGTTTCAACTTAAAAATCTTCCTGATTCACCAGATGGTGACGGAAAGCATAAACGACTGCTTGTGTCCGATCACTAACTTCTAGTTTCGATAAAATATTGGAAACGTGGGTTTTCACTGTTTTCAGAGAAATAAAGAGTTCATCTGCTATGCGTTGATTTTCATATCCTTTCGTCAATAAAGCCAGAATATCCCTTTCTCTAGCTGTTAGGTCATCGTGCAATTCAGCATGGTTCTTGCGTGACTCAACTTTTTGACTGACTTCAGTCTCAATCGCAAATTCTCCTATTGCAACCTTCCGGACAGCCTGTAAGATCTCCGTTGCTGACGAGGTCTTTAAAATATAACCTTTGGCACCGGCATCTAGTACAGGGTAAATTTTCTCATTATCCAAATAAGAGGTCAAAATAACAATCTTGGCTTTGGGCCATTCTTTTAAGATGGCTAGTGTTGCATCAATGCCGTTTAGTTCTGGCATCACAATGTCCATGATAATGACATCTGGTCGTTCTTGCAGGGCTAACTCAACTCCCTCTTGTCCATTTTGCGCCTCTAATACTTGGTCAATATCGGTCTGCATGGACAAAAAGCTCTTTAAACCAAGTCGAACCATTTCATGGTCATCTACTAATAATACTTTCATACAGTTTCCTTTTCATTTTTATCTTTTATAAGAAGGGGAACACGGATATCCACTGCCACTCCTTTTTGAGGACTCGTTCGGATTTTAATTGTTCCCGCCATATCTTCCACGCGCTCTTGAATATTTTTCAACCCATAACTCAATCGTTCCAATTTTTCCTGTTCAAAACCAATGCCATCATCTACCATCCGTAAATGAAGTTGTTTTCCTTCCTGGTACAAAAAGACATCCATTTGATGAGCTCTAGCGTGTTTCAGTGTATTACTAACAATTTCTTGCACAATCCGAAAGAGATGTTCTTCCATATCTTTTGGCAGAGCTAGTTCATTGTATTTGAAGTCAACTTTTAAATTACTCTTTTCTTTCAGTTCTCTAAAAATCATCTTCATTCCGTCTACCAGGCTTTTCCCTTCCAATTCTGTGGGACGAAGATGCAAAAGCAAGACACGCAAATCATTTTGGGCTGTTCCCAAAATATCCGATACCCCATTTAATTGCTGCTGAATCTGTTTTTTCTCTAACTCAAGGGCCTGTGCTGCCACTCCAGATAAAATCATATTGGCTGCAAATAGTTCCTGACTAACCGTATCATGGAGATCACGCGCTATCCGCTTGCGCTCTGTTTCTATGATTTCTTCTTCATTTCGCATGACACGATTTTCACTTCTCTGTAAATTTTCTTCTAGTCGATGCAATTTGCTATCCAACAAATCCAGCTGTTGGTTCAGTTCTTTAGGAGCAATTTCTTTTTGCTGGGAACCATTCATAATAGCTTCCACCTTTTGTTGTACCGCATGAACTGTCACAAATTGCGTGATCTTTATAATCAAGAGAACTAAAGCCGTTAATGCTAACGTCAAGCTAAAAACTAAAAATAGGAATGATTGAAGCAAGGATAGATTCGATACAAGTTTGCTCCACTGAAAACCAACAAAATGAAAAATGGTATGACAAATAACTGCGACTACCATTAGGGAATAGAAGTACAGTAGAATATAATCTAGCTTCTTCATGGGCGCACCACCTCTACATCCCCAACAATACCAACTATCACAATTTTTATAGAGCGATGGGACCTCCGATAATTTACTGTTTCAATATCTAACGTTTCATTCCTCATTTTTCGGACAGGTAAGTCTAAAAATTTTAGATCTCCATATAGGGTGTTAATTTGTAAATGCAACTCCAAATCAATCGGTAAGATGATTTTTGTATTTCCAAAACCTTTGCGAATAATGATAACATTGTCCCAATCGCAAATCGCAACCTCTTCCAAATGGAGGGTGTCATTTCCGAAAACACGGAGCATACTCAGATCTCGATAACCTCGACTTTGCTTTGAAAAATGATGCAAATCACCTATCCATCGTGTTTTTTCCTGACGAATTTCTATATCCTCTTCGACATCGAGCACAACTGCTTCATTTTCCTTATACATATAAGGGTAGGCGATCAATAAACCATAAATAACCGCAAATAAAATGGCCGCAATCACAAAAGGATTCAGCATCACGATAAAAAATAGGAGTACACTCAGTGAGATTAATAGAAAATTTGCTTTTTGTTTGCCAAAATAGTAATACAGAAGGAGCAAAAAGAGCACCATCAAAACAATGAATCTGGAGAAATCGACTGATAAAATGGTAATGGCTGCTAGCGTTAATAAAATGGCTTCAACGAAAATAAAGATTTGTATTTTCCACATAGTCTACCTCATCTTTTCCTATTTTATCAAATTTTTCCTCATTTGACTTCCGTCTGTGGTTGGATAATACGAAGAGCAAAAAAACACCCAAAAGATAAAATCCTTTGGGTGTCCTCTTTATCGGAAATAGTATCTATTCATCCGCTAGCGATTGTCTAGAGGCATTATTTATAATTGTAAGCCCAGTAATAGTAACCATCTCCATTTACAACTGCTGCCACCGCACCTTCAGTTACATTTGGATCTAGTAACAATTCACGCAAGCCACTGTTGAACCATTTCGTTGCCACAGTTGCTGGATCTTCTTCACGACGAGCTACGAAACCTGTGCTATCATATTGGCGTAAAATTTGGTTAGCTTTTGGCAAAGCGAGTGAGTTGTAGACATCATCAGACCAAGTCAATTCTTTCAAACCTTGAGCTTTTCTTAGTTCATTGATTTTAGCAAAAGCTTCTTTAGCTTTTTCTAAGTAGACATAGTTTGTGTCGTCTGTTGCTTCTACACGATAAACGAATTTCACATAACCGAATTCAACATCCTTGTATTCTTTTTCGTCAACACCACTCTTCAAGTTAGCAATTAAAACATAGTCTTTCGCCCATGGGTTTTCTTTTGATTGCTCAAAGAGTTCCGGATCTTCGATTTCCCATTCTACTTTAGCATCCCATCCAGCATTATCAATAAATTTAGGATTCATTTTCTTCATGACATAGTCCTTAAATTCATCCACGTTCTTGAATGGGAGAGCTTGGCCAGCTTTAGCAGTTTCTACAAGATTTGTAGAGTAGAGCTTGACGCTTGAGTCACGATCGCTATAAGCATACTCATCATCTTTGGCATCTTCATGGAATTTTGGATCAATGACAGGGTCATTAGGATCTGTCATCCCTTGAAGTTTCCATTTACCATCAATCCACTTCCAGTATGCGGAATATCCTGTAGCTTCAGTATCGGATGGAACATAGTAGTAATGAGTTGTCCCATCAAAGTAATAGTTCTTATCGTTACGCAAAGCAGCTGATCCAGGCTTACCAGGTGGGTAGACTAACTTAGGTACACGACCATTTGGCGCCCAAGGAAGGTGTTCCAATCCTTCTGCTGGCGTTTCTACATACGGAGGAATTTGATTTTCACTTGGCTGGTCAGTTGTTACCAAACCGTCATTGCCAGGTACTTCTGGTTGAACAGGTTCTTCTGGTTTTGGCTCAGCTGGATTCTCAGGAGTTGGAGCGAATGGATCGAATTCACCATCTGCGCCTACAAATGGCGGATTCTCTGGGAAAACCAAGTTATCCGTATCTTCAGGTGTAGCTGGTTCTGATGGTTCCACCGGTTGATCTGGTTTATCAGATGGGTTTGGCTCCTCTGGTGTTGGAGTTGGATTTGGGGTCGGTGTTGGAGTAGGTGTCGGAGTATCCGGCGTTACAGGATTTTCTGTTTCGCTAGAATTCTTCACAAAAACCCACTTACCATTTTGATAGTAATAGTAATCCCCATTCTCTAATAAATAGTAATGGTAGCCATTCTCATAAAGGTAATGAGGATCGTTGGCTAGGTTATTTCTAGAGTTGTTACGATTGGTCAAAGGCTGCCACTGGCCATTACGGTAGATCCGGTAAGTGCCGTCACTCATTCGATAATAATGATTACCATTCCAGTAAATGTAGTTTTCATCATTTTCTAAAGAATAACTATTTGAGTACCCATAATAACTATTCCAGTTAGGATAACCATAGTTATAGCCATAATAATAGTTCCAATTCGGATACCCATAACTGTAGGTCCATGAATTATATCCGTTATAACCATTCCAGTTATTATAAGCATAGTTATAATAGTTTGCACCATAAGAGTAGCTATTCCATCCTCTGTTTTCTGCTGCTACTTTTGTTGCTATAAAAGCCGGGACAATCATTGCTGTTGCTAAAATTGCTCGACTAACCACTCTATATTTTCTGTCCATTTAAATAATCTCCATTTGGAAAGTATAGGTGAAAGATACATCAACTATGTGCACATATTTCAAAAGTCATTCCACCTATCCTCATCTTGGTTCACGACATTTATCTCCACTAGTTGTTAAGGCCTCTTCAAATAGTGGAAAAAAATCTCTTTGTTAGCCAGCTCCTTATCAAAATAGGTCTGAACGACATTTTTACTCTTTGATCACCTTTCAGGCAGATTATAGCATTAGCCTATAGCGAAAGCAAATAATTTGATAATCAATCTATTTCCAACCTCAAATTAACTTATGTTTAATTGACCATTTTATTTTTCCAAAGCTGAAACTACTTGATTGTTAAGGGATTCACATGCCTTCCACAAAAACTCCAAAATATCGTTTCTTCCAGCACTCTTAAAGTTTTTCCCTCAATAGGGAAATTATAAAATCACGACATAGAAACAAAAAAACAGAAAAAGACTCAGAAATATATCTGAGTCTGAAATTCATTTTTTAATCTGTATCTGTTGAACTACTACTGCTAGAGGTTTCGGTATCCGATCGTTCCGTAGAAGAAGAACTAGATGTTTCTGAACTTGATGAGGCTTTTGTACTCGAAGAAGCTGTCACTTTAGGCTCATATACCGTCAAGACAATTCGTGTCCGGTTAATATCCACCGTACTGGAAGCTTCTGGAGTTTGACTGACAATTTGACCTGCAGAAACCAATACCCCATCAGGAAGGTGTTCCGTTTTTCTTAATTCAATATTGGCTTCTTTAATACCATAGATTTCAACCAGATTGCTTCGGGCAAAGTCATATGTTGATCCAATATAACTTGGCATCTCAATAGAAGTCGTTTCCTTGGCTACTTTTAAAACAATCTTAGTCTTTGAATTAAGAGAATATTGTTCTCCGGCTGCTGGCGTTTGCTCTAAAACTGTCCCCGGAGCATATTCGAAGGTCTCAACTTCCTCAATCGTAATCATCTTGCTAGATACTTTATAAGTATTTTTTAGATCCTCTTCTACTGTCGCCCGCGTTTCTCCCACGTAATTTGGCATTTCAAAGCTGCTCGGTCCTTTTGAAACAATCAAGTCAATGCGACTTTGTTCTTTCTTTTGAGCTCCTGCATTTGGATTGGTTCGAATGACATAGCCTTCCGCAACCGAATCACTGTACTCTTCTTTTTCTTCACCAACTTGAAGGTCTTGTCCCTCAATAACTGCTCTTGCTTCAGCAATAGTCTTGCCAGAAACATCCGGAACTGTTTTATTGGCTGGGCTCATATACAACAAGAAGGTAAAGGCTGCAAGGACTAGAGCAATGGCAACAAATAAAACCTTGTAGCGTGCTCGTAAGCGTCTTCTTGGTTTTTTACTTGGCGCTATTGGCTGCTGGTCAGATAATGGTCGATTCGGATCAACCGAACTAATTTCACTGCGCACTTCAGAGATTGGAACAGGAGCCGTCTTTGGAGTTGGAGTCACTTTCGGCAAGGTTTTTGTATCAGCTTTCGCTTGGTCTTCAAAAACCAGTTTTTTCTCATTTCTTCTCTCATAGGACAAGCAACTTGAAAGATCCACATACATCTCTGCCACTGACTTATAGCGATCCGTCAGTTTTTTAGCTGTCGCTTTGATCACTACATTTTCTAGAGCTTGTGGAACATTCTTATTTTCCTCACGAATAGAAGGGAGAGGCTTTTGAAAATGCTGCAGTGCAATCGTAACCGCACTATCTCCATCATAAGGAATGTGTCCCGTCAACATCTCATAGAAAATGATCCCCATCGCATAGATATCACTTTGCACCGTAGCTTTTGATCCACGCGCCTGCTCAGGGGACAAATAATGAACCGACCCTAACATCGAGTTGGTCTGGGTCAAACTTGTCTCTGCGAAGGCCACTGCAATCCCAAAGTCTGAAACTTTCGCTGTTCCATCTGGTGTCAAGAGGACATTCTGTGGTTTTAAATCTCTATGGATAATGCCACACGTATGGGCAAGACGCATAGCGAGAAGAATCTGCCCCATCAAACGAACAGCTTCTTCATTTGATAAAGGTGCATTTTCTTTGATATAGCGTTTCAAGTCTAAACCTGCAACATATTCCATTGCAAGGTATTGCTGCCCTTCTTCTTCGCCAATGTCTGTAATCCGAACGATATTTGGATGGTCCAGCTCTGCCATCGCTTTTGCTTCACGCTGGAAACGTGCAACTGCAATGGGATCCGTCTGGTAATTCGTACGCAGTACCTTGACTGCAACTTCTTCACCATCTAAAATCAAATCACGAGCAAGATAAACATCTGCCATCCCACCGCGTCCAATTTGTTGGATGATTTTATATCGTCCGGCAAAAATTTTGCCGATTTGAATCATGCTGCGTCCTCCTCAGTGAAGTGGAGCAGTACAACGGTGATATTATCCAAACCTCCAGCATTATTGGCAAAACGAATCAAGGTTTGAGCTTTTTCTTCTAGCGAAACATCACTCAAGACAATGTCTCTGATCTCATCAGGGCCGATCATATTGGTTAAACCATCACTATTGATCAAAATATAATCATCTGCTTCAACAGTTACCAAACCATAATCCGGCTCTAGCTCGTCTTTTTGACCAATAGATTGGGTGATGATGTTACGCTGAGGATGATGGGCTGCTTCTTCTTCTGTAATTTGACCAGCTCGTAAAAGGGCATTTACAAGAGAATGATCACTAGTCAACTGCTGGTATTCGCCCTGACGAATGAGACCAATCCGCGAATCTCCAACATGGGCAAAAATCACTTGTCCTTCTACAAAAGCCAAGGCTTCCAGTGTTGTTCCCATTCCTTTATGTTCATCATCTTGACCTGCTAAATGAATCCGACGGTTCACAGCTTCTAAATGTTCTGCAAACCATTCCCGAACTTGATTCACTGTCTCGATGTCAGAAGAAACCCAGGCCGCACCTAGGTCTGTGACTGCCATTTCACTAGCAATATTTCCGGCACGGTGTCCCCCCATACCATCAGCAAGAAAAATCATGGATTTTCCTGCTTTGTTTCTATATTGATTTGCATAGTCTTGGTTATTTGTCCGTCTTTGACCTACATCGGTTAAGATCGTCATATCCATACTGTCAGTTTCCTCCTGATATTATGATATTCTCTTAAAACGACTGATAAAGAAGCCGTCGCTTCCATATAATTCAGGTGTAATAAGGATACAATCATTCTTGAGAATATCTTTTCTTTCGTGCTCCAATGGAACTTGTTTGAAATTTGGATGGTGTTTCAAAAATTGCTCCACCACTTCAAAATTTTCTTTTCCCATAATTGTACACGTACTGTACACTATTATACCACCTTTACGCACACTTTGACAAACACTATCCAGAATTGCCAATTGAATAGCTTGTAAAGATGCAAAATCTGCACTCTCTTTATTGTACTTGATATCGGGCTTCCTCCGTATCAAACCTATCCCTGAACAAGGTGCATCCACCAATATTTTATCGAATGCATCAGAGCCAAATGCTTCAAAGACTTTGGTCGCATCTAACTTCTTTGTCAAAATTTTGTCTGCAACATGGAGACGATTAGCATTTTCTTGAATCAATTTTAGTTTGTGATCATAGAGATCCAAGGCCGTGACTTTTCCAGTTGTGAGATAAGAAGCAAGGTGAGTCGTCTTCCCTCCCGGTGCTGCACAAGCATCTAGAACCCACTCATCTCCTTGTAAATCCAAAGCTGGAGCGACCAATTGGCTGGATTCATCCTGAATGGTGATGCGCCCTTCTCTAAATAAAGAGTGCCCTGCAAAATGCCCCTGATTTTTCACGAGCGCTGAAGTTGCTATGAGGGATTCATTTGCTTCCAGCATCTGGGCTAGTTGTTCTTTCTCACTCAAATCGATGACACGAATGCTGGATTTATTACGCTGGTATAAACTTTCAAAAATAGCCAGAGCTCGCTCTTCACCGTATTCTTCGATCAATGCTTTGACCAACCAGACGGGTAGGGAGTACTGCACCGAATAACGCTTATTCTTTCGCTTAATGGTTTCAGTATCTGGTAGGCCCTCGCGGATCAGCTTTCTGAGAATTGCATTGACAAACTTTTCGCTACCCTCTTTACGACGTTTTGCGATCCGTACTGCTTCATTGACAACAGCATGGTCGGGAATACGGTCCAAATAGGCAAGTTGATAGAGACTCATCATCAAAAGATAATAAAGCCACTGATCCAACTTTGTTCGATCCTCGATCACGTGGGCAAGATACCATTCGAGCGTTATTTTCCTTGCTACGGTACCGTATACAACCTCCGTCACAAAGCTTTTATCCTTATCTGAAAACAGAGATTGTTCTAGCGCTTGATTCAGGGCAATGTTGGAATAAGCTCCGTGTTCAAAGATCTCTTCTAAAACACGAACAATCTGTTCACGCGCATTCATTTGTTTAATTTCCAAAGCGATCACCTACTTGTAATTGACGACCGGCACCGTTTAAAAAGTCTGTAATAGACATTTTAGGTTTTCCTGCGGGCTGCACGACTTTGAGGGATAGAGCATCTTCTCCTGTAGCGACTACCAACTCTTTTTTGCTCAAACCAATCACTTCTCCTGGATTTCCATTTCCTTCACATAACTCTACTTCATAGATTTTGAAGCGTTGAGCATTTAATAACGTATGAGCGACTGGCCAAGGATTCATCCCTCGAATCTGATTGAAGACTTGGCGATTTGTTTTGTTCCAATCTAACACTTCTTCTTCTGGCAAAATATTCGGTGAAAATGTGACCAAACTAGGATCTTGTGGGCTTGGCTGGATCTCCCCTACTAGGTAAGCTGGTAAAGTATCTAGGAGTAGATCCCGCCCAAGAACAGCTAATTTTTCAAACAAGGTTCCCACATTATCCTCATCTAAAATAGGGAGCGAACGAGCAGCAATCATATCTCCAGCATCCATCTCTTTTACCATTTCCATAATCGTAACACCAGCTTCTTCGTCACCATTGATAAGTGCATAATGAATAGGTGCTCCTCCTCGATATTTAGGCAACAAAGACGCGTGGACATTCACCGCAAATTGGAAGTTCTCCAACAATTTTGTTGGTAAGAATTGTCCAAAAGCGGCTGTCACAATACCATCCGCATTCAAGGACAGAAGAGTCTCCATTTCTGGACTTCCTGATAATTTCTCCGGCTGAAGAACCGGTAGTTGATGTTCCAAAGCTACCTGCTTCACCGGGGTCATTCGAATCTCTTTTTTGCGACCTACTTTGCGGTCTGGTTGGGTTACCACTGCTAGAATTTCATAGCGCGAATCTGCTAACAATCCCTTTAAAACCGTCGCTGAAAAATCAGGCGTTCCCATAAATATTAATTTTGTCATTTCTTTCTTCCTTACATAAAACTTTGAGGTTCATTATCAATACTGACACGGAGATCTTGGTTGCCTCTTTCTTGTGTAAATTCTAAGATTTGATTCAAGACCTGTGTCATTCCTTCTTCGAAACGATACTTCACAATAATTTGATAATGATACAAATTATGTGTACGTGCAATTGGTTTAGGTGTTGGTCCTAAGATTTGGACCTGATCAGATAAGCCAGATCGGAGAATTTCCATGACTTGATGTGACTTCTCCATCACAATTTCCTCACTCTTATGTGATAGGGTTAACCCAACTGTGAAGTAATAAGGCGTATAGCCCAGCTGCCGGCGAATCTGCATTTCATAGGCAAAAAAGCCTTCATAATCTTGGTCTTTTGCAAATCGAATCGCATAATGATTGGGGTTATAGCTCTGAATAATGACTTCTCCCTCTTTCTCCGCTCGCCCAGCCCTTCCAGCCACTTGGGTCAGTAGTTGAAAGGTTCTCTCTGAAGATCGATAATCTGGTAAATTCAGAGAAGTATCCGCATTTAGAACTCCTACAAGGGTAACATTGGGAAAATCCAGGCCCTTGGCAATCATTTGCGTTCCCAACAAAATATCTGCTTCTCCATTTCCAAATGCTTCCAATATGGAGGCATGACTCCCTTTTTTTCGGGTGGTGTCGACATCCATACGTAATATTTTAGCCTCAGGAAAAATCTCTTGCAACTCATCAAAAGCTTTTTGTGTACCTGTCCCATAATAACGAATGGAAGGACTTTGGCAATTTGGACAGTGCCGAGGAATTGACTTGCTATAGCCACAGTAATGACAGTTCATGGTTTTGGTATCCATGTGAAGAGTCAGAGAAATATCACAATTAGGACAAGTATCCACTGTCCCACACTCTCGACACATGACAAAGCTGGAATAGCCTCGACGGTTCAACATCAAGACCACTTGCTCTTTTTTTTGCAAGCGATCAGAAATAGCTTCCACTAAGACAGGAGTGAAGTTACCAGCTTCATTTTGACCAATATAATCACGGAAATCAACAACTTTAACTTCTGGAATTTTGGCTGCCGGATTGGCCCTCTGGGTTAGACGAAGTAATTCATAAACCCCTTTTGTGGCACGAGCCCGCGATTCCAAACTTGGGGTGGCCGATCCAAGAAGTAAGACCGCTTGATTGTACTCAGCTCTTAGAACTGCGACTTCCCTTGCGTGATAGCGTGGATTACTATCTTGTTTATAGGAAGCTTCATGCTCCTCATCAATGATGATGGCTCCTATGTTTTTTAAAGGGGCAAAGATTGCCGAGCGTGCTCCCACCACAACCTTGGCCTCCCCGCGCTCTACCTTTCGCCATTGGTCGTACTTTTCACCATTTGATAAGCCCGAGTGCAAAATCGCCACTTCTTGACCAAAACGCGAGATAAAACGATCCGTCATCTGAGGGGTGAGAGAAATCTCAGGAACCAACATTATAGCTGTCTTACCCTTATTTAGAACTTCCTGAATAATCTGTAGATAGACCTCTGTTTTCCCGCTTCCGGTCACTCCCTCTAATAAAAAGGGCTTCGATTTTTTCCCAATTTTAGAAACGACTGTCTCTACAGCCTTCGATTGCTCTGGATTTAAGACTAAGGCTTGGGTTTGTTCTTTTCCTTCATAGTAAGCAGCTGCCCGATTGACTTCTCGTTCTGTAATATCTAAAACGCCCTGATCAATAAAATAAGCCACCACTTCCCGTGTAAAGTCTTGATACAATCCTGCTAAAGGATACTCATCTTTCTCTAATAGTAAGCATTCTTTCAATGCGAGCCTTTTTTTAGCTCTCGCAGTCGGTTGAACTTCTCTTAATCGTTCCTGGTTAACTCTATACCATTTTTCTGTTTTGATCTGTTTCTTATCTTTTGCCTGGTATTCCAGTACCAAATCTCCTTTTCTAACCAACCGCATCACTTGGGCTTGGTCAGCTGCATCGAGAGAAGAGAAAGCGACTTCTGTTCTCCCACCAAAAAGTTTCGCTTTGAAAGTTGGATCCAAAGACGGTTGAGGATACAAAATCTTATCATAACTCGAATTGAGAAGAGAAGGAAGCATGGTTTTTAAAATGGTGATCTTATAGGAAAAAACACTTTTTCGTAATTGATCTGCCAACCAGAACTGCTCCTGGTTTAAGACAGGTGTGTAGTCCAAGACCTCCACAATCGCCTTCAATTCTTCACTTGTGTCTGTCTCTTCTGAAACTCCGACCACAATTCCTTGAATGAGCCGATTCCCTTTACCAAAGGGGACATGAACCCGCATACCCGCCTCTAGCATATCCTCAAATTCTGATGGAATCTGATAAGAGTAGGGTTTATCTGTCTGCATCAATGGGACATCTACGATGACTTTTGCTATCACTTTCTCACCTCCAGCCTCTTTCCTATGTGCCTTACTTTATCACGGCACCCTTTAAATAGCAAAAAATAAGATTGAGAAGCTCCCAACCTTAAATTTTTTCACCATCTTCTTTTTCTTTGGCAATTTGTTCCTTAATTTTACGCTCTTCTTCTTCTTTGCGAATTCGCTCTGCTTCAATGCGTCGACGAAGCGCTTCGCGTTTTGCTTCTGGATCCGGATGAACAACCACGTTACCAGACTCGATTTCTTCGAGCGCTTGTAATGTTGACTTGACTGATTGGAACTCTTGGGTTGGAACCGCACCACTTTCCAATTCATGGGCGCGTTTGGCCTCAAGAATAACCAATGAATATTTGGATGGTACTTTGTCAAGCAACGTATCAATAGAAGGTTTTAACATCATATTTCTATACCTAATTTCTAATTTTTTATCTCTTCACAATAGTTTGTGTTTTGGGCAACATATCCAGATAATGACCAATGACACGGTCCACACGGAAATGCTCTGCTTCGATTACACGTTTAACTCGCTCAGCCGCAAGAGGAACTTCGTCATTGACAATAGCGTAATCATATTCACGCATCATGGCAATCTCTTCTTTTGCTTTCTCGATCCGTTGCGCAATGACTTCTGCACTATCCGTACCACGTCCCACCAATCGATCTTGCAATTCATCTAAATCAGGAGGTGTTAAGAAGATAAAAACTGCATCCGGTACTTTCTTCTTTACTTGGAGAGCCCCTTGAACTTCAATCTCAAGGAATACATCGATTCCCTTATCCAGAGTTTCATTGACATAGGTGAGCGGAGTCCCATAGTAATTCCCAACGTACTCGGCATACTCAAGCATTTGCCCTTGACGGATCAAATCTTCGAATTCTTCACGTGTACGGAAAAAATAGTCAACACCATCCACTTCACCTGGACGTTGCGCACGCGTTGTCATCGATACAGAGTATTGAAACTGATTATCCGAGTTTTCAAAAATCTCTCTTCTGACCGTCCCTTTTCCTACGCCTGATGGGCCAGAAAATACGATTAATAAACCACGATCCGCCATGATATCTCCTTCAATGTCTTTCTATCTAGTGTAACAAAAAATGGGCTAATTTTCAACTGATTTTTCCTTCAAAAAAAGCTCGAGATGCTAGATCTCAAGCTTTTCTTTTATTTTGCGTAATCAACTGCACGCAACTCTCGAATAACCGTAACTTTAATATTTCCAGGATATTCAAGATTGGATTCGATCTTCTCACGAATGTCATGAGCCAAGATGGTGACTTTATCATCCTTGATTGCCTCAGGGCTAACCATAATACGGATTTCACGACCTGCTTGAAGGGCGAAACTTGTCTTAACTCCTTCAAAACTATTTGCAATTTCTTCTAGATCTTGCAAACGTTTAATGTAGCTTTCAAGTGACTCACTTCGTGCACCTGGGCGAGCTGCACTCAAGGCATCCGCTGCGGCGACAATGACTGCGATGACACTTTCTGGTTCCACATCACCATGGTGACTGGCAATCGTATTGACAACCACCGGATGTTCCTTGTACTTACGTGCCAATTCTGTCCCAATTTCAACGTGACTTCCTTCCACCTCACGGTCAATCGCTTTCCCGATATCGTGCAAGAAACCAGCCCGTCGTGCCAAAGTAGCATTTTCGCCCAACTCGCTTGCAATAATACCAGAAAGTTTAGCAACTTCAATGGAGTGACGCAAGACGTTTTGACCATAAGACGTACGGAATTGCAAGCGTCCCATGATTTTCATCAAATCTGGATGGAGGTTTGGCGCACCAATTTCATAGGCAGCCGCCTCACCGTATTCTCGAATACGGTTATCAATTTCCTGGCGATTCTTCTCAACCAGCTCTTCAATGCGGGCTGGATGGATGCGACCATCTTTTAGGAGGCTCTCCATTGTCATGCGGGCGATTTCACGACGAATCGGATCAAACCCTGACAAGGTAACTACTTCAGGCGTATCATCAATAATCACATCGACACCTGTCAAGCTCTCAAAGGTACGAATATTGCGCCCTTCACGACCGATGATGCGCCCTTTCATACTATCATCTGGCAAATGAACCGTTGAGTTTGTTTGCTCAGCAACAAAATCACCAGCCATTCGCTGCATGGCTTGCACGAGAATGTCTTTTGCAATTTTATCAGAACGTTCTTTCACTTCCAATTCTGCTTCACGAATCCGCGATGCAATTTCTTTTGAAAGTTGCTCTTCCGTCTGATTCAAAATAATGTCACGCGCTTCTCCTTGACTTAGAGCAGCGACACGTTCCAGTTCTTCTACCTTCTTGTGTTCAAGCTCTTCCAGCTGTTGTTCACGCGTATCAATGTGTTTAGTTCTATCTGTAAGACTTTGCTCTTTTTGTTCAAGAGACTGTTCTTTGCTCGTTAAAATGTCATCTTTTCGATCAAGATTGCTAGCACGTTCTGCCAAACGGCTTTCTAGTTGCTTCAATTCTTGTCGTTCTGACTTAAACTCAGCATCGACTTCTTCACGATATTTTCTGGCTTCTTCCTTTGCCTCCAAAAGTGCTTCTTTTTTAAGTGAACTTGACTCATGCTTAGCTTCTTTTAATATTAACTCAGCTTCGCGTTCTGCTTGTCCACGTAAATTCGTTGCTTCTTGTTCAGCATTTAAAAGGGTGAGTTCCGCAGCTTCTCTTGAAGCTTTCATCTTTAGAGCAGTTCCCACATATCCAATGACTAAACCAATGACCGCGGCAAAAACACCTGTAATTACAAAATTCATGCTTTTACCCCAAATCTATTTAATTAGTTGAATTAAAAATTCCTTTACATTTTATCATAAATTACTCAAATTAACAATCTAAAAAAACAGGAAAAACCTAATATATTTTTGCCAACTCCTTCCTCGTTTGGCCCTCTCTTTCTTACAGAACTACTTCCAAATATTCATCTATGTCCACTTTTGTTGATTCTGCTTTTTTATGCTATAATCAAGAAAAACAAAGAAGGATTGAAGTATGACAAAAGAAGTAATTGTTGAAAGTTTTGAATTGGACCACACAGCTGTGAAGGCCCCCTATGTGCGCTTGATTGGAGAGGAAACAGGCCCTAAAGGGGACGTCATCTCCAACTTTGATATTCGCTTGGTGCAGCCAAATGAAAATGCCATCCCAACTGGAGGACTCCACACCATCGAGCACCTTCTTGCTATGCTTATTCGCAAACGCATTGACGGGATGATCGATTGTTCACCATTTGGATGTCGTACCGGATTTCATATGATCATGTGGGGCCAGCATTCAAGTACGGAAATTGCTAAAGTCATTAAAGAATCTTTGGAAGAAATTGCAGTCGTCAGCACTTGGGAAGATGTTCCAGGTACAACTATTGAATCTTGTGGAAATTACAAGGATCACAGTCTCTTCTCAGCCAAAGAATGGTGTCGCTTGATTCTAGACCAAGGAATTTCAGATGACCCGTTTGAACGTCATCTTGTTTAATACTAAAAGGATGAACCGATTGGTTCATCCTTTATTTTTTATAAACTTCTTCAGAAAACAACTCTGTCATTAATAATCCAAAGCGTCTGAATGTCCTTTCCCGTTCCCAACGAAATAACCTGTCTTGGCATTAATACTAAAGAGATAAGTTCCGTCTGGTTTGAAGAGGTTGTAATAACCGTTTCCATTTATGATATTTACACGCTCTAGGATGTATTGATTTCCCGTAATGTGTCCACGTTGACGGGCAATGTTCAATACTTTTTCAAGAATACCATCACCAAATACCCAAGCCGGGTTATTCACATCATTGATAGCAGCTTGGTTGTATGGCACACGGCTCAGATTTCGCTGTAGTGGGACCCCATCACTAGATAGACCATATCCTGAATAGCCTGGACTTGCAACTCCTGCAACACCTGTAGCAGAGCCTGCTGCTGGGGTAGTCGGAGCAGTTGGAGCTACTGGTTGAGCAGGGGCTACAACTGTGTTAGTGGTATCTGTACCACCAGTTCCTGTCACAGGTGCCGGCGTCGCAACTTGTTGGGAACGCCCTTGGGCAACCGCATCATTCAGCAAGCTATCCAGTTTCTCATTGCCAGTCTTTGTTTCAGCAAAAGTAGCATCACTTTTTGCTTTGGCAGTTGCATCAAGAACCCCATCTTTAATCACTGGTGAACTAAATTGTGAATTGACCTTTTGAATGGCAGAAACTTGCTTCACTAGGTCTTCATATTTCGTTTTAGAGGCTTCGTAATCGCTACTTCCTTCTAGTTTGTCCAACAATTTCTTGAGATTTTCCAAGTCTCCAAATTTATCATTTTTCAGAGCACTTTTTGATTCGTCTACGAAAAAGGCATCGTAGGCTTTGGTGAACTCTTCTAATTTTTGGGCTTGTGTTTGCGTCTCACTGCTACTTGATTTTGAACTTGAGGAGGATTTACTAGAAGAAGATGATACGACCGTTGTACCACCAGATGTTCCACGACTATGCATCCAGTTATAGGTCACAAAAACAGCCGATCCTACAATCGCAAGACCTAAGGCAGAATAGAGAACTGTTTTGATTCGTTTACCAGCATTGGATGGAGTTTCCTCAGGAAGGTCCTCCGATTCTACGATCGATTCGGTTGGGGTTGGACCAAATTTAATCTTAGCTGGTAATTCCGTTGAGATGGCATCCTTTCCAGTATTCTGCTCCAAGACCGTTTCCTTTACTTCCGGAGCTTCTACTGATTCTACAGATGCTCCAGCAGTCGCCAATTCTTCTGCCTTAGCCAACTCTTCCTTAGCTAAGATCTTTGTATCGTATTTTTCCGCTTCAATTTCTGCTCGGTGTTGCTTGATGTATTTGTCTAAGACATTGTCACCTTCAGTTACACCTGCCTCAATCTCCTCGGCTTTTCGATTGGCCTGTCCGATCGTCATCTCCTTGGCATCTTCAAAATCCAAAATGGATTCCGTTTCTTGCTCCAATGGTTTCTTGTCTTTCTCTGTCATAAAAATCCTTTCTATTTAGTAATCTGCCGTTTTACACGTTCCCCAAAATATTGATAGAGATCAACTTTTAGGGTCCCATTATAAAGTTTTCGTTTTTTATCTGCTTTACTGCCGTACTTAGATTCAAAACCTTCATCACTGGTTAGAATAAACTTGCTCCAGGTTTTGAGAGGAGCAAACACTTGACCCATTTCCGCATACAACTTAGTCACACCTTCATCATCTGATAAGCGCTCCCCATATGGAGGGTTGGAAATAATGACCCCATTGATCTTATCCGAACGAAGATCTTGAACCCGCATTTGTTTAAAGGTGATATCCTTGCTAACGCCCGCTTTTTGAGCATTTTCTTTGGCAATTTCAACCATCCGAGCATCGATATCTGTTCCCATGATATCCAAAACTAGGTCTCTATTGATTTTTTTACTAGCTTCTGTACGAACTTCTTGAATCAGACGATCGTCGACCCAATTCCATTCTTCAAAAGAGAAGGATCGCCTTAAACCAGGCGCCATGTTGCGTGCCATCATCGCGGCCTCAATACAAAATGTACCAGAACCACATGTTGGATCAATCAAAGGTTTATCAGGATACCAGTTGGACAACTGAAGGATTGCTGCAGCCATATTTTCCTTGATGGGTGCTCCACCTTTTTCGGTCCGATAGCCACGCTTGAAAAGGCTACTGCCAGTAGTATCGATTAACACGGTAGCTTGATCTTTGAGAATCGCTACTTCAATCTTAAACTCTGCCCCATTTTCCATCAAGGGAACTCCTTCTGGTCGAGCATAGTGTTTTTGTAACTTTTTAACAACTGCTTTTTTCGAAATTGCCTGAACGCTGGGTTCATTATGCAACTTTGATTTAACACATTTAGCCTTTGAAATAGGGAAGCGAGCACCTAAAGGCAAATAATTTTCCCAATCCAAAGCAAAGACACCTTGAAAAAGCTCTTCAAAGGTTTTGGCAGGAAAACTTCCAACGACTATTTTTACTCTATCAGCTGCACGGAGCCAAAGATTGGTTTCGATGATCGCACGAACATCTCCCTGAAAACGAACTCGTCCATTTTCAACCTGGCAATCAAAACCAAGATTTCGAAGTTCTCGACCAACAACTGCCTCTAGGCCAGCAGCAGCCGTTGCAATCAATTCAAATTGTTTTTTCATCTTATTCCTATCATTTTAAAAAAGGAGGTTGAGATCTCTCTCCACCTCACCAACCTATATGCAATTTTCTATAAGCCATGTTTTGTTCCAGAAATGACTAGGTACCATTTCCTTCGATAATCATCTGTCTACTGTTTCCAGTCAGAATACTATGTTCGTTTCCACGTATTCCATGCCCCGACCAAAGTTTGGGTTGCTAGCTTGAGGGGTTTACCGCGTTCCACTTTTTAGGTTTCCCTAAAAACTACGTCACTGTGGCACTTTCAGAGTTACTAGAGCCTATCCGAAGACTTAGCTCCTTCACTCGCCGTAACTTGACTTTCAAGTCCCTAGGCTTATGGATTCACCTAGCACAAACACTACAGGCATCACAGCCTGTGCTAGCATGGACTTTCCTCATGAGAGTATCCTCTCACGCGATTATCCAAAAATTGCACGATCGTTAAAATTAGTAGTCTCGATCTACGATTTGTTTCCCAAACACTTCTTTTTCCAAACGATTGAGTCGTTTGAGAATGTCAAAGTTCGTCGCTGTTGTCACTTGTGGGAATTCTTGCGTAGCGGTACTAACAATCGAAGATGCTTGCGGAGTTTCCTGTGCTTTTTTAGCGAGTTCTTCACGGAGGCGGGCGTTTTCTTCACGCAACTCCTTTACCAAAGCAGCATAGGTTTCATAGTCTTTTATAACATCATCTAAAAATTCGTTTACCTCAACCTTACTAAATCCACGAACTTCTTTTTTAAAATCTTGATCAAAAATATCTTTCGCAGTAAATATAATACTCGCCATTACTCTCTCCAATCTAGTTCATCATCTCAATTATATAAAAAAATGGTTAGAAAAAGCAAGGTATAACACTTAGTTTTCGTAAAAATTTTCGGCAAGATCATTTAAGTCATCAAAACTTAATTTTTTGACATAAAAGGACTCTTTTTCTAGCATCATTCTGTAAAGATGTTTTAAATTGGTTTCGTTTTCTGGATCGTAAAAAATATAAGCCCCATCTACATTTTCTAACAAGAACTGATTGTATTCCCTTAATTGACTGGGATTGGTATAGTGAGGATAGGCATATTTTACAAAATCCACCTGTTTGAAGCGCGCCAACATTTCCTGATTGGCTTCATTCCAATTTTCGCCGACGTTCTCAAATAAAAAGATCGTCGCCATTTGAAAATCGTAATCCTTTTTTAACTCAAAGGCAACTTCTAATACCCAAGCCTCAAATCCCAAATTTCCTAAAAAAACTAGCCAGTTGACACCTTCTTCAAATAAACGCCGAAGATCTCTTTCAATAGCTTTTTTAATAATCGTTAAACGGGGATCTTTGTTGGAAAAGACTCCCAGATCAAAGCTCTTATAGCCTGCAACAAGTATGGTATTCATTTTTTCCTCATTATTCTAATTTATGATATAATAGAGTGATGTAATTGTACCAATAAGGAGAACTATGGTCAACTATCCACATAAAGTAGCTAAAAAAACCTTGGTCTCTACTCAAAGAAAAGGTCCAGTCGATTTTGCGAATCGAGGGATGTCATTTGAAAAAATGATCAACGAAAGTAATCAATACTATCTTTCACGAGGGCTAGCGGTCATTCATAAGAAACCGACCCCCATTCAAATCGTGAAAGTAGATTATCCACATCGTAGTCGCGCAAAGATTGTTGAAGCCTATTTTAGACAAGCCTCAACTACGGACTATTCTGGAGTATACAAGGGGCGCTATATCGATTTTGAAGCGAAGGAAACGCAGCAAAAGCAGTCTATGCCGATGAAAAATTTTCATCAACATCAGATCGATCATATGGAAGCGGTTGTCCAACAAGGTGGTATCTGTTTCGTTCTCTTGCATTTTGCAAAGTTGAGTGAAACCTACTTGCTTCCTGCTCCTGCATTAATACACTATTACAACATCGATCATGGTAGTAAATCCATGCCCCTCTCCTACATTCAGGAGCACGGCTTTTTAGTGGATAAGAATCGACTTCCAAGCGTTCCTTATCTTGATATTATCGAACAGAAACTTCTAGGCGGTATTTAAATGAATAAACAAACAGTCATTCAATGGTTGAAATATGTTGCTATCGCAGCCATTTCATTTTTCTTACTTTTATTTGTCCTTGGTGGACTAATCTTTGGTTATTATGCCATGAAAGCACCAACCTTGTCTGAAAAAGATTTGGTTGCCACAACATCTAGTAAGATTTATGACAATCAAAATAACTTGATTGCAGATTTGGGTGCTGAGAAACGAATCAACGTCTCAACAGACCAAATCCCTACCGATTTGGTTAACGCTATCGTTGCGATTGAGGACCACCGATTCTTCAATCACCGTGGAGTCGATATCATTCGGATTGGTGGCTCCTTCCTTCACAACTTACGAGGAGGAAGCCAAGGGGGATCAACCTTGACGCAGCAATTGATCAAATTAACCTATTTCTCAACTTCCGCTTCCGATCGTACCCTATCACGTAAGATTCAAGAAGCTTGGTTAGCAACCCAGTTGGAAAAGAAAGCAACCAAACAAGAAATCTTGACCTATTACGTTAATAAAGTATTTATGGCGAATGGGAACTACGGAATGCAGACAGCTGCCAAAAGTTATTATGGAAAAGACCTAAAAGATCTATCGCTCCCTCAAGTAGCGCTTCTAGCAGGGATGCCGCAAGCGCCTAACCAATACGATCCTTATTCTCATCCCGAAGCGGCACTACAACGCCGAAACTTAGTCTTAAAAGAAATGCTCGATATGAAGACCATTTCCAATAAACAATACGAAGCGGCAGTGAATACACCTGTTACAGACGGTCTTCAAAGTCTCAGCTCTTCAAGCAGTTATCCAGCTTATATGGATAATTACCTAAAAGAAGTGATCGAGCAGGTCGAAGAAGAAACGGGCTACAATTTGTTGACAACCGGAATGGATGTCTATACAAACGTGGATACAGAAGCTCAAAAGAAACTATGGGATATCTACAATACAGATGAATATGTCAATTACCCGGATGATGAAATGCAAGTAGCTTCTACCGTTATTGATGTCAATACTGGTAAAGTCATTGCTCAGCTGGGTTCTCGTCACCAATCCAGCAATGTTTCCTTTGGTACAAACCAAGCGGTTGAAACGAACCGTGACTGGGGTTCAACAATGAAACCAATCACAGATTACGCACCAGCTCTTGAACATGAGGAATATACCTCTACAGCAGCTACTACAACAGATGCGCCATACAACTTCCCTCATTCATCAACGCCTGTCTACAACTGGGACCGTTCATACTATGGTAGCATGTCCATTACCTACGCAATTCAACAATCTCGTAACGTGCCTGCGGTGAAGGCCCTGGAAAAAGTTGGTCTTAAACAAGCTAAGAAATTCCTCAATGGATTAGGGATCGATTACCCAGAAATGGTTTACGCCAACGCTATCTCGAGTAACACTAGCGATTCTAGCAACAAATACGGAGCCAGCAGTGAGAAAATGGCAGCTGCCTATGCTGCTTTTGCCAATGGCGGTACCTATTACAAACCATCCTATGTTAGTCGGGTTGTCTTTAGTGATGGCACAACCAAGGAATTTGAGTCCGAAGGAACTCGTGCAATGAAAGCAACAACTGCCTACATGATGACAGATATGATGAAGACAGTTCTCTTGTCTGGTACCGGTACAAATGCTGCCATTTCGGGAATCTACCAAGCTGGTAAGACAGGTACATCAAACTATGCTGATGACGAAATCGGTAAATTGACAAAAAATGCTTATTCAAATATTGTAACACCGGATGAATTGTTTGTAGGCTACACTCCTGAATATGCCATGGCAGTATGGACAGGTTATTCCAATCGCTTTACACCAGTATTGGATAATGGAATACAGGTCGCAACGGATGTCTACCGTCAAATGATGCTCTATCTTGCTAATAATAATAACTCTGGTCATACGGATTGGACGCAACCAAGTGGACTGTATCGAAGTGGTTCTTATCTCTACTTAAACAATGGTAAGAACAACTACAATAACTACTACTATGAGCCAAGTTATTCCACTGATCAGTATTCGTATGAAGAACCATCGTCTAGCTCTTCGAACGAAGAAAATCAATCTAAACCATCTGAGCCTTCTTCGCAAGACTCTAACAATCATAACGAATAATAGAATGGAGAAGTCGGGCTTTTGCCCGGCTTTTTTTAAAACAATGGTTAAAAAACCAGAACGAATAAAATCTGATTTATTTAGTTAGACTTCCCAGCTTTTTTATTTTTGAGTATATAAAAAAAAGAGCCTTTCGGCTCTTATTAGAATGTAGACAAACTATTTTAAAGCAAAATAAGTTAAGTGATTCTGCAAAAAACAAAATTGAGTTCCAATATTTAAATCGATTTAAGAAAATACTGAAACTTTCCGCTGTGAGAAAAGTGCTTGAAACGTTATTGTTTCAGGCACTCGGAATTATTGAGACCTTAGACTCAATAATTAGTCATGGAACTTTAAAGAAGTTCGCTGACGTCCTTACTCACCTAAGGAAAGTTTTTAAGATATTTTGTCTTCAATCTGAAAAGAGCCTTTCGGCTCTTTTCTATATCATTATTTTGCTAAAGCTCCCATTGGATCCCACGGTGCTAGGACAATTGGTTCTGCTTCATAGGCTGCTAATTCGTCTGCTGTTAGGAATTCTTTACGAACCACGATTTGATAGGTATATTCATCCATCCAAGCATCAGAAGCCACAAAGTAACCATCTGTACCGACCTTGTCTCCCCATGAATTTTCAACCTTCCATTTACGAGGCTGACCTGCTTCGTCTAAATCAACCCCTGTCAAGACCATAGCGTGTGTCATGAGACTTTCTGCATAGTCCAAGCGACCCGCCTTGTCTTGTGTCAAATGAATGTCCATGCCTGCTTCAAAATCGTAGACATCTGTTGCCAGGATTCCGGCTTTACGGTTGCTGACTTGGCCTACATCTGAACCAAACCAGACAGTTTCTCCTGCTTTCATTTGAGCAATAGCTAATTCTTTCAATCGATCCATTGGAACATTTAGGTAGCGGACTGGACGGCTACCAACCACATTGCCCAGCATATCTACGGTGTAAGATTTTCCATATGGCTTATCTGTAGTTGGGGCATTGATAATGGAGACGTAATCGTCTAATTGAAGGTCTACATATTTTTTGTAGAAGCTTTGTGGAGTTAAGCCACTTTCGGTATGGAATTGGTTGTCCTTATCACGGTATGAAAAGTCAAATTCACGCGGAGGCAATCCTAAAGACATAGCCAAGAAGTTAAAGATTTCTTGCAACAACGCTTGTTTCTTGCTCGCAACTGCCTCACTATCTGCGCCTGAGTGAATCAAGTCACGCAAGATTTGCGCATCTTGACGCAAGAGTTTATTGAGGTAGGTGTTCAATTCCCGGCTATTACTTGAAGAAATCGATTCCGGATAAACTGATTTTGGAACCACTCCGTATTTCTCAAAGAGGGATACCACCATATCCCATTGACCACCATCTTGTTGTGGGGTTTGTAGGAGAAAAGCCACCTTACGGCTGGTCAATTCTTGATCTGCTGTAGCAATCACTTGCTCCAAAAACCAGTTTGATTTTTCATACTTATCCCAAAAGAAAGTATGTGCTTGAGACAATTCAAAATCCTCCAATTGGAAGCTTGAAATCATCTTGTGACGGAAGGTATTTAAAGCCGCAAACATCCAACAACGTCCAGATGCTTTTTGGTTTGTCACCTTATCCTTGGTCAAATCAAGTGAAAAAACTGGTGTATTTTCTACTGCACTCTTGCGCGTTTCAAGCGATGCATGGATCCCATTGTGGGTAACAGCATTTTCAAGAGCCGCATATTTCACATTTGCTTCATAATTAGCATAGAGCTGGTCTGTAAATTCTTTCGTTAATTCTGACATAGCAATCTCCTTTTTTCATTATTTACTATTATAATCCTTTGAGCAGAATCTTCAAGTAAAAATCACCCTATAGAGAGGGATTCTGTATAGAATAGATGATTTTATCCCCACAATATCCTTTGCGTTGAATGGCATGAGGGATGGTTTCTACATACTGCATTCCTGCCTTTTCCATGACTTTCCCTGAAGCAGGATTTAAACTGACATAAGTGGCTTTGATTTCTTTAAATCCGACTTTGTTCAATAAGAAATCCAAAACAGCTATGACGGCTTCTGTCATGAATCCCCGCCCCCAGAATTTCTTGCCAAGGATATAACCTAGCTCGCATGATTGACTTTCCTGGTCTTGAGAAACCACACTAATATCTCCAATTACCTGATCCAGTGATGTTTTCAAACAAAGCGCCCATTTATAAGTATCTGGTTTACGATACTGTTCGATCCATCTTTTGATCGATTCTCTGGTTCTCTCAGTAGATGCATGGGCATCCCAAGTGACATATTTCAGGGTTTCAGGATCCGAAGCCCAATTTTCAAACATCGCTGGTGCATCTTCCAAAACGAAAGGCCTCAAGTATAAATGCTCTGTCTCTATGACAAGACTTCCAAGATGATTCATAGATTGTCTCCCTTCATTTTTTCATGCAACTTGAACGTTGCAAGTTGGTTACTTTAATCTAGAAGAAAAGGACGGATGAAATCGCCCTTCTTTTTGATGCTTTTCACAATATTGTATGGTGAGACTACGAAATCGAACTCTGCGAGTTACCGATTTCTGTCTCGTTTTCCTATTTTAAGACTCGGGCTAAAAAGGTCCAGTGGACCTTTTTACTCCCAGAAATGATCAAATACTGTGATTGGCAGGTGGCGTTTGTGTTGGCCTTTGTACCACCATTTTTCAATAGTGGCTTGAGCTTCTGGGCTCACTTGTTTGCCTTCTAGGTAATCATCGATTTCATTATAGGTGACACCCAGCGCTACTTCGTCTGCTATTCCTGGTTTTTCTTCTTCCAAATCTGCAGTTGGGATTTTCTCATAGAGAGCAGGATCAGCTCCCAAGGCTTTAAGCAATTGTTTTCCTTGGCGCTTGTTCAAACGGAAAAGGGGTAAAATATCTGCACCACCATCTCCAAATTTTGTGAAGAAACCTGTAATATTTTCCGCTGCATGGTCCGTCCCAATAACGGCTCCACTCCGCGCACCTGCTAAAGCATACTGAGCAATCATGCGACTGCGAGCCTTGATATTGCCCTTGTTGAAGTCGGAGATATCCGTTCCTGTTGCTTCGACAGCGCGTTCCATGGCATCAACTGATTCCTTGATGTTAACGACTAGGCTGACATCTGGCTGGATAAAGGTCAAAGCTTTTTGAGCATCTTCTTCATCTGTCTGTACCCCATAAGGAAGGCGAACAGCAATAAATTGATAGGAGGCATCTCCTGTCTCTGAGCGCATTTCTTCCATGGCTAATTGAGCTAATCGCCCAGCAAGAGTCGAATCTTGTCCTCCTGAGATCCCTAATACAAATGTTTTCAAGAAGGGATGTTTTTTTAGATATCTTTTTAAGAAATCAACCGAGCGGCGAATCTCTTCCTGAGGATCAATGCTAGGCTTGACACCCAATTGTTGGATAATCTCTTCTTGCAAACTCATTTTGCTTCTCCTTCTCCATTGGCCTTGTTACGCATTTCCTCGATTAGATCCATCTTATCCTGCCAAATATCTTTTGCCAAGTCAACTGGGTAATGCTGTGGATTAAGGACACGCTTGTATTCATCCCACAATTGATCGTAATTTTTACGAGCATATTCTTGAATTTCTGATAATGGTGGTAGTTGATAAACCAATTGCCCCTCTTTAAAAATATCCACTAAAAGAGGAATAGCCTCAAAGTTTCGGACCGTTTTATTGATGTAGGTATAAGTCGGATGGAACATTTTAAGTTCTGTCAGTTGAGAAACATCTACTCCATCATAAGTAATGTAGTCCCCTTCTGACTTACCTTTTTCACGACTCGTAATCCGCCAGACTTGCTTTTTACCTGGAGTAGAAACTTTCTCTGCATTATTAGAAAGCTTGATGGTATTGATCATCTCTCCTGCTTCGTTTTCAACAGAAACAATTTTGTATACCGCCCCAAGTGCTGGTTGATCGTAAGCCGTAATTAGTTTGGTTCCCACACCCCATACATCAATTTTTGCTTTTTGCATTTTTAAGTTGAGGATGGTATTTTCATCCAAGTCGTTAGAAGCGTAGATTTTAGCATTTGTAAACCCAGCCTCATCTAATTGCTGGCGAACCTTTTTAGAAATATAAGCAATATCTCCTGAGTCAATCCGGACGCCTAGGAAATTGATCTTATCTCCCATTTCACGCGCTACCTGAATAGCTGCTGGTACCCCAATACGAAGCGTATCATAGGTATCGACGAGGAAGACACAATCTTTATGGGTTTCCGCATAAGCTTTAAAGGCTTGATAGTCATTCCCATATACTTGTACAAGAGAATGGGCATGGGTTCCTAAAACTGGGATTCCAAAGAGTTTTCCTGCACGAACATTACTAGTTCCATTGGCCCCTCCGATGACTGCTGCACGAGTTCCCCAAATGGCCGCATCCATTTCTTGCGCACGACGTGTTCCAAATTCCATCAAAGGCTCATCTTCAATGACCGAACGAATACGAGCAGCTTTTGTGGCTATCAAGGTTTGAAAGTTGACGATATTCAAGAGAGCTGTTTCAACTAATTGACACTGAGCCAAAGGACCTTCTACCTGAACAATTGGTTCATTCGCAAAGACTAAATCTCCTTCTTGAGCAGAACGTACCGTCAATTCTAACTTGAGATCACGAAGATATTCCAAGAAGGCCCCATGATAACCAAGTGACTCTAAATAGGCAATATCGCTCTCAGAAAAACTCAAGTTTTCCAAGTATTTCACAATTCTCTCTAAGCCGGCAAATACAGCGTAACCGTTTTTAAAAGGCTGTTGACGAAAATACACTTCAAATACGGCATGTTTATTGTGGATACCTTGATCAAAATAGACTTGCATCATGTTGATTTGGTATAAATCAGTATGCAAAGTTAAACTGTCATCTGGATACATATGTATACCTCTTTTTTATTGATTTGTTCTATGAATTCCTACCATAAAATTAGTACCATTATAGCACATTTCAGCTCTATTGAATACTGAAAGGAAAGCATGAAAAAAATCTGAGACAGGAAGCTCAGATTTTTTGGATTAAAAGTTTTCTGTGATATATTTATAAACTTCTTGGCCAGCAATCGCACCGTCTCCGACGGCTGTCGTCACTTGACGCAAATCTTTTTGACGAACATCGCCAACCGCAAAAATACCTGGGACTGTGGTTCTCATATGATCATCCGTGACCACCCAGCCATTTTCATCTAAAATACCAAGTTCTGTCGCAAAATCACTGACAGGATCTAAACCGACATAGATAAAGACACCACCGAAGGCTTGCTCTCTAACCTCTCCTGTCTTCACATCTTTTAAAAGGACAGACGTTACTTTTTGTTCACCCTTAATTTCTTCAACAACCGTATTCCAAGCAAAGTGAATTTTATCATTGGCAAAGGCACGATCTTGAAGAACTTTTTGAGCACGCAATTGATCACGACGATGAGCAATGGTCACTGTTTTTGCAAACTGAGTCAAAAAGACAGCTTCTTCTACCGCAGAATCACCACCACCAACGACCAAGAGATCCTCATCTCTAAAGAAAGCTCCATCACAAACAGCACAGTAGGAAACCCCTCTACTATTTAGCTCCTCTTCACCAGGGACATTCAATGAACGGTGGTTAGACCCTGTTGCAATCACCACGGTTTTAGCTTCAAATTCCCCATCATCTGTGACAATCTTTTTGGTTGCTCCGTGGTCTTCGATGCGCTCTACCTGTCCAAACAAATGTTCCACACCAAGATTTTCTAAAGGCTCAAACATTTTTTCAGCCAAGTCTGGGCCACTAATATTCGCATAGCCAGGATAGTTTTCAATGTCAGACGTATTGTTCATTTGACCGCCTGGAATTCCTCTCTCAATCAATGCGACCTTTAAATTGCTTCGTGCTGCATAAAGGGCAGCAGTCATCCCTGCAGGACCCGCTCCAATAATCACTGTATCAAACATACTCAACCTCTTTCTGTTTTGTTGTAACCATTATAATTCTAACACGGTCTTTTTGCAATTATCGTGCTTGAAAGATAAACAAAATCCCTATGACCGCAAAGGTTAAAATAGGAATCGTCATGATATCAATTAAGAGGATATCATACAAATGGGCTTGTCGTTGCTTGGCTGTTTTATCTTTCTTCTTAAGGGCACGGTAGCCAATCCAAATACAAGAAGCGATCCCAACTAAAATCGTTGTCGTCACTAAACTTTGTAAATATAAGGACAATAATTTATTTAACATCACGACTCCAAATATTTTTACATTTTCAGAAAACAAACCCAGCTAGCATCGCCAGCTGAGTCTTACCTCTCCTCTATTATATCAAACATAGGTCCGTTTGTAACTAGCAAAGAATTCTTTTGTCCGTTCTTCTTTTGGATGTTGCATGATTTCCTCTGGTGTTCCAGATTCAATAATCCGTCCTTTATCCAAAAATAAGACCTTATCTGCTACTTGCGCTACAAAAGACATATCATGGCTGACCAGTACCATGGTTTGTCCTGATTTTGCTGCATTGGCAATGGATTTTTCAACTTCTCCAACCAATTCTGGATCCAAGGCTGAAGTCGGTTCATCCAACAAAAGAACTTCTGGTTTCATAGCCAAGGCACGGGCCAAAGCCACCCGTTGTTTTTGTCCACCTGAGAGGTGACGAGGATAGTGATTTTCACGATCCGATAAACCGACTTTTGCCAGTTCTTCTCGAGCAATTTTCGTTGCTTCTTGATCGGATAAGCCCTTCACAACAATGAGCCCTTCTTTCACATTTTCAAGGGCTGTTTTTCTACCAAACAAATTAAACTGTTGGAACACCATGGCCAATTTTCTTCTTAAGGTTAAGATTTGATCTTGGCTAATGTGTTCAAAATCAACTTCGAAATCATCAATCTTAATTCTACCGCTATCTGGTGCTTCCAAATAGTTTAAACTGCGTAAGAAGGTTGATTTACCAGCTCCCGAAGACCCGATTAGTGCCACGACTTCCCCTTTTTGAATTTCCAAACTTAGATTATTTAAAACCTTTTGACCTGAAAATGTCTTTGATAATTCTGAAATATAAATCATTAGATCCGAACCTCCTGATCTGGTAAATCAATAGTTACGGGAGTCTCAATATCCAGGCGACGTTCAATGTGACGGCCTAGCATTTCAATGAGGATATTCACAATCCAGTAAACAATCGATACCGTGATAAAGCGTTCAAAGTACTTCAAATCGCTCCCCCCAATAATCCGTGCTTGGGCAAAAATTTCAACCACACTGGCACTAAAGGCTAGCGAGGTCCCCTTGGTCAAGCCAATGAGAGAATTGATTAAGGTTGGAGTTGCAACGACTGCTGCATTGGGAATAATAATTCGGCGATAAACTTGACGGTTGGTCATTCCAAGACTACGCGCTGCCTCAATTTCACCAGGATCCACTGATAAAATGGCTGCCCGGATGGTTTCACTCGCATAAGCTGCCTCATTAAAGGCAAGAGCCACAATTGCAAACAGCTCAGCTGGAATGGCATTAATATTAAAAGCTGTTCCATAAGACTGATTGATCGCTTTTAAAATAAGAGGAATCCCATAATAGGTCAACATCAACTGAACCAACAAAGGAGTCCCCCGTAAAAAACTGACAAAAACAGCTTGAATAGGGTAAAGAATTCGTACACGATTAATTTTGACCAAAGCAAAAATCATGGCAAAAATAATTCCAAAAAATGCGCCTCCTAGGGCTAATAAAATCGTTACAGGCAATTTTCCTATGACAGCCGGAAATGCATCCAATACGGCTCTCAAACTAAACAGCTTGCTATCTGGAACGTGTTTTAAAAAGTCAGCATACCAGTTGGCAGTTAAAAGATTAGTTGTAAACATTTTTGTTACTTCCTTTCTCGAACATAAACATTCTATCACATTCACTATCGGAATTCCAAAAATTGCTACAGAAATAGAAAAATGATAGACTACTCAAATTTAGTCTATCATAATTTTAGACAAGTTCCTAATAGTTTTTCTTTATGGAGTTCATAAAGAAAATCTATGTTTTCTTCTGAACATTTGAAAGAAGGGGTTAGAAAGTTTGACGTTTGGCCTTTCGTTCGGCCCGACCACGCGCACGGTTTTCAGCTCGCTTAGCTTTTCTCCGCTTTTCATCAACTGCCCATTTGATTTTTTTCTTGTAGCCTGGTTTGATTTTTTTCTTTTTCTTCTTCACCAGACCAATCATTTCGATGTCGAGTTTCTCTTGCTTTTTCTCACGATTCGCCCGTCTGTCCCGATCATAAGTATCTTCAATAACCCCATTTTTCAAGACTTTAGGTACGAAACGAATGCCCATTTTTTCTAGTTCACGGATATCTGAATCATCACTTGGTTGATAAAGAGTAATAGCGACACCTGGTAGGCCATTGCGACCTGTCCGACCAACACGGTGGACAAAGAAGGAAAGATCTTGAGGAATGGCATCGTTAATGACATGGCTCACCCCTTCGATATCAATTCCACGAGCCGCTAAATCTGTGGCCACAATATACTCAAAATCTAGATTTTTAACCTGATTCATGATCCGTTTCCGTTCACGTGGTGGGATATCTCCGTGAATCTTCGCCACTTTCAATCCCTGAGCCACTAAATAGGCATGGAGATCATCTGCTCTCGTTTTTGTATTGACGAAAATCATGGCCAAATAAGGTTGCAAGGTCTTGGTCAATTGGTAAATTTGCTCATTTTTATCTCGACCCTTGGTCGAAACCAGCCAGTTATCGATGGTATCTGAAATCACCGTCTTGGTCTTAATTTGCTCCATGACTGGATTTGAGAGATATTTTTTCAAGAAAGGCTGCAATTTTTGCGGAATGGTGGCTGAAAAAACTAAAAATTGCAGTTGTTGCGGAAGTCTTGAAGCAATCTTATCCACGGTTGACAAGAATCCCATGTCCAGTGTCATATCTGCCTCATCTACCACAAAAGTATGGGCCTTATGAATAGCCAGATCACCAGATGCAACCAGATCATAGATCCGGCCTGGAGTTCCAATCACGATATGTGGTTGTTTGACCTGCAATTTTTCAATCTGACGGTTTTTATCCGTTCCTCCAACATAATTGGCAATCCGAATTTCTTTTTCAGAATGACTAGCGATTTGACGAGCAGCTTGGTAAATTTGCGTTGCTAACTCCCGACTAGGAGCCGTAATCACCGCTTCAACTTGATCGTTGTCTTCATTTAACGTTTGAAAAATCGGCAAGAGGAAAGTATGGGTTTTTCCAGATCCTGTCTTAGATTCCCCGACCAAATCATTCCCAGCTAAGACAATCGGAATTAGTTTTTCCTGTACTTCGGTTGCTTCTCTAAAATTGATTTCTTTCAGTGCCTCTTGAATATAAGGCTTAAAATTAAACTCTGTAAATTTCATTTTCTCAGTTCCTTTCATGATCTCTATTATTATATCAGAAAAGCTGACTTCGTGCCTCTCTTATGAGTCATTTTTCCTAACCAACAAAGTCTCTCTGAGTCAGTAAAAAACGATGGGTAAGCCCACCGTCGTTTTAGTTTTATAAGTAGAGAAGAATAAGAGTAATGAAACTTGTTAGCAAGGCAATGGACCACATAAAGGCATCCACTTTCCATTCTGACCAGTTTTGGCCATTTCCAGAAAGTCCACCCAGTTCTAAATGATGGTGGAAAGGAGTCATTCGGAAGATCCGTCGCCCTTCCCCGTAGCGTTTCTTGGTCCATTTGAAATAGGTCACTTGTAGCATTACTGATCCTGTTTCAATGACATAGACCAGACCAATCAGAAGAAGAGTCCACTCTACATGTAAAGCCATTGACAAGGCTGCAAGCATTCCTCCAAGAGCTAGACTTCCGACATCTCCCATAAAGATCTTAGCCGGCTTGTGGTTGAAGACAAAGAATCCAAGCAAGGCCCCAATCATACTCAAGGTTACAAAGAGAATATCCCATTTTCCTTGCATATAGGCAATAAAGGAATAGGCACTCAAGCTAATGGCAACAGAGATGCTGGCTAATCCATCAATTCCATCGGTCAGATTGACCGCATTTGAGAAACCAATCAACCAAAATAAAGCAAAGAGAATGTAGAAATGGCCCAAGTAAAGTTCATATCCGAAAATATTCAAGAGGCTTCCACTACCATGACGTTCAGAGAAAATATAAAAGATCATTCCCCCAATGAGTTGCAGGGCCAATTTTTGCTTCGGATTGAGGCCTTCATTGATCTTACGAAAAACTTTTAAAAAGTCATCCAAAAAACCAACAATTCCGTATAAAATCAAGATAAACAGAATCAGTTGAACAGGTCGAGTAAAGTTACCAGTCAATACAGTAACAACAAAAGTCACTAAGACCGCTGTAATCAGGAATACAACTCCTCCCATTGTTGGAGTCCCCGCTTTTGCCTTGTGTTGTTTCACATCTTCATGCATCTGTTGCCCAGAAATATGAGCATGATGGTAAAATCGGATAAAGGCTGGAATAGCAGCCACAGTTAATAGAAACGATACTAGGATCGTGGCAATATACATGTTAGTCTCCTAATGTTAAGGTTATTTTTTTAGTTTTTTCAAGTGAAGTATTCATTTTGACATTTTGTTTGGTCACTTTCTTTCCACTACCTTTATAAGTAATTTCAATACCAGTCCATTCTCCAAAGATATCAGCATTTTTCTGCGTCCATCCATACATATCCGGCATCACATCAAAATCTTCTGTCAATAGTAGTATCTGTTGGTTAGCCTTGACTTTCGAACCAACATCCACAGACATCTTCCGAATATTCTTTCCTGTTCCTAAGACAATTGGTTGGACTAAATTGCGACGCAATTCTTCTGAATAAGCTCCCGGACTTAGATTTTGTTTCAAACCCAGCTCCTTAGAAACAGCTTCTACTGAAGGAATTTTATAAGTTGTTTCTTTGGTCACATCATCCAGAGTTGGTGCCTCTGTAGTTAGATGCAATTCATCCTTTAAAGCAACCGCATCTTCCAAAATGGGATTGACCAATTCTTGCCAATTGGTTGGAGAAAACTTCACTTCTGGTTGTTGGACCGTCACATACATGATGAATTCAGGATCTTCTGCAGGTGTCATGGCTACAACCGAGTTGATAGAATCATTTTCTCCTTGTAAGTATCCTTGATCTGTCGCAATTTCGGCAGTCCCAGATTTGACCGCCACATTTTGCCCAGGCACCTGAATAATCGGACCATCACTATACAGGGTCCCATACTCGGGATCTGTTCCGACGGTGATCATATAGTTCCGTGTCTGTTGCGCAGCTGATCCTGAAACTGGTTTTCCAACAACTTCTTTTTTTGATTTGCGGGCTGTGTCTGATTTTTTATCGTAAATAGCACTAATAAATTTCGGCTCCAACATTTCCCCATCATTTGCAATGGCAGAAAATGCACGTAACATCTGCGTTTGGGTCACCGAAATCCCTTGACCGAAGGAAGACATGGCTTGAGTGACATAGTTATCCCCTGGAAGACCCCCGTAAGCTTCATTTCCCATTCCAAAACGGGTTGGAAGACCGAATTTAAAGCGAGTCAGATAGTCCATCCAGACTGCATTTCCCATCTTTTGTTCCAAGCGAGTCATCCCAATGTTACTCGAATAGGCAAAGCCTTGGGCGATATTCATATAGCGACCATCAGAGAGCCCCATATTGACATCCCAGTCACGTATCGTCGCATCTTTCACCTGAAATTCGTTATTAAAGTAAACTTCATTAAAAGCTGGGAATGTTCCATGGTCAATTGCTGAAGCCAACAACATGACTTTCATCGTTGATCCTGGTTCATACTGATCTTGGTAAAGGATGGTATTCCAAGTTTTCAAATTTTTTAAATCAAGCCCTTGTTTTGTATCCGCATTATAGGATGGACGTTGTGTTGTCGCCAGTATCTCACCTGTTTTTGCACTGACAAGCGTCGCACTAACATACTTTCCTTTTACTTTTTCTTGGAAAACATCCATGCGCGTCTCAAGATAGGTCTGCAATTCTGCTGAAATGGTTGTGTAGACATCTTTCCCATCTTCTGTTTTAACAGAGACCTTGTCAGATCCGGGAACGATATTTCCGTTCCGGTCTTTGTCATAGGTGATGACTCCATTTTGTCCAGCGAGAATACGATCGAGGGATTTTTCCATCCCTGATTGGCCCTTCAGGGTTTTATTCCCATCATTATCTTCTTGAAGCGAAGCTTGACCGATAAATTGAGAAGCAAAGACTCCATTTTTATAGCTTCTATTTGGGCTTGTTGTAAAGGCAATACCTTCAATCTTCGCCGCTTCCATGGCCTCACGGATAGCTGTCATATTACTATAAGTAATGCCGTTTCCGTTCGATCCAAAAGAAACCTGTTTCAATTTCTTTTGCGACAACTGTTGAATGACGTAATCCTCATCCATCCCTAAGTACTGCTTAAAAATTTCTGCTACTTTTTTAAATTGGCTATCTTCTACATAGAGGATTTTCCCGGTTGCTGATTTGTACTTTTTATCAATAACGGCATAAACGTTATAGGTCGTAGCATCTTCAGCAATTACTGCTCCATTTCGGTCATAGATCGTTCCACGTTTTGCAGGAACAATAACCGTCTGCTCATGGACTTTTTTGGCTTGATCCGATAAGGTCACACCAAATTTTTTGTCAGTCCCAATAATCATTGCAAAATTAATCAGAAAGAGAAAAAAGAGGAAAATCGCCAGTACACTGAGATTTTTCCCAACTTGTTTTCGATTCTGATCCGGCAAGCGACGTTTCTTTATCGAATACCCGATTAAAAATTTTTTAAATTTATTCATCACTACTTGCACTCACTGTTTTTTGATTTTCTTTTTGCAGCTTCATTCCTTGGGAGCTAGCCAACTGTGATAAGCGGTCATAACGTGTTAATTCATTGACCTCTTGACGAACATCTGCCAATTCCGTCTTTTTGGCTTCTAGTTCCGTATTCAAATCAGTCAACTCACTCTGTACTTGTAAAATCCGCGTCTGCATAAAGACGATACTAATGGCTAAAATCACAGCTGTTAGGACAATCGATCCATAAAAAGCCTTTTCTACTCTAGAGAAATGGCGAAAGCGCTCTTGCAACATCTGCGTTCTTGTTCTCTCATCTCTTGCTGCCATATCATTTCCTCTTACTTGTGTATTTTTCGAGCGACCCGTAATTTTGCCGAGTGTGATCGATTATTATCCTCAAGCTCCTCGGCACTTGGTAAAATTGGTTTTCGATTGACCAATTCCATCTTTGGTTTCAAATCATCCGGAATAAAAGGAAGTCCTTTTGGAACTTCAACCGTCGAAGCTTCTTTAAACAGTTGTTTGGTTAAGCGATCCTCTAACGAATGAAAGGTAATCACAGAAATACGACCATCGATAGCCAACAAATCCATGGCTTGCTGAATCGATTCATCCGCAGCTCCCAACTCATCGTTGACCTCGATACGAATGGCTTGGAAAATCTGTTTAGCGGGATGGCCCTTTTTCTTGAGCTCCTTAGCTGGTTTAGCAGATTTAATAATCTCTGCTAATTCAGTCGTCGTTTCAATCGGTTTAATTGCTCGTGCTTGCTCAATTTTCCGCGCAATTTGCTTGGAAAATTTGTCCTCTCCATATTTGAAAAAGATGCGGACGAGATCATGGTAATCGTAGGTATTTACGACCTCATAGGCTGTTAAGGAAGCTTCTTGATTCATGCGCATGTCCAACGGCGCATCTTTCTTGTAAGAAAATCCACGTTCCCGTTCATCTAACTGAGGACTAGAGACACCTAGGTCATAACAGATTCCATCAATTTCAGTAACACCCAATTCGTTTAGACGTTCCTTCAAATGACGAAAGTTATCCTTAATGAAGGTCACCATGCCTTTCTCAATGAAAGGTGCCAAACGAATTTTGGCATTTTCAAGCGCATGCTGATCTTGATCAAAGGCATACAGGTGGCCTGATTCACCTAATTTTGTTAACAAATATTCGCTATGGCCAGCTCCACCTAAAGTGGCATCCACATAGATTCCATCTGGCTTTACATCCAGCATATCAATCGTTTCATGGAGCAAGACCGTTACATGATGAAATTCTTTACTCATATCTTAACCATTTTACCATAAATAGGAGCAAGATGCACTCCTGAAGAAAATTACACGAACGAATCCATTCTGATCTTTTGCTATGATATAAAAGATCCTTGAGAATCTTGATTCTACTTGTTTCCGCTACAATTTATGATACAATATTCATATGAAATTAAGTAAACAGACTCTCATCCCATTTTTATTGGTCGATATTATCGCCCTCTACTTTTTCCTAACTACCATTGAAGCTTGGATTTTTTGGCTGGCTACACTAATCCTAGTCGCCTCACTTTGGTGGCTCAAAAAAACAGTTCAAAGACAAAAAACAGAGAGGGAAAAGACATAATTTTTCCCTCTCTGTTTTTCTTATCTTCACTCCAAGAAATTTATTAAAAGAAGGGAAGATAAGAAGGCTTTAAAACAATACAAAACTCACCCAAGGGTAAGTTTTGCTGCTTATTTATTGTGTTTCCAATTACTATAAATTCCAAAGAGAATAATCCAGATAGTTGCTCCAATCGCACCAATATAGGTTGATTTCTGTAAGAAGAGACAAACGAATACAAAGAGGAAGAAAACAATTGTTAATGGATTCAGTACTTTGTAGGCCGGCATGACAAATCCGTCCGGCATAAACTCTTTCGATTTACGGTACTTAAGATGGGCTAACATTGTCAAAATATAAATAGCAATGTAAACCCCTGAAGAAGAGGCCGTAATCAAGGCAAAGGCATCTGAAACACCTGGCAAGATATTGATAAAGGCTGAAACAGCAACTACAATCGCAGAGAAAATAATCGCACGACTTGGAATCCCCATTCGAGACAAGCTATTCAGCTTCAAACGATTCATCACCTTACTGTTTGGCGTTTCTTTTGCAATCTGGTACAAGTGACGCCCTGTTGAATAGAGGGTGGAATTCAAGGAAGATGCAGCAGCTGTCAGTACAACAAAATTAATCAATCCTGCTGCCCACTTGATTCCTACCATTTGAAAGACCGTCACAAATGGTGATTTATTGACGGGAAGCTGTTGCCAAGGGAAAATTGCCATAATTGCCAACAATGCTCCTACATAAAAAATCACAATTCGGATTGGAATTTCTTTAATGGCTTTCGGTAAGACCTGGCGGGGATTGGCTGTCTCTGATGTGGTAATTCCAACAAACTCAATCGCTTGATAGGCAAAGAAGACCATTTGGAAGGCCATTACGAACTTGACCCAACCATTTGGAAACATTTGAAAACCATTACTAATGTTACTTAAGCTAGCCTGTCCAGCTGGTGTTTCAAAATTCGTCGTCACCATAAAGATCCCTGTTGCGATCAAGGCCAAAATAGTGACAATCTTGATCATTCCAAACCAGAATTCAACCTCTCCAAAGACCTTCACAGCAATCAAATTCACACAGCTTAAAAGCGCTAAAAAGATAATTTGTATCTGCCAGGCTGACCAATTAGGGAACCAGAGCTGGACATAGTTGGAAACGGCTGTAATTTCTGCCATCCCAAGGAATACCAAGGAAACCCAATAGGACCATCCTGAAAAGTAGCCCCAACCCTTTCCTAAGTACTTGGTAATAAAGTTGATAAAGGTATGTTGATCTGGGTCCATATAAAGCATCTCTCCAATAGCCCTCATCATCAAGTACATGAAGACTCCTGTCAGCATATAGACTAAAATAATAGATGGACCTGTTAAAGAAAGGGAACGACCGGCTCCAAGAAAGAGTCCTGTCCCGATAGTTCCTGCAATAGCGATCAGCTGAACATGCCGATTTTGCAGACCACGAACCATCCCATTTTCGGTTTCTTCACCAGTATGATGTTTTTTTGACATATGATTACTCCAATTCTTTTTCTGTATACTTTCAGAAAAGTATAATCAAATTTTCACATAGTATACTATACCACGTTTTTAAAAACTGGTCAATCTAGCACAGAATACTCTGAATTTCATATATAGAAAAGCCTACTGGAGTCTCTTCCAGCAGGCTTTTGATTATGATTCAGGATCATCAAGGCTACGGCCATGCAAGCCTTTTTCTCGTTGGACTTGACGAAGTTTTTCAGGCGTCACATCGTTACCTTCTTCGTCAACCACTTTAATTCCTTCGATGTGGTGACGAACTGAGCGACGATAACCCTCAATATATTCCTCACGAAGTTTTGCTTGTTCCACTGCTTCTTCTGGTGTCAAACCTTCTGTTTTTTTCTTTTTTGCCAGCTCATTGATCCGAGCAATTTTTTCAGGTGTCATTATCAGACCTACTTTCTACCTGTCAACAGGTACTTATTTTGTATTCAATTGATTAAAGGCTGCAACAGCATTAGCTTTAGACACAAGGCCTGCAAGCAGGGCCAAACGGTTATTTTTGACAGCTTCATCTTCAGCCATCACCATGGTATTGTCAAAGAAGGCATCGATGACTGGGCTAAGAGCAAAGAGCTGTGCCAATTTATCACTAGCTGAACCAGTCAATTCTAATTCTTCAATCGCCTTAGCAAGGGCCTTTTCTTGATCATTTTCAAAGAGACTAGCATCGACTGCTACTGAAGCATCTGCTTTTTCTGCCAAGTTGAAGGCACGTGAGAGTGATTCAACAGCTGCCTTGTAACCATCCGTCTTAGCAGCTTCTGAGAGAGCATCTGCTGCTTCAAGCATATCTGCTACGACAAAGTTTGAACCAGCAAGAACAGCTTCTTTGATATCTTTTGGTGTACGTCCCATCATCTTGTCCACACGCGCTTTGATGAAGTTGAGCACTTCTGCTTGATTGTCATAAGAAAGACTATCAAATGAAAGGGCGTAAAGTCTGTCGATCAACTCATCCATAGGGATGTGCCAACCAAAGGCATCCAAGATACGAACAATTCCTTGTGTTGCACGGCGAAGCGCATAAGGGTCGTTTGAACCTGATGGAATCAAGCCAACAGAGAAGAAGGAAAGGAGGGTATCTAATTTATCTGCAAGCGCAAGGATAGCACCAACCTTAGTCTCTGGAAGAGCGCCGTCTGCTGCATCAGGAAGGTAATGCTCACGGATAGCTGTCGCAACCGCAGCATCCTCACCAGCAAGGAGGGCGTATTTTTCACCCATGATTCCTTGCAATTCATCGAACTCTCCGACCATACCCGTCAAGAGGTCAAATTTGTAGATTTCAGCTGCGCGAGCTACTGCTGCTCTTTCTTCGGCAGTTAAACCAGCTTGCTCAGCCAAGGAAGCTGCAATGACACCAGCACGGGCCATGTGTTCAGAGAGTGAACCAATCTTTTCATGGAAGGTCACGTGTGCCAATTTTGCAACCAGGTCTTCAATCTTAAGTTTTTGGTCTTCACGCCAGAAGAATTCACCATCTTCGAGACGTGCCACCAATACCTTCTCATTTCCTCGAACGACATTTTCCAAGTGCTCAGCGTTCCCATTCCGGACAGAAATGAAGTTTGGTTTCAGCTGACCATCAAGGTCACGTACGACAAAGTAACGTTGGTGCGTTTCCATTGAGGTCACCAATACTTCTTCTGGAACGTCCAAATATTTGGTGTCAAAACTTCCCATAAAGGCAGTTGGGTATTCCACCAAGTTCAAGACTTCGTTTAGAAGTCCTTCTTCGATTTGGACTTGAACACCTTGTTCTGCTTCGATAGTCTTGATTTGCTCACGAATCATGTTTTCACGCTCTTTGCTATCTGCAATCACATAAACCGTACGAAGGTCTTCTTCATAAGAATCCGCATTGGTGATTTCCACTTCGTGTCCGAGGAAACGGTGTCCACGGCTCACACGACCTGATTGAATATCCAAGAAGTCTAGTTTAAGCGCTTCATCTCCCAAAAGGACGATTAAGGTGTGAACAGGGCGAATGTATTCAAAGCTGTTGTTAGCCCAGTGCATGCTGACAGGGAACGTCAATGAAACAAGCACTTCTGGGATACCAGCCAAAACTTCTTTGGCAGGTTTTCCAGCTTCGTGTTTCGTCACGTAAACGTACTCTTCCCCTTTGACTTCACGGAATTCGATATCGTCAACGGTCAAGCCCTTACCACGAACAAATCCTTGGGCTGCTTTTGAGAAGTTTCCATCTGCGTCCAAGGCGATCTTCTTAGATGGTCCTTTAAAATCTTCAGTCAAATCTGTTTGTTGATCCGCTAAACCAAGTACACGGACGGCCAAACGACGGGGAGTAGAGAAGGTTTGAATGCTTTCGTATGAAAGACGGTTGTCATCCAAGAAGGCTGCCATTTTCTCACCCAGTTGTTTTTCACTTGGTGTGACAACGTAGGCTGGTAACTCTTCAAGTCCAAGTTCTACTAATAAGTTTTTTGTCATGTTTTTTCTCCGAAAAATATCTTTTTTTCCAGTTTGCCTTATGTGATTGGCACGCAAGCAACCGACTGCGTCGTTTCATTGCTAAAATTGGAGCCTAAGGTCTCCAATTTTGCCTGGTATCGTTAGTTTCTCTAACGATACCTCTATCACTGTGGCAACTGGTCCTGTAGGATTGCTCTATCAACCAATCCTATCTAATACACTCTTTATTCTTCCTCTTCTGCTAGGAGTTTGGCGCGCGTAGCTTCGTCGAGAAGTGGGTATCCGAGTTTTTTGCGTTCTGCGACGAAGGTTTTAGCAACGACACGGGCCAAGTTACGGATGCGGGCAATGTAACCAGCACGTTCTGTAACGGATACAGCTCCACGAGCATCAAGCAAGTTGAAGGTATGTGAACATTTCAAAACGTAGTCATAGGCTGGGTGTACAAGACCCAATTCCAAGGCACGTCCTGCTTCTTTTTCAAATTTTTCGAAGTTTTCAAGAAGCATATCTTGATCAGAAACTTCAAAGCTGTATTTTGAGTGTTCGTATTCTGGTTGAAGGAAAATTTCTCCGTATTTAACTCCAGGAGCCCACTCGATATCGTAAACGGAGTCCACTTCTTGGATGTAAGAAGCCAGACGTTCCAAACCATAAGTGACCTCAGCAGTAACAGGACCAGTTGCCAAGCCACCAACTTGTTGGAAGTAGGTGAACTGAGTGATTTCCATACCGTCAAGCCACACTTCCCAACCAAGACCAGCCGAACCAGTTGATGGGTTTTCCCAGTTATCTTCTACGAAACGGATATCGTGTTCCAAAGGATTAATCCCCAATTTTTCCAATGACTCAAGGTAGAGCTCCTGGATGTTTGATGGTGATGGTTTCATAACCACTTGGAATTGGTGGTGTTGGTAAAGACGGTTTGGGTTTTCCCCGTAACGACCGTCTGCTGGACGACGTGATGGCTCTACATAAGCCGCATTCCACGGCTCCGGACCAATGGCACGAAGGAAGGTGTAAGGACTCATCGTACCCGCACCTTTTTCATTATCATAAGCCTGCATGAGCATACACCCCTGGTCATTCCAGTATTGTTGCAAAGTCAAAATTATTTCTTGAAATGTTAATTTTTTAGACATCTTCTTCTCCTTTTTATAAATTCTTGCGACACAAGTCTACCTCGTCGATCATACGAGACAAGACGAGTTAGTACTGCGTCTAGCTCAGGCACCTTAGTGCTGAGCGTGGGGCAGTCCGACTGTAAGGAGGTCTCTGCCACTGACACAGTGGAAAGTCAATTTTTTTGACATGATTTACTCCTTTTTCTATAATTTCTTGCGACTCAGAACACAAAAAGAACCGTGTCTCTGCTCCTAAGTCAAGTGACCTAGGGGCGTCAAAAACGCGGTTCCACCCTAATTTATTACTTCATTTTATTCTACTATACTCAGCTTTTACTGAGAGAAAGCGCCTTTGCCTACTTTGTTCTACTTGGCTTTCACTATCCCAAGCTCGCTAGAAAAACGCCATAAGCTCTTCTTTCTTGACTAGTATTATAGCAGATTTCTACATACTTGTAAATAAAAATCCGTATGAAACAATTGTTTCATACGGATTTTAGGCTAACAAACAATTTTATTTGGATTAGGGACGTCTTGCAGCTTTTGGTTTTTTACCATGAAGTTTTTTCTTGGCATTTTTCAAAGCTGTCAAAGCATCTTTTACATCTTGCTGACTTGCTCCTGGATTTGAAAGAATGGTTTGTGCATCCTTAAAGGCTACTAGGTAAGCTTCTTTTTCTTCATTTCCAGCATAGATGAATTTAGCATTCTTTTCTTGGAACTTCAATTCTTCCTTGATGTATTTTTCAAGGCTTGAAAAATCAGTTGCTTTCCCATTTAATTTTCCTTCCGCACGGCTCAACTCAGCAAGCGCTTGATTGATTTGTTCTTGTTTCACAGTTGGATCTACTGCAAGTAAAGCCACTGTTTGGAAGGCACGATCGTAGTCCCGACGTACTTTTTCTTTTGCATTGGCATACCGTCCAGTTTTAGTTGTAGCATCGTAAGCCTGCATCGCTTCTTTCAAAGCTGCAACATTTGAGTCTTTGCCATCCAAAGCTTGACTGGCAGCTTCAAGACCAGCCACTACCTGGTTGACTTGCTCTTGACTGACCTTATTGGTCAAGGCTGCTTGAGCAGCTTGCAAGGCTTGATCATAGGCTTCTTTCTTATCGGCACTCGCATTGAAGTAGTGAGCTGTCTTGATAACATCCGCTTGGTTGTTTAAGGCAGCTAAGAGATCTACTTTTGAGATCACTCCAAGACGGTAAACATTGTTTCGACCTGCAACAACTGTAATCACCGGCGCTTCCTCAGCCAATTCATAACCTGTCGGAAGGGTTGCAACTAAAGTATATTGACCGGTTGCTACTGATTTACCAAAGCCATTCTTACCATACTTTTCAGCAGGCAATACAAAATTTTCGCCCTCTGCACCTTTCAATACGAGCGTAGCAGCTTTTGAAACTGGTTGATCAAAGCGAATGCTGACTGGTGCGTATTCCAAGGTGTTGGCAAGGAATGCGATCGTTTGGAAACTATTCTCTTCTGTCAAATCGAACTCTTGCGTCAAGCTGCTGACAAATTTCACTTCAGTACGATCATAGGTAAAGATTTCTGCAATATAATGGCCAAAGTTCAAGAAGTTGATATCTTTTGTTTTATCAACTGATACATATTGACCATTGCTGTCCTTAATACGATAGACGTACATGGTGTCCAAATCTTTGTTGGTCTTAGCATCACGCACTGCAATTTGAACCCGACCACTATTTTGATCCCGTACCAAATCAGCTAATGAAATGTAATCCACGTTGCCTGCAAAATCTTCTACATAATAGTAGATATTCTTCTTCTCGATGTTTTCAGGAAGATCGAAGCTACCATCTTCATTGGCCTTAATGACATGATAATTTTCTAGAGCACGCGTACCATTCTTATCTTCATTGGTTTGGACCATCGTTCCTTGATCATCAAATGGTGTGACATAAACTAGTTTTTCTGTCAAGATACCGCCTTCACCAACATCTTTGGATTTACGTGCTACAAACTGTTGTGCTCCGTCTTTAAAGCGAATATATCCAGATGTAATCACTGGTTTTTGAGTATCGACCCGAACCTTGAAGGTCGTTGATTGCTCTTCAGCTCCTGGAACCATTGGGGTATAACGGATGACATAATCATATAAACCGTCTGCTACCGCATTTCCATTGGCATCGCTACCAGACCAAGCAGTATTATCTAATGTGTAGCTGCGTGGGTTCTTTTGGTCACCGTTGAAGAAGTTCTTACGATGGTCAGATGGCGTACCTTCCCAAATTGGATGTAGATGTTCCGTATCACTTGCTGCGTAGACACTTGCACGAAGGTTTTCAATGTTTCGAAGCGCAACCGTTTTGTATTCGACGAAATCTTTATTTCCATCTTCATTTGGTGAAATGGCAATGCGAACATTTCCGTTTTCATCTAGTTGAAGGGTGTGAGTTCCTTCTGCATTTTCGTCAATACCAAGGACTGTCATCCGACGACCATCTCGTTTTCCTTGAGTGAGAAGGAAGTCATTTTGCTGAGTGACGAGCGCAGAAACATTGGCACTCGATGAGATATTCAAATCTTTTGGAATATGGTAGTAGAATCCATCTTTTCCTTCGCGAACCAAATCATAGACTGGCTTTTCAACAGCGGGAAGGTTTTGGAATTCTCCCTTGAAGCCCATAAATGGCAAGCTGACCACATCTCCATCATCAGCCGGATCAACAAAGCGAACAAATCCTTCAAGGAAATAGCCGTTTGGCATTTCTTTGCTCAATTCTTCTGTGAATTTACTTGTGTCAACTTTCACCGTAACTGTTTCAGAACTATGTGCTTTCACAGTCACTTCTGGCCAAGCAGTTTCGGTTAATTTACGTGGGCGAAGAGTAAATTTACCATCTTTCACTTCATCTGTGTCAGTATTGACCAACATCTTCAAGGTACGATCGGTATCTGAAATATTGTGAACTGTAACATCAAATGTAAAGCTATCTCCAACATTTCCAAGAGTAACACTTGGGTAATTGTTTTCACCAGTGACATACAAGTCTGTTGATACGGCAGCTGACGTATCGACCACCCCTGCTCCCTGTTGACGAGGAGAAGTATAAGCACCTGTTTCTTTGTTAACGTGTGGTTTAGCCGTAGACATGATCAAGGCTTTCACTGTTTCAGAAACTTGTTCTGGAGTTAATTCTGGATGATGCTTCACAAGGTATTCTTTTACCAAGGCTGCAACCCCTGCCACGTGAGGAGAGGCCATACTTGTACCACTCAAATCTCCGTAGGTATTGTCATTCAAAGAAGAGAAGATATTGCCCCCAGGTGCTGTTACATCTGGTTTCAACTGACCGTCTGTTGTGACTCCCCAGCTTGAGAAATCTGACAATTGATCCGCCTCTGGAGATGGGCGATTGGCCATGGTATTGTTGAAGACAATTTTGTAGGATCCTGCTTTAAGAGCTTCCCCATAACGTTTTGAAATGAAGACCGATGGGATTTTTTTTGCATCCCCATCGATAGCCATACCAAGATTAGAACCATCCACATTATTGTAGACCAAAGCTCCTGCAGCACCATGATGGAATGCATTGGCAATTTTTTCTGAGAATGGAATTTCCCCACGTTGGATAAGGGCTAATTTACCAGTAAGGTCAAGATCTTTGAAATCATCCTCTTTCCCAAGACCAACAGATACATATTCATACTCTTTACCTTTTTCAAAGTCAGCATCTGCAGCAGATTTACTGTAATCAAACTTTCCATTATCTGCTTCCGCATGACCTTCCAAGCCTTTAACTTCAAAAACTTCTGTTGTAATGATTTTGTTATTGATGGAGGCAACAGAGATAGAGTCCTCTACTGTTGAAGGATTTCCGACCAAGCCGTAATCTGGATTTTCTGCAGCTGGTCTTGAATAACCATTCCCAAAAGTATTGCTATTTCCTGCAGAGATTAGGACAGATACACCTTTAGCACGCGCCCGTTTGATGGCATCCACAATATCTGAATCCGCATTGACCGTAGAACCAGTCGTAGAGCCAAGACTCATGTTGATAGTATCTGCACCGAGAGCCACCGCATCATCAATTGCTTTTACATAAAGGGCAGAACCAGTTGTTTTTTGCCGATCTGAAAAGACACGCATGAACATAACTTGCGCTTCTGGTGCTACACCATAGATTTTTTCACCGTTTCCTGCTTCTTTATCAGGATTCCCCGCTGCAATCCCGGTAACATGCATCCCGTGAGAATCTCTTTCAGCTTCTTTTATATTATCGGTACCATCAAAGTAATCATAGGCATAGACGACTTTATCATTGTACCATTTCCCATAATCAATTCCTGCTGCTTTCTTGGCTGCTTCCAATTCTTCTTGATTTTTGAACTTGGCTTTTGAAGAATCGGTAATACGAAGAACCTCATGGTTGACATCCAAACCAGAATCAATCACGGCAACTACCATTCCTTCACCTTTATAACCTTGGTTCCAGGTTTGTGGAACAGTAATAATCTCGTTGCTTTCAATGCTTTGAGGTTTTTCAGCTCCATCACGGCGCACATTTGTTTCAGAGCTTGTCGAAGTAGCCACTACTGTCGCTTTTTCTACCGGTTTTCCTCTTTTTTCTGTGTTTGTTTGTGGAGCAGCTGTTCCCTCTTTAGGAGCCTCTGTTTTTTCAAGAACAGGAGCTTCTTTGCTAATAGCTTCTTTTTCCGCAACAGCAGTTTCTTTAGAAACCTCTACTTTTTCACTAGCGACTGTATTCGTAGTTTCTGTAACTTGTGACTCTTGTTTTTCAACTGGTGGCTGTTGAGTAGACGCTACAAGTTGTGTTTCAGCACTCGTTTGGCCCGTTGCTTGTTCATCTGCACTCGCTTGTGCAGTTCCAAATACCAAAACAGCCCCTAATAAAACTGAGGCTACACCAAATTTGTATTTTCTTAATGAAAAACGCTCTTGTTTATTCATAGAAACTCCCCTTTTATTTTAATAGTAACTATTATAGCGCAAAATTATCTGAAAATTCGATCAAAACTGAATTGTAACACAAATGTAACATTCGCGAACGTTACTAATTATTAATTTATTTTCGTTCGTCATAAACAAGATATTTGTAGAAAATTGTTATAAAACGTATGTTTTTATTAGTGTTTTAAAACTATTTAACGCTTGAAAGTATTCAAAAACCGAGAACAAATGTGTTCTCGGTTTTTATAAGTAAAAACTTTTATCTTAAAAATCTTTGGTGTCCGGATCTGGAGCACCTGCTTCAACCGGAAGATGGCGAAGGTGCTCCAGATCTTCTTTGGTCAACTCAAAACCAAAACAGTCTAGATTACTCGCAATTCGCTCTGGGGTAACTGATTTTGGTAATGGGAGAAAACCTTCTTGTAAACTCCATGCTAGGGCCAATTGAGCGACGGTCTTACCATATTTAGCAGCCATTTCTTTTACTTGTTCATTTTGGAACAATTCTCCTTGGCCAAAAGGTCCCCAAGCTTCTAGTAAAATACCATGCTTGCGACTTGCTGCAATGGCTTCGCTTTGGTAAACCCCAGGGGCTAAACGAATTTGGTTCACAGCCGGTATGACGTGAGCTGTTTCAAGGAGGGCTTCCAAATGATGAGGCAGAAAATTGCTAATACCAATAGCCCGAACCTTGCCAGCAGCTAGCATATCTTCCATTGCTCGCCAAACCTCAGCATTTCGTTTTTTCCAAGCATCATTTTCTCGAAGGGGCTTTGGATTTGGCCAATGAATCAAATAAAGATCGACATAGTCCAAGCCCAGTTTTTCAAGAGACGCTTCCAAAGCAGCTTGAGCATCTTCATAGGTGTGATTCGTATTCCAAAGTTTGGTGGTAATAAACAAGTCTTCGCGCTTAAGACCACTATCCTTGATCGCACGCCCCACACTCTCTTCATTTTGATAAATAGCAGCTGTGTCAATATGGCGATAACCTGCTTTTAAAGCAACTAAAACAGCTTGATAAGCTTCTTCTCCATCCGCTGCTTTCCAGGTTCCAAATCCCAATACAGGAATCTCCACTCCATTATTTAAACGATAATGATTCATTTTTTCTTTCCTTTCTTCGATTTCGGTTTCTTAGGCCCTCGAAGCTTGAGCTCTGGCTTAAAAATATTCTTCTTGGTTGGCTCCATCCTCTTGCTATAAAAACTATAAACTAAGAATGCCCCACCAACGATCACAATAAAGATATTTTTTCTTACTATCCCATAGAGCAAGAAAAAAATTCCCATCAATAAAAAACGTATATCAATTACCTTCATAAGCTACCTCACATTTCAATTCCCATTATAGCATGAAAAGACAGCATTCACAAAATTGCACTACCATTGGTAAACAAAAAGCCCCTATAGACTGTTTAACCCCCATGAATACGTCACAAAAACCTCTCCAGGTATGACCTAGAGAGGTTTTACTCTATCTTTGATTCTTGAATCTAGTTCGTAGCCTGGTAACGTTTGACCCCATCGAGATAGGTCGCAACCAGATCCAAATTTTGATCAAGCACGATGAAGTCCGCATCATAACCTTCTCGAATTTGACCACAAACATCATCAATATGGACTGATTTTGCCGGATTGAGGCTGGCCATCAACACTGCTTCGTAAGGGTTGGCAATCCCCCACTCTACAACATTTTTTAATCCATCTTTCAATTTTAAGATTGAGCCAGCTAAATTACCAGTTGATTTCAAACGAGCGGTCCCTTCAGCGACCACGACTGGGAATTCCCCAAGCATGTAGTCCCCGTCTTCTAAGCCCCCGGCTGTCATACAATCCGTAATCAAGGCAACATTTTCTTTCCCTTTTTGTTTCATCAGGATATCACAAGCTAGCGGATCAACGTGATGGCCATCACAAATCAACTCTGCTGTAGTATGAGGCAACTCATACATGGCACCAACCATACCGAGTTCACGGTGGGTCAAACCACGCATACCATTATAGGCATGCACCCAGACACTCGCACCCGCGTCAACTGCTCTTTTGGCCTCTTTAAAAGTCGCATTGGAATGTCCTAGAGCAACGGTCACGCCTTCGCTCGTAATGGTGCGAACAAAGTCTTCTACCCCTTCACGCTCGGGAGCAAGGGCAATCTTATTTAACAGACCATTAGCCGCTTTTTGCCAAGTTCGGAATTCTTCCATACTTGGATCCTTCATATAAGCTGGGTTTTGAGCTCCCTTGTATTTTTCTGTGAAATAAGGTCCTTCAAAATAAATCCCGCGAATCTTAGCTCCTGTTGCTTCTTTGTATCGTGCACCGATATTTTCAGTTACTGCCAAAAGTTGTTCGTAAGAGGAAGTCAGGGTCGTGGGCAAAAAGCTCGTAACCCCTGTACTCAAGAGACCTTCACTCATGGTATGGAGAGTGCCTTCGATATTATTATCCATAACATCTACCCCACCAAAGCCGTGAATATGGGTATCTACGAGGCCAGGCGCAATGCTGTAACCAGAATAATCCAGCACATCCGCACCTTCTGGTAAGCTTTCCACATGTTTTCCAAACTTGCCATCAACGAGTTCCAAATAACCTCCACGGCGAACTCCATGTGGGTAATAAAATTGATCTGCTTTAATATATGTAGACATAGTATTGTCCTTTCCATTGTAGGAACTGTGTTCCATTTATATTCATACATATTATAACGCTTTCACCTCCATTTGTAAATGGTCTAGACCTATTTTAGGTGGAATAAAAAATAAAAACAGAGTAAGCTTTCTACTTACCCTGTTTATCTGTCATTAAATTTGCTCAATTTGCACTTTTTCAGCGAGATTCATGGCATGGTCTGCGACACGAGTGTAATGAGAAATAATATCAATAAAGTTCACCCCTGCTTGTGGCGTACATTCACCATTATTCAAACGACGAATATGGGTTTTCCGAAGTCTCTTCTCCAGTTTTTCAATCGCCTCGTGACGTGCCACCAATTGATTTGCAAGGCCGATATCATTATTCTCAACCGCTTTTAAGGCATCCTCTACGAACTGATGGGTTTGATTGTAAATATCCTCCAACTCAGCCAAAGCTGCATCTGAAAAAACAACTTTCTTGCGAATCAAATAATCCGCCAGATTGATCAAGGCTTCCGCGTGATCGCCAATCCGCTCTAAATCTCGTGAGGAATCCAAGATATTGGTAAGAACTTCACTTTCTCTCGGACTCAAGGCTTCACTTGACAAGCGAATTAAGTAGCGTGTCAAATCCTCATCAATGGTATTGATCGCTTCTTCTGTCTTGTGTCCTTTTTCGGCAATTTTTTCATTTTGATGAACAATATAATCATAAGAGAGGCTAAAGGCTTTATCTGCATAGACACCTAAATGAAGCAACTCTTTTTTCGCATTTCCAAGAGCAATCGAAGGCGCTTGAGTAATCAAATTTTCATCCAAGTAAAGGGGTTCGTATTTGACGACTTCGTCTTCACCAGGAATCAACTTGGTTACAAAATAAGCCAAAGCTCCAATGAATGGGAATTGAATGATAGTATTGGTCACATTGAAGGCCCCGTGAGAAAAAGCGATCGTCATTTCTGGTGATAAATGCAAGAGGCCTTGGAAATATTCAATCATAGCTGTAAAAGGTGTCAGCAAGATCAAACAGAGGACTGTCCCGATCAAGTTAAAGAGCACGTGGGTTGCTGCGACACGTTTAGCAGAGATATTAGCACCCATAGCTGCAATAATAACCGTTAGGGTTGTCCCGATATTGTCACCGAAAAGAATGGGTAAAGAACCACGCAGATCTAAAAATCCACCTGAATACAAGCCTTGTAAAATCCCAATGGTAGCTGAAGATGCTTGAATCAAAACGGTGATGATGGCTCCAGCAAGAACACCAAGAATTGGATTTTTCCCTAGGGTAATCATATACTGACTAAATTCTGGCAACTCTTTCAAAGGACTCATCCCAGCGCTGATGAGGTTGAGGGCGTAAAAGATTCCCCCAACCCCAAAAAGCACGCGACCAATATTGTTAGCCGTTCGATTCTTGGTAAAGAAGAGACAGACTGTACCGACAAACATAATCGGTAAGGCATAAGTTCCCAGTTTAAATCCAATAATGAATGAGGTTACGGTTGTTCCAATATTGGCCCCCATGATGATTCCAATGGCTTGACGCAAGGTCAAGAGGCCAGCACTGACCAGACCAACAGTAATCACTGTTACCCCTGTACTAGATTGAATCAGGGCCGTTACTACGATCCCAACCAAAACCCCTAGGAAGGGATTGCTGGTATATTTGTCAATGTAGTATCGAAGGCGATCACCTGCAGCCTGTTGCAAGCCTTCCCCCATAGTTTTAATACTATAGAGAAAGAGACCCAGTCCCCCCAAAAAGTTAAACAAAATTTCCTGCCAGTTAATGGACATGATCATTCCTCCAAATATGAGATCAGAAATAAAACTCCTCTCCTATTGTAAAGGATAATTTCCAATCACACAAGAGATTTCTGTAAATTTCTATTATTTTTTGAAACCGTTTTTTCTATCTGTTTTATTTTCCTCGTTTTAAGAGCCAAAAAAAGAGGTTGGAAAATTTCCAACCTCTCTAGTCTTTGTTCAAATTGCGTAACATCTCATCGATCTTGTTACCGTATTCGATGGATTCGTCTTTCACAAAAGTAAGATCTGGAATCTTGTATAATTTAAGATTCCGACCTAATTCACGCTTGATGGTTCCTGTTGCTTTTTCCAGCCCTGTCTGAGCCTTCTGATTATCTGAAGCCAGGTCACTCATAATCGAATAGTAGACCTTAGCCATCGACAAATCGCCTAGCATTTGAACATCCGTAATGGTGACACCTTGAACACGCGGGTCACGAACTTTCTTTTGCAAAATTTCGTTGACTTCCCGCTTGATTTCCATCCCTACTCGGTCTGTCCGAAAATGACTTGCCATAGGAACTCCTTTCTTTTACTAGGTTTAAAAACTAGGAAGTCCGAGAGAAAGTCCTCATTCTTCCTAGTTGTAAGATTATTTCTTAATTTCTTCCATGATATAAGCTTCGATGGTATCATCTGTCTTGATATCATTGTAGCCTTCGATCATCAATCCACCTTCGCGACCGTTGGTTACTTCTTTGACATCGTCTTTATAATGTTTCAAGCTAGCAAGAGCTCCATCATAAATCACGACACCGTCACGAATGACACGAACCTTGGAATCACGAGTGACCTTACCACTGAGGACCATAAATCCACCGATAGTCCCCACTTTAGAGACCTTAAAGGTTTCACGGATAACTGCTTCCCCGATAATTTTCTCTTCAAACTCAGGATCCAACATTCCCTTCATAGCATCTTCCATTTCCTCGATCACCTTGTAGATGATTGAGTGAAGACGGATTTCTACCTCATCAGCTTCTGCTTGCTGACGGGCTTGAGGCGTAGGGCGGACGTTAAATCCAACGATGAAGGCATTTGAAGCTTCTGCAAGGGTAACGTCTGATTCGTTGATGGCACCAACTGCTGAGTGAACGATGGTCACTTTCACACCTTCCACTTCAATCTTTTGAAGGGAAGCAGCAAGGGCTTCAACCGAACCTTGTACATCGGCCTTGATGATGACATTAACGGATTTCACTTCCCCAGCCTTCAAGGTATCAAAGAGATTTTCAAGGCTGACACGGTTCGTTGCTTGACGTTGTTTCAAGAGAGCACGTTTGGCACGTTCTTCACCCGCTGCACGCGCAGATTTTTCATCTTCATAAACCGCAAAGTGGTCACCCGCCATTGGCGCTTCGTTCAAACCTGTGATAGAAACCGGAGTAGATGGTCCTGCTACCTTCACACGACGGCCAAGGTCATTTGTCATGGCACGGACACGTCCAAAGGTATTTCCGACAACGATTGGGTCTTGGACATTCAAGGTACCTTGTTGAACCAGAAGGGTTGCAACCGCACCTTTACCTTTATCCAAACGAGCTTCGATAACAGTACCGATGGCACGAACAGTTGGATCTGCCTTGAGTTCTTGGATTTCAGCTACAAGAAGGACCGTTTCCAAGAGTTCATCGATATTTTGGTTGAATTTAGCTGAGATTTCTACAAACTCAGAATCACCACCCCAGGCAGTTGACATAACACCGTGTTCAGCCAATTCACCGATCACACGTTCTGGGTTTGCACCTGGCTTATCAATCTTGTTAATAGCCACAATGATTGGAACATTCGCTGCTTTTGAGTGGTTGATGGCTTCGATGGTCTGTGGCATCACCCCGTCATCTGCCGCTACGACCAAGATGGTAATATCCGTAACAGATGCACCACGCGCCCGCATAGAAGTAAAGGCCGCGTGTCCAGGTGTATCCAAGAAGGTAATCTTCTTGCCATTTTCCACGATTTGGTAGGCACCGATATGTTGGGTGATTCCTCCCGCTTCACCTGTTGCTACACGTGAATTACGAAGGGTATCCAAAAGGGTTGTCTTCCCGTGGTCAACGTGTCCCATGATGGTGACAACTGGTGGACGTTCCACTAGCTCATCTTCGTTCAGATAACCATCTTCGACGAAGAAACGTTCGATATCCGCATTGTCCACTTCAACCTTTTTCTTGGCTTCAATTCCATAATCCACTAACAGAAGCTCAATGGTATCCCCATCCAAGGATTGGTTTTGTGTCGCCATCACTCCCATCATGAAGAGCTTCTTGACGATTTCCGCTGGTTCACGTTTGATCCGTTTTGCGATTTCCGCAACTGTCATTCCATCCGTATACTCAAATTCACTAGGTAATTCATGGAATTTACGCTCTGTTACTGGTTTTGGAGCCTCATTACGGTTGTTCTTCCCTTTTTTATTTTTCTTATTGTTATTCCAGTTACTATTTTTTTGATTTCTCACTTGATTTTGACTACTTCGATTCCTTTGTTGTTTTCTTGGACCATCTTCTTCACGATCAAAATCATCGCGTTTCTTATCTGGTCGCGCTTGTTTCTTACGGCGTGTATCTACTTGAGCCGGAGCAGCTGCAACAGCTGGTTTTGCAAGATTTTCAACAGTTTTCTCTTGTACAGGAGCTTTCACTTCTGGTACTTCTACTCGCTTCCGGCGCTGTTGACGTTCTTGTTCTGCTTTAGCAGCTTGTTGTTTATACCGATCTTCACTTCCACGTGCATACTCTGCATTTTGTTCTGCTTTTAATGCTGCTGCACGAGCTTTGAAATCAATTTTCGGAGCGCCATTTACAGGATTTGGACGTCCTTGACCGTTTCCAGCTTGGTCACGGCGACGATCATTCCCTTGGTTCCGGCGGTCATTTCCTTGATTTTTTCGCTCATTACGATTTTGAAAACGATCCCCATCCCGACGGTCGTTTTGTTGTTTCTTAGGTCGATTTCCTTGTTGTTGACGACGTTCCGCCTGCTCTTTTGCACGGGCTTCGCGTTCCGCTTTAAAGTTACGACTTTTTGGTTTCGCAACTGGGTTTGGTGTTTCTAATTTTGTCTCAGTTTTTTCTTGGTTTTTGACCGGTACTGCTTCTTTTTTTTCTACGACAGCCGTTGCCTTGGCAGCCACCTCTGCTACTTTCTTTTCGACTGTTTCTTTTTTTGCTGCAAAGCTCTTCATTAACTTTTCAGCAGCATCCGTATCGACACTAGATGCATGACTCTTAACGTCAAAACCTAACTCTTTCGCACGAGTGACGACTTCTTTACTTTCCTTGCCCAATTCTTTGGCAATTTCGTATAATCTTTTCTTAGACAATTGCTGTCCTCCTCTTCTATTCCATAAGAGACCTCATTTTCTTTGAAAATCCAGCATCTACAACTGCGACGACCTTCCGGGCACGTCCAATTGCAGTGCTTAATTCTAGTGTTGAAAACACGGTAGATACTTGAACCTCATAATAGTGACCCTTATCCGTCACCTTCTTTGTCAGATTGCTAGCAGCATCATTTGCAAGGAAAACTAATTTTGCTTTGCCTTCCTGGATCGCTTTAATCACGAGTTCTTCTCCAGAAATAAGCTTTCCTGCTCTTTGCGCTAGGCCCAACAGATTGCTCAACTTTTGCTTATTCAAGGCCTAACTCTCTTCTCTTCACCTTATGATCTACGTAAGCGATCAATTCATCATAGAAAGCTTCTTCCACTTCCATATTAAAGCTACGATTAAAAGCTTTCTTTTTCTTAGCAAGGGCCGCTTCTTCATTATCTAATTTAATATAAGCGCCTCGACCATTGGCTTTGCCAGTCGGATCGATAAAGACATGCCCCTCTTTGTTTTTAACAATTCGAAGCAAATCACGCTTATCAATAATTTCATTTGAAACGACCGATTTTCTTAAAGGGATTTTTCTTGTTTTTACCATGTTCCCTCCCTCTCTTAATCGACTTGCTCTTGACTACTTTCTACTTGGTCTTCAAAAGTTTCTTGAGCTGCTTCCATTTCTTCAAACTCACTAGCAGATTTGATATCGATACGGTAACCGGTCAAATGAGCTGCTAAACGAACGTTTTGCCCACGACGACCAATGGCAAGAGATAACTTGTTATCTGGAACCACAACGAGAGCATGTTTGCTGTCTTCATCATCAAAGATAACTTGGTCCACTTCTGCAGGAGCAATCGCATTGTAGATAAATTCAGCTGGATCTGGAACCCACTCAATCACATCGATGTTTTCTTCTGTAGGAACCATACGGTCCAATTTTTGATCATAGCGTGCTGGATGGAACTTGCTGGTAATCTTTTTAATATTCGATCCACCGCGACCAACGATGGTCCCAATCGCATCTACGTTTGGATTATGGCTACGAACAGCCACCTTAGTCCGGTCACCAGCTTCACGCGCCACACTCATGATTTCAACCGTTCCATCGTAAACTTCAGGAATTTCTTGCTCCATCAAACGTTTGATCATTTCTGGATGGCTCCGGCTAACAAAGACATTCACCCCACGAGGATTGTCTTCTACTTTGTAGACGAATACTTCGATGCGATCATGAGATTGGAAGACTTCCCCTGGAATTTGGTCCTGTTTAGACAATTGAGCTTCGATCGAACCAAGATTGACATAGATAAAGCGATTGTCAAAGCGCTCTACCGTTCCACTCATAATTTCATTTTCATGCTCTTTATAAGTGTTATAGGTGATGGTGCGTGTTTGCTTGCGCATTTTTTCCATGATGGTTTGTTTGGCTGATTGAGCTGCTACTCGACCGAATTCAGCTGGTGCTTCTTCAAACTTGATCTTATCTCCCAACTCATAAGCAGAGCTAATGGCCAAGGCATCCTTCAAGCTGATTTCTAAGCGGCTATCAAAGACTTCATCCACTACTTCACGAACTGTATAAACACGGAAATCTCCAGTTTTTTCATTGAATTCAATCGCTGCACTTTCTGCTTGTCCATAACGACGGCGATAAGCTGAACGTAATGATTCTGTGACCGCTTCGATGATATCTTCTTTTTTGATCCCTTTGTCTTCTTCCAAAATGCGGAAGGCTTCTAGCATTTCTTTACTCATGTTTTTCTTGCCTCTTCTATAAAGGCATCCTTTCTTTCATTCTGTTACAATTTTACAGCCAACCTTGCTTTGGATACAAGGTTATAAGGAATATCCACTGTTTTTTTCCGTGTTTTATCCATATACTCAATGGTCAAAACATCCTCTTCAAAACCTACCAAGTTCCCCTCAAAGACCTTTTGCTTTTCAATAGCCTTATACAAGCTGATATTGACATACTTACCAATAGCTCCCTCGAGTGCTACCTTGGTTTTCAAAGGTCTCTCCAAGCCAGGACTGGTGACTTCTAAAAAGTACTGTTCTGGAAATGGGTCTGGTTTGATTTGATCCAATAGTGGGCTAATGATTTCTGTCAAATCCGCTGTATCATTCAGTGTGATTCCTTCTGGTTTGTCTACGAAAATGCTTAAGACGTAGTCACCACCCATTTTGCCATATTCAACATCGACCAATTCAAATGGTTCCTTGATAGCTGGCTGAATCACTTCTGTTACTAAGTCAACAATCGTTGCGATGGTTGCCACCTCCTCATAGATAAGAGGCGAAGATATTTCCCCGCCTCTCCTTTTCTATTCATTTAAAGTATTATAACACGATTCCCCAATGATTGCAAGGAATATGCTAAAACTGTGCTTCCACACGGTAAATGACCTGTCCTTTGCTGGAGAACTTCTTCTCGTATTCGGTCATCACATTCCCCTCAAAATCGCTAGCATGAAGGTCTAACCAGACTCCCTTCAAAGTCATCCCATATTGCGAGAAGCTTACCAAACTGTATTCAAACAAACCTCGGTTGTCTGTTTTAAAGTGAATCTCTCCGTGTTCCGGAAGAATTTGCTTAAAGGTATCAAGGAAGCTCTTGTATGTCAAGCGACGCTTCTCATGACGTTTCTTTGGCCATGGATCTGAAAAATTCAGATAGAGCTGATCAATTTCTCCGTCTTCAAAATAGTTAGTCAAGCTATCCCCATCTACCCAAAGTAATTTAATATTGGGAACATCAGCTTCCAGAACTTTATCTAAAGCATAGCTCAAAACTGATTTTTGGATATCGATCCCAATGTAGTTGATCTCTGGATTAGCCTTAGCCATCCCGGTGATAAAAGCACCTTTTCCACTTCCTACCTCAATATGGATCGGATGATCATTCCCGAAAATCTTATGCCACTTTCCCTTAGCATCTTCTGGATTTAAGATCACATATTGTGGATTGGCTTCTAGTAGTTCTGTTGCTCCTTTACGATTTCTAACTCTCATATTTCCTTTCCATATTTCAACCGGAAATTGCGCAGAGCATAGATCTCGCGATTGACATTTTCTAGATCATTGTTTTCATAGTATTTAGCAATTTGCCACAAAAAAGAATATTGACCAAACCAATAGAGTTTGTCAAAGACCTTTTGGTTATACTTGTAACCATAATAACCTAACCAATCACGCCAATTAGAATCTGGAATATAGTGACTCAAGATATGTGCCACATCCAACATCCTGTCAGTTAAACGAACGGAATCCCAATCGACTAGATAAATCAAGCCACTCTCTGTCTCAATCCAGTTACTATGACGGACATCCCCATGGACGATCGTCGCATAATCCTCCCGAAAGGCTGGCACTGTCTTACGTAAATTCTTTACGACTGATTGGATGTAGTGGTTCTGACGTAGGGCAATTGGCAACCGGTTACTCCAAGAATTGAGCAACTCTAAAGGAGATTCCACCGGATACCCAAGTTTCTTTAATTGAGTCATCAAAGGTCTAGAACGGTGCAATCTCGTTAAAATATTGACCACTTGTTTTTTTGACATTCCATTTGGCGTGAGAATCTCCCCATTCAACCATTCTTGGGCACTCATCACATTTCCATCTGGCAAACGTCGACTCCATAGCAATTGAGGAGCAATCTGTTCTTTTGCTAGACCCGCAAGGATTGGGGTCGTATTCATTTTTACAAAAACGCGCCCACCATCTGGGTAGGTCCCCATGTAGGCCTTCCCACTCTTCCCAGGAATTGGGGTGAGGCTTAGCTCTTTTTCATTCGAGTCCATCTTTTCCTCCGTAAAAAGTTTCCAATCTATTTTACTAATTTTAACGACTTTCGTCAACCAAGCGCGCCATCTTAAATGGAAGGTAGATCATGGTTAATGCAAGTGTATAAGCTAATAAGCCCAGCAACAAGACTTTATCTGACATAAAGACCAACCCAATCACCCCTTCTATCACTGTTACAATCCCCATTAACAAGCGAATTGTTTTGTTCAATCCTGCCTTTTTACTTCCTTTTTTCATTGGAAAAAGAAGGGTCAAGGGTTGGTAATCAAAAGCACTATAAAGGCCCAACAATTGAAAAATGATCAAGTAATTGAGCAAGGCTACAAGAGCGATCACCACTAGAGGTTGAGGAATAAAGACCATAGCAAGAATCGACAGAAGCAAAAGTCGTAGTGTCATGGAGAAAAGATCACCGTTACGTAGGAAGGAGCGCATATACAAGTGAAGCCAAGTATTCCCATGTGTTTTAGGAAGTAGGGCCAAGAAGCGATCCAAGTAGGCTCTTCTTTTGACACTATTCGTGATCCCTTTCACCGTTGTAAACAGGGCAAAAAAGCGAAGAATCATTTGTTTCCTTGCATTCTCACGAGCAATGGTCCAGATCCAATTTAGATTGCCATCCTGATAGAAACGTTTAGCTTTCCAGCTAAAGACAAGCCCTTTAGCTACCCCTAAAATAAAAACGTAAGCCACTATTCCCAGTGCATTCATCCCCGTTGCAAGAAAAAGGGGGATGAATAATATGAGGACAAAGCTTTGAATCAAAAGCCACAATACAAAAGACTTCTTAACCTGCCCCTTGATATGATTTTTTATTTCCTCTTCTTTCACTAAAAGAAATAACGCATCTGGCTTCTCTAGGTAGGTCGCAATAGAGCCAATCGGTACCAAGAAGAGCAAACCAAGCAAGAGACTCCAGCGGATCAGGCTCGGATCTTTGGGTAGTTCTTGCAAGAATTTGCTGTATTGAACTGCTAAAAATCCTATAAAAATGAGCATAAAGAGGACGAAATGATCATTGAGAACATAGCGACTGTATTTTACACATTGAGTTCGAAACGTTTGTTGCCGTTTTTTCATCAACTCTTTCATGCTGTTTCCTCTTCTGTCAAGGTCATGTAGATATCATTTAGACTTGCTTTCTCATCCCCAAAAGTTGAACGCAGCTCATCTAAGGTCCCTTGTGCTCGGACCTGACCCTTATGGAGGATCACAAACCCATCACACATCTTTTCAGCCGAATCCAGAACGTGGGTACTCATCAAAATTGATTTTCCTTTTGCCTTTTCATCTGCCAATAATTGAATCAAATCTGCAATTGCAACAGGATCCAATCCCAAAAAGGGTTCATCGACAATATAAAGACTTGGATCCACTGCATAGGCGCAAATGATCATGACCTTCTGCTTCATCCCCTTTGAAAAATGGGTCGGGAACCAATCTAATTTTTCAGCCAAACGAAATCGTTCCAACAAAGGCTGGACGCGCACCATGACTTGATCTATGTCTAAATCATAGGCGAGGCTTACGGTTTCGATATGCTCCCTCAGGGTTAATTCCTCATAAAGACTTGGTGTTTCTGGAATATAACCGATTTTCTTCCGATATTCAGTCGGAGCTTCTGGCAGACTAAGGCCATCAATCCGCACTTCCCCAGCATATGGATGCAGGAGACCAATAATTTCATTAATCGTGGTTGACTTTCCAGCTCCATTTAGCCCAATTAAACCAATCAGTTGCCCATCGGGAACCGAAAAGCTCACCTCTTTCAGGACAGGGATGTTGACATAGCCCCCTGTCAACTTATTGATTTCTAACATATTTTCTCCGATTTCTGGTATAATGTTCTTATATTATAACAAAATTTAGTCTAAATGAGGTGTATTTATGGTTGACGATTGTATTTTTTGTAAGATTATAGCTGGTGACATTCCTTCATCCAAAGCCTATGAAGATGAGGAGGTCCTCGCATTTTTAGACATCTCTCAAGTTACTCCTGGTCATACTTTAGTGGTTCCAAAGAAACACGCTCGCAACCTCCTAGAGATGGACGAAACCGCCACAGCTCAACTATTTGCACGTGTCTCTAAAGTTGCTAAAAAAGTAGCAACTGCTACCCAAGCCAAGGGAATGAATATCATTAGTAACATGGAAGAAGTTTCTGGACAGACTGTATTTCACACCCATATCCATATCATCCCCCGCTATTCTGACCAAGATGAGCTTGCTATCTCATTTACCGAGCATGAGCCGAATTTTGACCAGCTGGCCACGCTCGCAGATAAAATCCAAAACAGCTAAATAAGGAGACCATATGAAACTCAAAAATCTCTTTTGGTTTGCAACAGGAGCCAGCATTAGCTACCACCTGGTAAAAAATCGTCAAACAATCAAAACAGAAGTGACTGAATCCCACCAATTGGTCAAGGGGATGCAAGAAAACTTAGCAAAAATCCAACGCAACCTGGAAATTATCCAAGACCAAAAATCCATTCTTCAAGAATTAGTAACAGACTTCCAATATAAGACCAGGCTCTTTAGCCAGCAAGCAAGTGCTTCCCTAAAGGAAATTCAGGACACATGGAATCCAAACAAAAACGATTGAGAAAACTCAATCGTTTTTGTCTTATTCTGATGGTAACGCAGGTGTAAGGGCGCTAGACTCTGTGGCCGCAGGGGCAACGGGCGTTACCGGTGGAACAGAACTTTGGGGCGTCACCACTCCTGTATCCTGACTCGATGGTAGAACTGGTAGTTGATTAAACTCTTGGTAAACTGGAGCTTCCTCAGAAGCTGCTGGGTTTTCATTTTGAGAAGAAGAAGAATTCTTTAAATCTTCGTCTCCATCCATTAGATATGCATTGGTTTTCAGTGTCTTAATCTCTTTCTTTCCCAAGGCTTTGCGGATAATATTTTGAATTTTCAAGAGATGTTTAGAGGTTACAATCTGATAACTTCCACCATCTGCCAAGGTCGCATCTTCTCCTTTTAATTGGTACTGATGAATGTTCGAAAGCGCATCTCGGTAACCCAATAATTGAAGCAAACTATTGCTATCGAGAGCAATATTCGTTTGCATATTGTCACTAACAGAGTCAATGATGCCTTTATAGTGGCTCAAACTATTGAGACTTAAGACTTTCTCGACGATCTTTTTGATCACTTCTCGTTGGCGTTTTTGACGTCCATAGTCTCCATCTGGGTCCTGGTAGCGCATCCGTGAATAAACGAGCGCTTGATCTCCATTAATCTCCTGCCGTCCTGGTGCAATCTTTGCTGTATATTCAGGCTCATTTTCTTCGATGGAAATATCAAAATCAAATGGATTGTTAACCGTAATGCCACCAACCTTATCCACTAATTGAACCAGTCCCTTCATATTGATCATGACATAACGATCAATATGGATATCCAAAAGATCCTGAATCGTCTTAATAGCTAACTTAGCTCCACCTTGAGCATAGGCTGAATTCAATTTCGCTTGGACAGTTTCACCATCAGAAGTAATATTGGTCAGAATATCTCTTTCCAAGCTGGTCATGGTCGTTTCCTTTGTTTGAGGATTGACGGTTACCAAAATCATGGTATCACTATTTCCAGCCCAAGGATCTTCCCGAGAACCGCTTCCTGTATCAACCCCCATCAAAAGGATGGTCATCGGCTTATTTTCCGCAATGACATTGGTCTCATTTCCAAAGCTCTTATAAGTCTTACTGAGGGTTCCTGTCGTCTGATTGAGAATGGTCAAACCATAGGCTCCAATTCCAATCACCGTTACCGCCAATAAACTCAAAAACATTAAAATAATTTTTTTTACCATATAGAATCTCTCTTTAATCTATCAGTTTTCCCATGAGGTAAACCTCTAAAAATTCTCCTTCAGCTGAACATGCTCCGCGAGCTTGGCAACCTTCTATCTCAAATCCTAGCTTTTTATACAGATGAACCGCTCGTTCGTTGCGGACTTGCACATTTAGGACCAATTTTCGAAGAATGCCAGTCGAGTGAGCCCACTCGATTCCTTCTTCTAACAAGATCTGTCCAAGCCCCTGATTCCAATAAGCTCTCTGAATCACAATAAAGACATCACCAATATGCTGAACAGACCGTTGGGGAGCAGCTGTGATATTTAACAAGCCGGCTAGTGTTTGGTCTACAAATAATAAGAGACAAATCCGGTTAACCGCCGTCTCTTGTAGCAGCAGAAATTGTGCCATATCAGTTGGGGACATGCCAATACCAGCTTCATCCAAGGTCATATAATCGGACTCTTTACCAACTTGATTTAAGAAATCAACAAGGAGAGTCGCGTCTGTCGTTTCAGCTTGTCGAATCTCTAATGTAACTTCTTTCTCCTTAGGCATCTGTATCTCCCGCTTGCTCAAAGGATGCTACCAAAGCCTCTGCGCGCGCTCCATGAGCTTCGAATTCCAACTCTCGCCCATCTTCCAATTTTCGGATAAAAATTTTCAAATAAGCATCCGAAAGACTGGGTTCAATCAGCTCTCCCCATTCAATAATGGTAGCACCCTCTCCAAACAGAAAATCATCTAAGTCAATGGAATCTGGATCATTCCCAATTCGGTAAACATCCAAATGATAGAGAGGCAGACGTCCTTCATATTCCCGAACGATGGTATAGGTAGGACTTTTAATCATCTGATCAATCCCTAAACCTTTTGCAATTCCCTTGGTAAAGGTAGTTTTCCCAGCCCCCAAATCACCCGATAGGATGATCACATCCTGTTTTTCTAACAGTTTTCCCAACTGTTCTCCTAGAGCGATCAGCTCTGTTTCATTGTGACTAATCATTTTTCTATTATACCAAACTTTTTAAAATTCTGCTCTTTCTTTTAGAAATTGTCCGCCTAAGAATTCCTTTTGAAAGAGAAGGATTAGGATTCCTTCTAGACTACTGGCCAACAAAAAAAAGAATGAGAGCAGTGAATTGCACTCATTCCTTTTTGTTTCCCCCTTGATTAATGCAAGGCCATACTAATATAGTTCAAAATAAAGAGAACATCCAAGATCCAAATCATGCTGTGCACTTCTTTGGCTTGTCCTTTAACCACTTTCACCAAGCTATAGGTGATAAATCCAGCAGCGATCCCTTGAGTAATCGAGTAGCTGAAGCCCATAAAGATAGAAGTGAAGAAGGCAGGAACGGCCTCTGACATATCTTCCCAATGGATATTTTTCAAACCACTCAACATCATGATTCCCACAACAATCAAAATTGGTGCTGTAGCTGCTGTCGGTACAATCGCTAGCAATGGACTAAAGAGACTTGAAATAGCAAAACAGATCGCTACAACCAAGGCTGTCAGACCAGTTCGTCCACCCGCTCCAATACCGGCTGCAGATTCAACATAGGTCGTTACATTCGATGTCCCTGCAATGGCTCCGACTGAAGTCGCTACGAGGTCAGAATAGAGAGCTTTATCCAATTTCGCTGATTGATGATTTTCACCATTTGTTGCAACAATCCCTACTTTTTCACCAGTACCGATCAAGGTCCCGATGGTATCAAAAATATCGGTCAAGGAGAAGGCTAAGATTGCCATTAAGGTTTCAGGCAAACGAGACGTATTGGAAATCAACGAACCCAATCCTTTAGATCCTAAAGCTTGACCAAAGATCGTGCCTAAATCATTAAAGGCAGCTCCTAGATGGTTACTTGCAAAGTCGATTTTGCTGATATCAACAACATGGATTAGAATTCCAAGAACCGTCGTCACTAAGATGGAAAGGATAATCCCTCCCTTAATCCCTTTGACAACAAAGAAAATGGTAATCGCAAGACCAATAAGGGCCAAGAGGACGGCTGGATTATTAAAATCAACCAAACCAGGAACAGCAGATGCATTGGCTGAGATCGTTGCATTCGCCTTATCTGCTCCTTCTCCGACCACTGTATAGGTATGAGGGTCAATCGTAAATTTCAAAAATCCTGCATTCTTGATCCCAACGTAGGCCAAAAAAATCCCAATCCCAGCTGAAATAGCAGAGCGTAGGGCTGTCGGAATCGATTCGATGATCATCTTCCGAACATTTGTCAATGTGATAATTAATGAAATCACACCACAAATGAAGACCATTCCCAAAGCTTCCTGCCATGAGTAGCCCATACCAAATACAACGGTAAAGGTAAAGAAGGCATTCAAGCCCATTCCTGGGGCTTGTGCATACGGTAAATTGGCATAAAAAGCCATCATCAAGGTTCCGACAACAGATCCAATAATCGTTGCAAGAAAGACCCCTTGAGCTGGCATACCTGTTTGTGACAACATTTGCGGATTTACGAAGAGGATATAACTCATCGCAAAAAAGGTTGTCAGACCAGCAAGAACCTCTGTCCGAACAGTGGTTCCATGTTCTGAAAGTTTAAAAAACTTATCCATTTCAGAATAAACTCCTTTTTCATCATTCTCGTTCCCAATCAATTTGCGAACGTTATATCTATTCTACCAAAAGATCTTTCGTCTTTCAAGAAATCCCGCTTCTCTTCTCGATTTTTGAGCGCTTTTCCGATTTTTCTGATATAATGGTCTCATTCTTCTCGAAAGGAACTGAAATATGCATAAAAAGATGATCGCTCTGGATCTAGACGGAACCCTCTTGAATTCCGAAAGCAAATTGAGCGACTTTACGATTGATACCATTAAAAAAATTAGCGCCCTTGGCCACAAAGTTATTATTACGACTGGTCGTCCTTACCGCATGGCCCATACCTATTACAAACAACTAGAACTTGATACTCCAATGATCAATTTCAATGGCTCTCTAACCCATCTGCCTGAGAAAAAATGGGCAGATGAACAATGTTTAACCTTAGATAAAAAATACCTCCTAGATATGGTTGCCAATCGTGATACTATTCAAGCAGACTTTATCGCTGGTGAATACCGTAATAAATTCTTCATTACCGATCCTAATGAGCAAGTTGCAGATCCTAAATTATTCGGAATTGATGCCTTCCAACCAGAAAACCAATTCAATCCAGAACGAGTAACGACCGATCCAAACTGTATCCTCTTTCAAACACAAGCAGAGGACAAATATGCTCTAGCAGATGAAATGAATCGACACTATGACTACAATCTTTCTATCAATACCTGGGGTGGTCCCTTAAATATTCTGGAATGCAATCCCAAAAATGTGACCAAAGCATCCGCTCTGACTTACCTTTTAGATAAACTCAATATGGATCAGAAAGATTTGATTGCTTTTGGAGATGAGCACAATGATACTGAGATGCTAGCTCTTGCTGGTCATGGTTATGCTATGAAAAACGCGAGCTCTGTCCTGATTCCTTATGCGGATTCCGTCACAGATTTCACCAATAATGAGGATGGTGTCGCACGCCAATTGATTCAATTATTCTTATAATACGAATGGACATGAGGAGAGCATCTCATGTCTTTTTTGCAACCTATATCCTTAATCGGTTAATCAATCCCCGCCTTTTTTTCCATATTTTTATTGTTCAATAGATATGATTGTGATATTATTAACATAGTTATTTGAGAAGCGTTTTCAAAAATTCTAAATCACTTCTCGTTCACTTAAGGAGGAACAAAATGAAAGCTGTTGTTGTAAATCCAGAAAGTACTGGTGTTGAAATCGTTGCAAACAAGGATATGCGTCCATTGGAATCAGGGGAAGCACTTGTTCAAATTGAGTACTGTGGTGTCTGCCACACGGACTTGCACGTTGCTCACGGAGACTTCGGTAAAGTACCAGGCCGTGTACTTGGGCACGAAGGAATTGGAGTCGTAAAAGAACTTGCTCCAGATGTGACAAGCTTAAAAGTTGGGGATCGTGTCAGTGTTGCTTGGTTCTTCGAAGGATGTGGAACTTGTGAATACTGTACGACTGGTCGTGAAACACTTTGCCGTACTGTAAAAAATGCTGGTTACTCTGTTGATGGAGGAATGGCTGAACAATGTATCGTTACTGCAGATTACGCAGTGAAAGTACCAGAAGGATTAGATCCAGCACAAGCTTCTTCTATTACCTGTGCCGGGGTTACAACTTACAAAGCCATCAAAGAAGCCAAAGCTGAGCCAGGCCAATGGATTGTCATCTACGGTGCTGGAGGACTAGGAAACTTGGCTGTTCAATATGCCAAAAAAGTCTTCAACGCTCATGTCATCGCTGTCGATATCAACAACGACAAACTTGAATTGGCGAAAGAAGTTGGCGCAGACTTTGTTATCAACGGTCGTGAAGTAGAAGATGTTCCAGGATTGATCAAAGAACAAACAAATGGTGGCGCTCACTCTGCTGTCGTAACTGCTGTCTCTAAAGTTGCCTTCAACCAAGCAGTAGATTCTGTTCGTGCTGGTGGTCGCGTTGTCGCAGTTGGACTTCCTTCAGAAATGATGGATCTCAGCATTGTGAAAACTGTATTAGATGGTATCCAAGTTATCGGTTCTCTAGTAGGAACTCGTAAAGACTTGGAAGAAGCCTTCCAATTTGGTGCAGAAGGTTTGGTAGTGCCAGTCGTTCAAAAACGCCCAGTAGAAGATGCGGTTAAAGTTTTTGACGAAATGGAAGCTGGAACCATTCAAGGACGTATGGTACTTGATTTCACACATTAAGAATATTTTCCTTCAAGGTTAGCCCTCCTGGACTAACCTTTTTTATCTGCTCCGTCTAATCACACCTTAATTTTATGATCAGGATTTTTTACTGTTTTTGACAATCATTCAGGAAATAAATGTCTAAAATCTCTTTAATAAATTCATATTTTTTTACTTAATGTTCGCTTTTCAGTTGTTTTCACTCTTTTTCAAAAAAACAAAAGAGACCCTTCCTGCTTGATTCTACTAGGCAAAAAGGCGGTATCATTGACTTTTTCGTGAAAACGGTTTATAATAGAGAAGCTTAAAGTTTTCTTAAACTGAAAGTCAAACAAATTTTATAAGGAGGAATGTCAATAATGAGTATTGGTATCATTATTGCTAGCCACGGTGAATTTGCAGCTGGAATCCACCAATCCGGCTCGATGATCTTTGGGGATCAAGAGAAAGTTCAAGTGGTTACGTTCATACCAAGTGAAGGCCCGGATGATCTCTATGCTAAATTTAATGCAGCTGTTGCCGCATTTGATGCAGAAGATGAAGTCTTGGTTTTGGCTGACCTTTGGAGTGGTTCTCCATTTAACCAAGCGAGTCGCGTTATGGGAGAAAATCCAGATCGTAAATTTGCGATCATCACAGGATTAAACCTTCCAATGTTGATTCAAGCTTATACAGAGCGATTGATGGATGCAAATGCCGGCGTTGATAAAGTCGCTGCAAACATTATCAAAGAATCTAAAGATGGAATCAAAGCTCTTCCAGAAGAATTGAATCCAGTCGAAGAAGCAAGCACTGCTTCCGCTGCCCCTGTTGCCCAAGCTGCTATTCCAGAAGGAACAGTGATTGGAGATGGTAAGCTCAAGATCAACCTTGCTCGCTTAGACACTCGTCTGCTTCATGGACAAGTCGCAACTGCTTGGACACCCGATTCAAAAGCCGATCGGATCATTGTTGCTTCAGATTCAGTTGCTAAAGATGAACTCCGTAAAGAGTTGATCAAGCAAGCAGCACCGAATGGTGTGAAAGCAAACGTTGTCCCAATTCAAAAATTGATCGACGTTGCAAAAGATCCACGCTTTGGTGAAACACATGCTTTGATCTTGTTTGAAACACCTCAAGATGCCCTTCGTGCCATCGAGGGTGGTGTTCCGATTAAAACCTTGAACGTTGGTTCAATGGCCCACTCAACTGGTAAAACCATGGTCAACAATGTGTTGTCAATGGACAAAGAGGATGTGGCTACATTTGAAAAAATGCGTGATCTTGGAGTCGAATTTGATGTCCGTAAAGTGCCAAATGACTCTAAGAAAGATTTGTTTGACTTAATTAACAAAGCTAACGTTCAATAATCGATTACTTACGAAAGGATTTTAAACATGTCTATTATTTCTATGGTATTAGTGGTCGTTGTTGCCTTCTTAGCAGGTCTTGAAGGTATCCTTGACCAATTCCAATTCCACCAACCACTTGTTGCTTGTACCTTAATCGGTTTGGTAACAGGTAACTTGACTGCCGGTGTTATGCTTGGTGGTTCCCTTCAATTACTTGCACTTGGCTGGGCCAACATTGGTGCCGCAGTTGCACCCGACGCTGCTCTTGCATCAGTCGCTGCTGCGATTATCTTGGTTCTTGGTGGCGACTTTAGCTCTAAAGGAATCGCTGTAGCTCAAGGTGTCGCTATTCCACTTGCAGTTGCTGGTCTTTTCTTGACTATGATCGTCCGTACTCTCTCCGTTGGTTTGGTCCACACTGCCGACGCTGCTGCTAAAAAAGGAGATATCAAAGGTGTAGAACGTGCTCACTTTGTAGCTCTTCTTCTTCAAGGTCTTCGTATCGCCATTCCTGCAGCCCTTCTTTTAATGATCCCCGCTGACACTGTTCGAGGTGCTCTTGAAGCGATGCCTGCTTGGTTGTCAGACGGTATGCAAATCGGTGGTGGTATGGTCGTAGCCGTTGGTTATGCCATGGTTATCAACATGATGGCAAGTCGTGAGGTTTGGCCATTCTTTGCCATTGGTTTTGCTCTTGCAGCTGTTAGCCAATTGACCTTGATTGCCCTTGGTGCGATTGGTGTTGCTCTTGCCTTGATCTACCTTTCTCTTTCTAAAAAAGGTGGAAATGGTGGTGGCGGAGCCGCTACTTCTAACGATCCAATCGGCGATATCCTCGAAGACTATTAAGAAAGGTGTGACACTATCATGACTGAAAAATTACAATTATCTAAATCAGATCGTCAAAAAGTTTGGTGGCGTTCAACCTTCTTGCAAGGTTCTTGGAACTATGAACGGATGCAAAACTTGGGTTGGGCTTACTCATTGATCCCAGCTATCAAAAAACTTTACACGAAGAAAGAAGACCAAGCTGCTGCTCTTGAGCGTCACATGGAATTCTTCAACACTCACCCATACGTAGCTGCTCCAATCATCGGGGTAACCCTTGCTCTTGAAGAAGAAAAAGCAAACGGCGCTGCGATTGATGATGCCGCTATCCAAGGGGTTAAGATTGGTATGATGGGACCTTTGGCGGGTATCGGAGATCCTGTCTTCTGGTTTACAGTTCGTCCAATCCTTGGAGCTCTTGGTGCATCTCTTGCCTTGACAGGTAACATCCTTGGCCCACTCATCTTCTTTATTGCATGGAATGCGATTCGTATGTCCTTCTTGTGGTACACCCAAGAACTTGGATACAAAGCAGGTTCTGAAATTACCAAAGATATGTCTGGTGGGATCTTGCAAGACATCACTAAAGGTGCTTCTATCCTTGGGATGTTCATCCTCGCTGTCTTGGTAGAACGTTGGGTATCTATTAAATTCGTCTTCAATGTTTCTTCTGTCAAATTAGACGACAAAGCATATATCCACTGGGATAAACTTCCTGAAGGATACAAGGGAATTCAAGAAGCCTTCGCTCAAGTTGGTTCAGGTCTATCTCAAACACCTGAAAAAGTTACGACTTTCCAACAAAACTTGGATTCATTGATTCCTGGTTTGATGGGATTGCTTCTTACTTTTGCTTGTATGTGGTTGTTGAAGAAAAAAGTATCTCCAATCACCATCATCATCGCTCTCTTTGTAATCGGTGTATTAGCACACGTTGCGGGCTTGATGTAAGCAAAGATCAACTAAAAAGAAGGTTTCGGCCTTCTTTTTATTATGATATAATGGAATGAACAGCAATACAGGAGGATCTCATGGCTCAATCATTGAATAAAACCGTTGAATTCCATACTACAGGGGTTTCTTACCTGGGAGTGGGGGGAAAGGTTGGAAAAATCCTAGTCGGGAATGCCGCTTTTGAATTTTATGCGGATGCCAATGTTGAAGACTACGTCCAAATTCCTTGGCAGAATATTGAACAAATCGGAGCTAATGTATCCGGACGTAAAATTAGCCGCCATTTTGAAATCTATACCAAGGAAAGCAAGTTCCTCTTTGCTTCTAAAGACTCGGGAAAAATCTTAAAAATTGCTCGCGAACACCTTGGAAATGATAAAATCGTCAAATTGCCGACCTTGATTCAAACTATTACAGCTAAAATTAAAAATCTATTTGCAAAATAGCTTCTTTTCTTGTATAATAGACGCAAACGGATAAGTAAATTAAGAAAATCTTTCAGAAAGTCTGTGGTTGCTGTGAGCAGATAGAGGACTTAATCGAAATTCTACCGTTTATCAAAATTGAAGATCAAATCAAGTGCACACCTGTGAAGTTGGATGGAACCGTGGCCCTGCCACTCCAACACTGTAACAGGTGTGTTTTTTGTTAAAGGAGAAGCTATGTTAGATATTAAACGAATTCGTACAGACTTTGATACAGTTGCTGAAAAATTAGCGACACGCGGTGTTGATGCGGCCATTTTGAACGAGATGAAAGAGATCGATGCCAAACGTCGTGACATCTTAGTCAAGGTAGAGACCCTTAAGGCTGAGCGGAACACTGTCTCTGCTGAAATTGCCCAAGCTAAACGCAACAAGGAAAATGCAGATGATAAAATTGCTGCCATGCAAACTCTCTCTGCAGAAGTCAAAGCATTGGATGCAGAATTGGCTGAAATCGATGCAAAATTGACAGAATTTACTACAACCCTTCCAAACATCCCGGCTGACAGTGTTCCTATTGGGGCTGACGAAGACGATAATGTTGAAGTTCGCCGTTGGGGAACTCCTCGCGAGTTTAACTTCGAACCAAAAGCTCACTGGGACCTTGGTGAGGACTTAGACATCCTTGACTGGGAACGTGGTGGAAAAGTCACTGGTGCTCGCTTCCTCTTCTATAAGGGACTTGGAGCTCGCCTGGAACGTGCTATCTACAACTTTATGCTGGATGAGCACGGTAAGGAAGGCTACACCGAAGTTATCACTCCTTACATGGTTAACCACGATTCTATGTTTGGTACTGGTCAATATCCAAAATTCAAGGAAGATACTTTTGAACTCAGCGACACCAACTATGTCTTGATTCCAACCGCTGAAGTTCCGCTGACCAACTACTACCGTGATGAAATTATTGATGGTAAGGAACTGCCAATCTACTTTACTGCTATGAGTCCATCATTCCGTTCTGAAGCTGGTTCTGCTGGTCGCGATACTCGTGGCTTGATTCGTTTGCACCAATTCCACAAGGTTGAAATGGTTAAATTTGCTAAACCGGAAGAGTCATATGAAGAATTGGAGAAGATGACAGCCAACGCTGAAAACATCCTTCAAAAGTTGAACTTGCCATACCGTGTCGTAGCTCTCTCAACAGGAGACATGGGCTTCTCAGCTGCTAAGACTTACGACTTGGAAGTCTGGATCCCAGCACAAAATACCTACCGTGAAATCTCAAGCTGTTCCAACACAGAAGATTTCCAAGCACGACGCGCGCAAATCCGCTACCGTGATGAAGCCGATGGTAAAGTCAAACTTCTTCACACTTTGAATGGTTCAGGATTGGCTGTTGGACGTACCGTCGCTGCTATTCTTGAAAACTATCAAAATGAAGATGGTTCTGTGACCATCCCAGAAGTTCTTCGTCCATACATGGGTGGCGCTGAAGTTATCGCACCAAAATAAAGTTTAAAAAAACTGAGTCTTGCAATTTGCAAGCTCAGTTTTTTAATATTTACGGAAACGTTGGTAGCGTTGCTCTAGAAGGTCTTCTAGTGGCAAGGATTGTAGAGTGGCGAGCTCTTCCAGTAATTCCTTCTTCACTTGAGCTAGTAGTTCTCCATTTGAAAAACCATGCTCTGGAATCACTTTATCAACAATGTGCATATTTAATAACTCGTGAGAAGTAATCTTCATCAACTCAGCAGCCTCCATAGCGCGGCTGCCATCTTTCCAAAGAATAGAAGCAAATCCTTCTGGACTCAAAACGGCATAGATGGAGTTCTCCAGCATCCAGACCTTGTCTGCCACAGCTAAAGCAAGGGCCCCACCAGAGCCACCTTCTCCAATAATAATGGCGATAATCGGAACTTTTAAGTCACTCATTTCCATGAGGTTACGAGCAATAGCCTCACCCTGTCCCCGTTCCTCAGCGCCAACACCCGGATAAGCACCTGCGGTATTGATGAAGGTTACAACTGGCCGACCAAATTTTTCTGCTTGTTTCATCAGACGCAAAGCTTTCCGATAGCCTTCTGGATGTGGCTGACCAAAATTACGTTTTAGGTTATCCTGGAGATTTTTCCCTTTTTGAATTCCAACAACTGTGACTGTTTGATCACCTAAGCGTCCAATTCCACCAATTACTGCACCATCATCACGAAAATTTCGATCTCCATGTAATTCAATAAAATCATCAAAGATCCCTTGAGCAAAATCAAGCGCAGTTAATCTTCCTTGATCACGTGCTTCTTTAATAATCTGTGTTATTTTACTCATGTTTACCTCCATGAAGGGCCAATAATTGTCCAACTGTTGCTCGGATTTGGCTTCTCTCCACAATCAAGTCTACAAATCCATGTTCTTGTAGAAATTCTGCTTTTTGGAAATCATCTGGTAATTGTTCCCGTACAGTAGACTCGATCACGCGCCGACCCGCAAAGCCTACCAGAGCTTGACTCTCTGCCATGATGATATCTCCTTCCATGGCAAATGACGCCGTTACCCCTCCTGTTGTTGGGTCTGTTAGAACTGTCAGATAAAACAATCCTGCTTTAGAATGTCTTTGAACAGCTGCAGAGACTTTTGCCATTTGCATCAAACTGACGATTCCTTCTTGCATCCGTGCTCCACCTGAAGCGGTAAAGAGAACGACCGGCAAATGTTCTTTTGTCGCTAATTCAAACAGTCGAGTAATTTTTTCCCCTACTACAGAACCCATTGAAGCCATGATAAAATTAGAATCCATGATTCCAAGAGCAACTTTTTGCCCTTTAATCAATGCGGTTCCTGTCAGCACAGCTTCATCCAAACCTGTCATTTCCCTTACAGCAGCCAATTTCTTCTGGTAATTTGGGAAATTCAAGGGATCTGTCGTTTCAATCCCTGTAAACATTTCTTCAAAACTAGCCGGATCCACTGTAAGAGCTAAGCGTTCTTTAGCAGAAATACGGAAGGTATAGCTACAATTCGGGCAAACCCGTTCGCTTCCTAAATCTTTTTGGTAAATGGTATGTTTACAACCTGGGCACTGCGAAAATAGTTCATCCGGAACTTCAGGTTTTGGTTGAGGTTCATTCCAGGATGACCTATTCGGATTGATCCGAATATATTTGTCTTTTTTAGAAAATAATGCCATTACTTACTCCTTAAAATATGCTACAGCATCTGTAGCATTACTATAAAAGCCTGAAACTGTGAGGATGATGTTCATACTTCCCTCACAAGTCCAGGCTTTTTCATCATTCCTTATTATAATTTGGAAGGAATTGTTCCATCAAAAATGCAGTGTCATAATCACCAGCAATCACATGCGAATCTGAAATTAAATCCAACTGGAAATGACTATTGGTAGTGACACCATCAATTTCTAACTCATAAAGAGCTCGCTGCATCTTCATCAGTGCATCAAAACGATTTTCACCATGAACAATGATCTTAGCAATCATACTATCGTAGTATGGAGGAATTGTATAACCAGGGTAAACGGCAGAATCCACACGCAAGCCAACCCCACCACTTGGAAGATAGAGATTGGTAATCTTCCCTGGACTTGGTGCAAAGTTAAAGGAAGGATTTTCTGCATTGATCCGGCATTCCATTGCATGGCCTTTGATAACAATATCCTCTTGAGTGACAGATAATTCCTGGCCTGCTGCAATTTTGATCTGTTCCTTAACGATGTCAACTCCAGTTACAAATTCCGTTACAGGATGCTCTACTTGAACACGAGTGTTCATTTCCATAAAGTAGAACTCACCCTTGCCTTCATCATATAAGAATTCGATGGTCCCAGCATTCTCATAACCAACCGATTCAGCCGCACGAACAGCAGCAGATCCAATTCGATGACGAAGAGTTTTTCCAATGGCAATCGAAGGAGATTCTTCTAGAACTTTTTGATTATTCCGTTGAAGAGAACAGTCCCGTTCACCTAAATGAATCACATGTCCATGCTGATCCGCTAAAATTTGTACTTCAATGTGGCGTGCAGGATAAATCACCCGCTCCATATACATGGCACCATTTCCAAAAGCAGCTTGGGCTTCTGAGGAAGCTGATTCAAAAGCAGCAACCAGATCCTCTGGTTTTTCAACCTTCCGAATTCCTTTACCACCGCCTCCCGCAGATGCTTTCAACATCACAGGATAACCGATGCGTTCGGCAATCTCGAGAGCTTCTTCTGAAGTATAAACTTCCCCATCAGATCCAGGAATGACAGGAACTCCTGCCTTGATCATCTGTTTACGAGCATTAATCTTATCCCCCATCATATCCATAACTTTAGCAGATGGACCGATAAATTTAATGCCAACTTCTTCACACATGGTCGCAAACTTTGAGTTTTCGCTCAAAAATCCAAAACCAGGATGGATAGCTTCTGCACCTGTTAAAACAGCTGCAGATAAAACCGCACTCATATTCAAATAAGATTCTGTTGATTTGGCAGGTCCAATACAAACTGCTTCATCAGCTAGTAAGGTATGCAAGGCTTCTTTATCAGCAGTAGAATACACTGCAACCGTCTCAATGCCGAGTTCACGAGCTGCACGAATAATACGAACTGCAATCTCACCACGATTGGCGATTAAGATCTTACGAAACATAGATAGGCCTTTCTTAATTTCCAATTGCAAAAGTAAGCGTTCCTGAAGCTGCAAGCTTGCCATCTACTTCTGCCTTTGCTTCAACAACAGCAATTGTTCCGCGACGTTTGACAAAAGTAGCTGTCATCACCAGTTGATCTCCTGGAACGACTTGTTTTTTAAACTTCACCTTGTCCATACCTGCATAAAAGACTAATTTCCCTTTATTTTCAGGTTTTGACAACTCCAGTACACCTGCTGTTTGAGCTAGGGCTTCCATAATAAGAACACCTGGCATAACCGGATACTGGGGAAAATGACCGTTAAAAAATGGTTCATTGATAGTTACATTTTTTATGGCAACAATGGTATCTTCGCTTGTTTCCAAAACGCGGTCTACCAAAAGCATTGGATAACGATGTGGCAAAGCCTCACGAATAACATTAATATCAATTGTCATTTGATTCGAACCAATCCTTTTCCAAATTCAACCATTTCTTCGTTGTTCACCAAAATTTCAGTGACAACTCCATCTTGAGGTGCTGGTACTTCATTCATCACTTTCATGGCTTCAATGATCAAGAGTGTTTGACCTTTGGTCACCTTGTCTCCTACAGATACGAAAGCTGGTTTATCTGGAGCTGGTGACAAGTAAGCGACACCAACCAATGGACTTTCAACCACTTCGCCTTCTGCCACTTGAGTTGGAGCAGCAACCGGATCAGCCGCTACAGCTGGAGTTATCGGTGCTTCAACAACAGGGGCTACTACTGGCGTTTGAGGTGTTGCTGTCACTACTTCAACCGCAGGAGCTGCCGGTGTAGCCACAACTGAACTCGTTTGGTTTTTACTTAAATTCAATTCTTCGCCGTTATTTTTATATGAGAATTCACGCAAAGTTGAGGCATCAAATTGAGCCAACAGATCTTTAATTTCAGAAATATTCATGAATTATCCCTCCCAACGTTTAAAGGCAAGAACAGCATTGTGCCCACCAAATCCGAAGGTATTTGAGATAGCGTACTGAATATCCGCCTCTTGGCCTTCACCATATACAACGTTTGCTTCAATATAATCTGATAACTCTTGTGTCCCAGCAGTTTTTGGAACATATTGATGGCGAATTGCTTCGATCGTCGCAATGGCTTCAACTGCACCGGCGGCTCCCAAGAGGTGGCCTGTAAATGATTTTGTAGAAGATACTGGAACTTCTGTACCAAATACAGAAACGATTGCACCACTTTCTCCTTTTTCATTTGCTGGAGTAGAGGTACCATGGGCGTTGACATAATTGACCTGAGCTGGTTCAATTTCTGCCTCATCCAAAGCCAACTTCATTGCTTTGATAGCTCCTTGGCCTTCTGGATGTGGAGAAGTCATATGGTAGGCATCACAGGTATTTCCGTAGCCCACCACTTCAGCAAGAATGGTTGCACCACGTTTTTCAGCGTGTTCCAAACTTTCAAGTACCAACATTCCTGATCCTTCTCCCATTACAAATCCATTCCGATCTTTATCAAATGGAATAGAAGCACGAGTTGGATCTTCTGTTGTTGAAAGAGCTGTCAAGGCTTGGAAACCGGCGATTGCAAATGGTGTAATAGAAGCTTCTGAACCACCTACCAACATCAAATCTTGGAAACCAAACTTAATGGCACGGAAAGCATCCCCAATCGCATCATTCGAAGAGGCACAAGCCGTATTGATGGATTTACAAATTCCATTCGCTCCAAAACGCATCGCAACATTACCAGATGCCATATTTGGCAGAGCTTTTGGAAGGGTCATTGGTTTGACACGTTTTGGTCCTTTTTCATGCAAGCGAATCACTTGATCTTCGATTTCTTTGATACCACCGATACCAGAAGCAACAATGACACCAAAACGATCTTTATCAATAGCTTCTACGTCTAAACCTGCATGATTCACAGCTTCTTGAGCCGCATACAAGGCATACAAAGAGTAGTTATCAAAGCGGTTTGTATCTTTCTTGATAAAGTATTTATCAAATGGGAAATCTTGAATTTCAGCTGCATTATGAACAGCAAAGTCACTGTGGTCAAATTTTGTAATCGGACCAATTCCAATCTTTCCTTCTTTTAAGCTATTCCAAAATTCTTCTGGAGTGTTTCCGATTGGAGATGTCAAGCCATAGCCTGTTACAACAACACGATTTAATTTCATTTTAAAACCTACCTCTTCTTACTGCATAGTTAAGCCACCATCAATTGCGATGACTTGCCCTGTTAGATATTCTTGAGTTGCAAGAAAGACTGCAACATCTGCCACTTCTTCTGTATTTCCAAAGCGTTTCATTGGAATTTGAGTGATAGACACTTCTTTAATTTTTTCCGGAAGGCCTTCTGTCATATCAGATTCGATAAAGCCCGGCGCAATGACATTGACTCGGACATTTCTACCAGCTACTTCACGCGCTACCGATTTAGAAAAACCAATCAAACCAGCTTTTGAGGCTGCATAGTTAGCTTGTCCAACATTTCCTGTCAGACCGACAACACTCGACATGTTAATGATAGCACCTTCACGCGCCTTGGTCATCGGCTTTAAGACTGATTGTGTCATATTAAAAGCACCAGTCAAATTCACCTTCAAGACTTGCTCAAAATCTTCTTCCGTCAATTTTAACATGAGCTTATCATTGGTAATCCCAGCATTATTCACAAGAACATCTACTGATCCAAGGACTTCAATCGCTTCTGCTACCATTCGCTTCGCTTCCGCGGCTTTAGATACATCCCCAGTAACGCCAACTACCTTCACACCGTATGAGGCGAATTCATCTACTAAGCCTGCTGGAAGTTCTCCGCGACTATTTAAGACAATGTTAGCACCTTTTGAAGCAAATTTATGCGCAATAGCCAATCCAATGCCTCGACTTGAGCCAGTAACAAATACATTTTTATTCTTCAGTTCCATAGTCACCTCATCTTATTCGTTCAGTAGGGCATCAAGGCTGGCTTGATCCTCAACATTTTTCGTTGGAAGAGTTTTATCAATTTTTTTCAAGAAACCAGTCAAGACCTTACCTGGACCAATTTCAATCACTTCATCTACTCCAAACTCTTGAATCGTTGCAATCGAATCATAGAAACGAACGGGCTCCATCACCTGGCGAGCCAATAATGTTTTGATTTCGTCTGATTTCATGATCTTCGCTTCTGTATTCCCAACCAAAGGCAAGCTAAAGTCCTTAAAAGTGACTTTTCCAAGTTCAGTCGCTAGTTTTTCACTAGCAGAAGCCAATAAGGCCGTATGGAAGGGACCAGAGACATTCAGAGGAATCAACCGTTTTGCCCCTGCTTCTTTTAAGAGTTCAACAGCATAGTCCACAGCTTCAACCTCTCCACCAATCACAATTTGGCCAGGAGTGTTGTAGTTAGCTGGTGTTACGACTCCCTTTTCAGAAGCCTGTTGACAAATTTCTTCAATCAAGGCAGGATCAGTATTCATGACAGCAACCATCTTCCCGCTTCCAGCAGGTGCCGCAGTTTCCATAAATTCACCACGCTTAGCTACCAAAGAGACCGCTTCTTCAAAAGAAAGAGCGCCTGCAGCAACTAGAGCAGAATATTCTCCTAGAGAAAGACCGGCAACAATATCCGGTGTAATGCCCTTTTCTACTATTAGACGATAAATAGCTACTGAAGTTGTCAAAATAGCCGGTTGGGTAAAGCGTGTTTGATTGAGCTTGTCTTCATCCAAATCAATCAATTCTCGTAAATCATAGCCCAAAATCTGACTTGCAGTATCAAATGTCTCCTTAACAATCGGATAAGTTGCATACAAGTCACTAGCCATCCCCAATTTTTGAGCACCTTGACCAGCAAATAAGAAAGCACGTTTTGTCACTGTTCTCTTCCTTTCCTTTACTTGTTAGAATTTGACATCTGCCCAGCGAGCTGCTTCTTTCTGAATGACTTTAGCAGCTCCAAAATAGATATCTTCCAAGATTTCAGCACAGGTTTCTTCTTTACTTACGAGACCTGCAATTTGTCCTGCCATCACAGATCCGTTATCAACGTCTCCGTCCACAACAGCATTGCGAAGAGCACCTGCTCCTAATTCTTCAATTTCTTCTTGAGTCTTCTTACCTGCCAAGAAATCTTTTTCAGCTTGGTTATAAGCAGAAGCCAATTTATTCTTAATCGCACGAACTGGATGGCCAACAACTGACGCAGACACTACTGTATCAATGTCTTTAGCTTCCAAGATTTTATTCTTAAAGTTTTGGTGAGCATTTGATTCTTTAGCAACGACAAATCGTGTTCCCACTTGAACAGCAGCTGCTCCAAGCATGAAGACTGCAGCTGCTCCAGCACCATCAGCCACACCACCAGCACCAATAACAGGAATAGAGACAGCTTCGACAACTTGACGAACCAGGGTCATGGTAGTCAATTTACCAATATGCCCTCCTGCTTCCATTCCTTCAGCAATCACAGCATCCGCACCTAGTTTTTCCATCCGTTTTGCTAAAGCTACTGAAGGTACAACTGGAATAACGGTAATGCCAGCTTCGTGAAAACGATCCATGTATTTTCCAGGATTCCCTGCACCAGTGGTAACAACTTTAACCCCTTCTTCGATAACCAAATCAACGATATCATCTGCAAAAGGAGAGAGGAGCATGATATTCACTCCAAAAGGTTTGTCAGTAATGGATTTGACACGATCAATATTCGCTTTGACAACTTCTTTAGGTGCATTTCCTCCACCGATGATCCCAAGACCACCCGCATTGGATACAGCTCCCGCTAGATCACCATCAGCGACCCAAGCCATACCACCTTGGAAAATTGGATATTTAATGTTTAATAATTCTGTAATTCGTGTTTGCATAATACCTTCCTCGTTTTCGCTTAAGTAATAGTTTGAAAACGTTTCTTTGCTTTGAGCGTCAAACTATTACCTAAACAAGAGAGAATATCTTTCGATACTCTCATCCATTATTATTTAGTTTTTTCTTCTACGTAAGCTACAAGGTCACCTACAGTAGACAAGCCTTCTTCAGTTTCAATTTGAATGTCGAATGCATCTTCAATTTCTGAAATCACTTGGAACAAGTCCAATGAATCAGCTTCAAGATCTTCAAAAGTAGACTCAAGTGTTACTTCTGATGGTTCTTTACCAAGTTCTTCAACGATAATTTCTTGTACTTTTTCAAATACTGCCATGATTGGCCTCCTTAAAAATAATAAAAAATTTTTAAAATGTGTTTCCACATGTTTAACTAGATTGTAACAAGAAGTGTGCCCCATGTCAAACCTCCACCGAATCCTGTTAGAAGAATTTTTTGACTTCCATCCAATCTGATTCGATGATTCTCAACACACTCCGATAATAGAATGGGGATACTAGCAGCGCTAGTGTTTCCATATTCCATCATATTTGCTGGGATCTTTCCTCTAGAGACACCCAGTTTTTTTGACATCTTATCTAACATTCGGTCATTTGCCTGATGTAAAAGAAAATAGTCAATCTCTTCTGCTTCCAATGATGCATCTGTTATCAGCTTTTGGATACTTTTCGTGACATCACGAATAGCAAAATCAAAAACAGAACGTCCATCCATTTTCAGAAATCTTCGATCAGAAACTTCTTCTGAGTACGGAGAAGACAGACCCAAATAGCAAGATTCAAGACTAGAACCTCGGCTTCCATCGGTAAAAAGACTTTCAGCTAAAAACGATTTTTGATCGCTCGCTTCAAGCAAGACACCACCAGCTCCATCCCCAAAGAGGACTGACGTAGACCGGTCTGACCAGTCCAAGACTTTTGAAAGTGTCTCACTACCGATCACAAGCCCACGCTGGTACATTCCTGATGAAATATATTTTTCAGCAGAAGCTAATGCGAACACAAATCCGCTACAGGCTGCAGTCAGGTCAAAAGCAAAAGCCTTAGAAGCTCCAATATTGGCTTGCACCCGAGCTGCTGTTGATGGCATTAAGCTGTCTGGAGTAATTGTAGCGACAACGATAAAATCAATTTCTGCAGCGTCTAAGTTTGCTTTTGCTAATAATCTTTGAGCGACAACTGTTGCAAGATCACTAGTCGTCTCATCTCTTGAAATGTGACGACGAAGAATGCCTGTCCGACTACTGATCCATTCATCACTTGTATCCATAATCTCAGCTAAATCATCATTCGATACGACTTGGTCAGGTACATAATGAGCAACTTGACTAATTTTAGCAAAGACCATTATTTAATTTCCTCCAAGAAGCGATACAGATTTTGCAATCCTTTTTGCATCACTTTCTTCTCTTCGGGGCTCATATCTCCAATAATTTGGTTGACCATCCGTTTATGGAATTGTTGATGAAGTCGATAAAGTAGACGACCATTCTTTGTTAAACTTAAGTGTACAACCCGGCGATCAACTTCAGATCTTCTTCTTTCGATATACCCTTTGCGCTCAAGATTATTCAAACTTGTCGTGACAGTCCCCAAAGTCACCATCAACTCCCGTGAAATATCACTCGGGGTTGCATTCGGTGTCGAACCAATCACGTCGATCGTATGCATTTCTTTAATAGAAACATCTTTAAATCGACTTGCTCTTAGGCTCGTCTCCTCGATAACCAAAACATTATTAAAGATGGATGTTAAATAGTCATTAACTAATTGGTAATTCAAAACTCCACCTCCTAATTTTACTTTGATAGTCAAATTTTATCAAAAATGAAAATAATTTGCAAGCTTTTTTTCACAAAACATAGAAAAAATACAAATTTATTTTCCTTTAAATTGTGGCCGACGTTTTTCAGAGTAGGCAATAACCCCCTCCTTAAAGTCTTCCGTAAAGGCTAATTTCTTTTGCAAATCCAATTCAAGATCCGCATATTGATCCCAGTCTTTTAGGAAAGCATTCCAAACCATCTCTTTCATCGCGGCATAAGAATTTGAAGATCCTCTTCTTAATTTTTTAAGCAATTGATCTACCGTTTTCTCAAGTTTTTCAGATTCACAGACGCGGTAAGCTAGTCCATATTCCAATGCTTTTTCTGCAGTCAAGGCTTCCCCCGTCATTACTAAATGAGTAGCTCGTGACATGCCAATAGCTTTTCCTAATAAGAACAAACCACCCGCATCCGGTGCCAAACCAACTCCAACAAAAGCCTGAATGAATTTTGTCCGCTCACTAATAATACAAAAATCAACAGCTACTGCAATGTTTGCTGCTGCTCCTGCAACAGCTCCATCTGCCACCATGATAACTGGCTTAGGCAATTGTTTAATTTTCTTTGAAATAGTATTAACCAATTCAGCTATTAAGACAAGAGACTCGATGTCATCCGCATCGACTGCTCGTTTCATTTCGCTCAAATCTCCACCAACTGAAAAGATTTTTCCTTCAGCTGACAAAATAATGAACTTCACTTCTTCATTGTTCTCAGCATCTTCCAAGGCCTTTAAAATTTCCTGACACATTGGAATGTTAAAACCATTGGATACGTTCGGGCGATTTAAAGAAATAGTTGCTAGGTCATTTTCAACAGAATACAAAATTGTTTCAAACATTACAGACTCCTTTAATTTTCAGATTAAATATTTTGATATTGAAACTTTTTTAGTATAATACATCATACCACAAAAAATAAAATTAGTAAAATATATCTATAAGATGTAACAAAATTGTAAAATTTGAATATTTTAAACAAACTTCCTATAAGAATTCAATTATTTTTTGACCTGTCAGGAAATACATTGTATCAATAACTGAACTTTGGTATAATGTATTAATGAAACGATTAAGGAGAAAACATGAAAGTTACTAAATTCGGCGGAAGTTCTCTAGCATCTGCTACTCAATTAAAAAAAGTACTTGATATCATCAAAGATGACCCAGAAAGAAGATTTGTTGTTGTATCGGCTCCTGGTAAACGTAATCCGGAAGATACAAAAGTAACGGATGCCCTCATTCGATATTATAAAGAGTTCACTTCGGATAAGGATGTTACCCAAACCCAGAAATGGATTATTGAACGTTATCGTGAAATTACTGAGGAGTTGGGGCTAAAGGAAACGATTATTCAAGAGATCGCTGAAGATATCTATGATTTAACTAATTTACCTAAAAAAGGGAATCCATTTACATACGATACTTTTCTAGCGGCTGGAGAAAATAATAATGCTAAACTCATTGCTGCCTATTTCAATCAAAATGAGCTAGAAGCTAGATATATTCATCCAAAAGAAGCGGGACTTATCGTAACGGCAGAACCTTCAAACGCTCGAATTTTACCATCTAGTTACGATAAAATAGAAGAATTAAAGGATACAAGTGAAGTCGTTGTAATTCCAGGATTCTTTGGTGTTACCCAGAATGGAGATATTTGTACATTTTCTCGTGGGGGTTCAGATATTACTGGATCCATCATTGCTGCTGGCGTCAAAGCTGACTTATATGAAAACTTTACAGACGTAAATGGAATCTTTGCAGCTCATCCTGGCATTATTAAACACCCACATTCCATCCCTGAAATAACCTACAAAGAAATGCGTGAGTTGGCTTATGCAGGATTTTCAGTCTTACACGATGAAGCACTCGTTCCTGCGTACAGAGGAAAAATTCCATTAGTTATTAAAAATACAAATAATCCAGACCATCCTGGAACACGTATTGTTTTAGAACATTCAAATGATCATGTAACTGTAGTAGGGATTGCTGGCGATTCAGGATTTGTTAGTATAAACACCACCAAATATCTGATGAACCGGGAAGTTGGATTCGGTCGCAAATTCCTTCAAATTCTTGAGGACCTCAATATCAGTTGGGAACACATGCCAACAGGTATCGATGACTTGTCAATTATTTTACGTTCACGTGAATTAACTCCAATAAAAGAACAGGAAATCTTAAAACAACTAACTCAAAAATTAGAAGTTGACACCGCTGAAATCGAACATGACCTTTCAATCATTATGATTGTTGGTGAAAACATGAAAAGTCAAGTTGGGGTTACTGCTACCGCAGCAAAAGCACTTTCAGAAAATGAAATTAATATCCAAATGATCTCTCAAGGTTCAAGTGAAGTATCCATCATGTTTGTTGTCAGTAAAGACCAAGAAGAAAAAGCCATTAAAGCTTTATATAATGCCTTCTTCTCAAATAACTAAAAAGCAAAAAGCTCCGTTTGATAAACGGGGCTTTTATTTCTTAAAAACTCAGATTGACAAATTAAGTTGGATTTTGCATGTATCTCAGAAAAACTTGGTATGGTGTCTAATAATTCAAAGACTTCCTAAGAATTCTATTTCTTTTATCAGCTATAGCTGATAAATCATTTTAAGAAATATTCGTAAAATCCATTTGTTTTAATAGTCCATAATATTCATTGAGACCTCGTTGACCAGGATTTCCTGGATCTGCAAAGAAAATATCAATGTCATGTGCATTGGAAATAGATTTCCAATTAGAAAATTCTTTTCAGACAAATGTGGTTTTTATCTGAGCCTAGCATAGATGACTTTTTCTGTCTACCTTAATTTTACAAATTGTAAAATAAAAAAAGATCAATTACTTGATCTCATTTTTTATACTCCGCCAGTAGGACTCGAACCTACGACATCATGATTAACAGTCATGCGCTACTACCAACTGAGCTATGGCGGAATCAAGCTAAGCGACTACCTTATCTCACAGGGGGCAACCCCCAACTACTTCCGGCGTTCTAGGGCTTAACTGCTGTGTTCGGCATGGGTACAGGTGTATCTCCTAGGCTATCGTCACTTAACTCTGAATGCT
>NZ_JASHGM010000008.1:0-72093 GCF_047460295.1 Streptococcus sp. OMI870
ATCAAGTCCATAATTCGACAAAATTAGATAGTGAGACGACCAAGGAATTTTACGAAAACATTGACAAGTATATCGATCAAAAACTCTCTGAAAAAGATTCACAAAACGATCTCGTAAAAGAAAATGAAGCAGACAAGGATTGAGGACAATGAACTGAATCGGTTTTTACGCCGTGTTTTTCTTGTATCTTCCTCTTTCTTACTTATAGCAGGTTGTTTTTGCTTGAATAAGAAATAAATTAGAAGTTCTATCATCTAAGAAAAATGATGAAAAAAATCATTTAACTAATGGTGTGAACGTTTAGTGTTTATCAGCTCCATTCTCTGTAATTTTGGGGGTAAAATCCACACCATTTAGATAAAATTAGTTGAATTTGATTGGAAAAACGCTTTTATAAAAGCGGAGAAAAGTCTTGATATTACGCTGTTTTTAGTCCAACTGAAATTCATACTTTCCAAACCAGGTCTTAAGAAAGCTCGTAAAGCTAGCCAGTTCTCTAAACGTTAATTCGTTGCTGGACAGCAGAATACAAACGAAAACACTTTGCATATTGCAAGGTGTTTTTTCTATGAGAACCGGCGGTGCGCAATTAGGATAGCTCTAGCGACTTTAGTCGCATAGAGATATGCTATGCACAGTTGCCCCAAGAAAACAAGCGAAGCGATGTTTGATTGGATGGCAACCACTGCACTCAAAACGTTCTTCAAAAGAATGACTATACTTACAGAGAGCACCTTTCGGGGTGTTCTTTTTTATTAACACCTTGTAGATTTATAATTAGAAATCTCCTTGAAGGGTATCAGGTAAATGAAAAATTCGGCGATCATATCCTATTTCTTCGTACTTTAGTCTAATACCTATAATGTAAAAAACTCTAGCTATCAGGTAGTTGATAGTTAGAGTTTTTTTCTATTCATATGATTTAATGAGATGAAATAAGGCTTCTATTTCTGATGACAGTGTAGCCGATTTGAGATAAGCGTAATAAACTGTAAATGTTATCTGGTCCTCCGGTATTAGAGGGATTTTTATTAAATCATCATCTTCATCAGAAAGTGCGATATCAGCCAGTAAACTAACGCCAATCCCTTTCTTTAAGAGTTCTTTAATGATGACAACGTCGTCACTCTTAAAGAATATTTCTGCCTTGTTTTGATACTTTTGATTAAGTAGTTCAAAAGCTTTCAGGTGAACAAAGTGTTCGTCTAAAAGTATAAAGGATTGATCTACTAAATCCTCAAAAGTGAGGGAAGGAGCAGTAGCAAGAGGATGGTTCTTAGATAAAACGACATACAGTTCTTTATGAAAGAGTTCATGTGTCTCTATTGAAGGATGATTGAGTGGTTCAATCAAGCCGAGTAGGCTGGCATCAAGGTCTCCCTTGAGGAGAAGATTTAATAACTCTACGGAACCACCGCGGATAGGGCGTACCTTTTTTAAAAAATCGAATTTATCTTTTTCGTTTAAGGCAGCAAAGAGATACTGAATGATAATAGGAGGGAATCCTACAGTAGAGTATTGTGCAAGGAGCGATTAATTTCTTTGCGAGTAGAAATAACCTCAGATAAGATCTTTTCTGTATGCTTTAGAAGGATTTGCCCTTGAGGAGTTAATTTAAAGGAACGATGCGAGGGATCGTGGTGAATCAATTTGCAATTAAAAGATTCCTCTAAGCGCTTGATGGCATAAGAAATAGATGGTTGGCTGACTTTGTGTAGTTTTGCTACTTCCGTATAGGATTGGAGCTGACAGAGGTCATAAAAATATTGTAGATCTTTTAAATTCATATGGGCTCACTTTCATTAAATGGAGAAACATAAGTGGAAATCACCAGATAAATAAATTTTATCCGTATCCTACAATTTGACTATACGAGTATTCGCTGGTTAAAATGTAAGTGAGTCAGGAATCTCAAAGATTATCTAAGATACTTTCAAAAATGACCAACATCTTTTCTCGTTTATCAATAGGGAGCTGTTTAATCTTCATGTTGATTCTTTTGAGTGCAAGATTGTTGGTCTTATCAGAGGTTGATTCAAGGCTATCAAAATTGAAAAATTCCTCTGGGGTCATCTCTAGGGCGTCAATCACTTTTTCAAGACTGTGAATGGTCAGATTCACATTTTGGTTTTCGAGTTGGTTGATATACTTAAGCCCAAGTCCCGCTTGTTCCGAAAGTTCTTCCTGGCTCATTTTGTTTTGTGTTCGAAAATATTTCACTTTTTGGGAAATGTACTGTTGTAAATAGTTTTTAGTTGTCATATAAATAGAATACAAGTTTTGCATGACAAAAAAACACATTAAAAAGTACAAAGTATTGTTTAAGGTACTTATGTGATATTAATTTTAATCAGGATTGCCAATTTGTATGATTATTTTGCTATACTTGTAACTTTTAGTAAAGAGTGATCATCGAGAGTTTCATGAGTTCAGGACTTTATAAAATTTAACAACTTGAAATATCATCAATAATAGTGTTTTAAGTATAAAAGAGCTTATTAGAAAATTGTTCTCGTAGACTCATTATAACATATACGTACATAATCGTATTTTTTAAACGACAAAGTTTTCCAAACAATTCATTTAAGTAGTATAATAGAAGTAAAAAGGAGGTTGCACTATGACTGCACATGATATTTTAAACAATCCTTTCCTGAATAAGGGAACTGCTTTTACCTTAGAGGAGCGAAAGGAACTAGGCCTTGTTGGTTTACTGCCACCGTATGTTCAAACGATTGAAGAACAAGCGGCGCAAACTTATGCGCAAATGCAAACAAAAGCCAATGATTTGGAAAAGCGTCTTTTCCTAATGGAAATTTTTAATACCAACCGGACTCTTTTCTATTACCTCTTTTCTCAACATTTGGAGGAATTTAATCCAATTGTATACGATCCAACCATTGCAGATACCATTGAAGGCTATAGTGACCTCTTTATAGATCCCCAATATGCGGGATATCTTGATATCAATCATCCTGAAAATATTGAAGCCACTTTGAAAAATGCTGCTGGGGATCGCGAGATTCGTCTCATTGTTGTAACAGATGCAGAAGGAATCCTTGGAATCGGTGACTGGGGAACAAATGGTGTCGATATTTCTGTTGGGAAATTGATGGTCTATACGGGTGCTGCTGGAATTGATCCTTCTATGGTCCTTCCTTTAGTTATTGATGCAGGGACTAACCGTGAAGAACTTCGTAACAATCCTAATTACTTAGGAAATCGTCACGAACGGGTTCGCGGAGATCGTTACTACGACTTCATTGACCAATTTGTTCAAACAGCAGAACGTCTCTTTCCTAAACTCTACCTTCACTGGGAAGACTTCGGTCGCTTGAATGCAGCCAATATTCTTGAAAAATACCGGAAACAAATTCCAACTTTTAATGATGATATTCAAGGTACAGGAATCGTTACCTTAGGTGGTATCTTTGGTTCACTGGATATTAGTGGTGAAAAATTAACAGATCAAGTTTATCTCTGCTATGGTGGTGGTACTGCGGGTGCAGGAATTGCCTCTCGTGTTCTTCGTGAAATGGTGAGTGAAGGTCTTTCTGAAGAAGAAGCCTATAAACGTTTCTTTATGGTTGATAAACAAGGTCTTCTCTTTGATGACATGGATGACCTAACCCCTGAACAAAAACCGTTTGCTAAGAAACGTGCTGACTTTAGTAACGTAGACAAGTTGACTGACCTGCTTGAAGTAGTGAAGACTGTGAAGCCAACCATTCTTGTAGGAACTTCGACTCAACCTAATACCTTCACTAAAGAAATAGTAGAAGCTATGTGTGAAAATACAGAACGACCGATGATTTTCCCTTTGTCAAATCCAACCAAACTAGCAGAAGCTAGTGCCAAAGATTTGATCGAATGGTCAGATGGCAAAGCTTTTGTCGCAACAGGAATTCCTGCTGATACAGTTTCTTATAAAGGTGTCGACTATGTGATTGGTCAAGCCAATAATGCCTTGATTTACCCAGGTCTTGGTCTAGGTATGCTGGCTTCTGAATCAAGTCTTTTGACTGATGAAATGATTGGAGCAGCGGCTCATTCATTGAGTGGTATTGTCAATCCAGGCCAACCAGGAGCTCCTGTCTTGCCACCATTCAAGTATGTAGCAGATGTTTCTATTAAAGTAGCAGAAGCAGTCGCTAAAAAAGCACAAGAGCAAGGTCTTGCGCGTGCTAAGGAAACAGATATGGCCAAAGCAGTTCGTGATTTGAAGTGGTATCCAGAGTATAAATAATTCATTGCTGCTGTCTATCCTTCACTAGCGACAGATTTGTATGGGCTGTGGACTTAAGTAATTTAGAAAGGATACCTATGTCACTCTTTTTAACCTCGATTACGAGTATCATTCCGATTATCACTATCATTGTTTTGGGGTATATTCTTCAGGTGAAGGGATGGTTTGGAGATGACTTTGGACCTAACCTATCTCGTTTAATCATGAATGTAGCCTTGCCAGCGTCAATCTTTGTGTCGGTGATGAAATACCTAACACTAGATAAGCTAATCAGTCTTTCTGGAGGCCTCCTTTATACATTTGTGGCCTTTATCTTGGGCTATATCGTAGCTTATATTGCAGTTGTTGTTTTCAAGGTTCGTCCAGGACGGCGAGGAACCATGATGAATACCTTTGTGAATGCCAATACTATTTTTATTGGTTTACCTTTAAACGTTGCTCTTTTTGGGGATCAGGCTCTTCCTTATTTCTTAATTTACTATATTACCAACACGATTTCCACCTGGACATTGGGCGTGTATTTGATGACGAGTGACAGTAAATCGGGCCAAAGCAAGAAGACAAGTAAATTTGATTGGAAGAAATTGCTACCAGCTCCGCTTATAGGTTTTCTTGTGGCTCTACTATGTTTGATTCTTCGAATCTCTATTCCAGATTTCGCAACCAATACCTTAACCTATGTTGGAAATATCGTCACTCCCCTATCTCTGATTTATATTGGTATCGTTCTTGCAAAGGCAGGCTTGAAAACTATTACTTTTGATAAAGATACAATTGTCACTTTAGTTGGACGCTTTATCCTAGCTCCTCTAATCATGCTTCTTGTATTGAAGTTCTTTGCACCAAATATGGCCACAGTAGAATTTAAGACCTTTATGATTCAGTCCGCTACACCAGCTTTAGCTGTTCTTCCGATCCTTGCTAATCAGGGAAAAGGAGATGTGGAATTCTCTACGAATGTGGTGACTCTAAGTACGGTTCTATTTATCGTTGTTATTCCAATATTACAAACTTTGTTAGGATAAGAAGGAAGAGGATAGGATTGAAAGTTTTGCGTTAAGAAATTGCACTATTATAGATACATCTATTCCTATTTCTTGAAATCAAAATCAGAAGAAACTCTTCTGACGGTTGCTATTGAGCGCTTTTGAGCTGTCCTAAAAGTCAGACTGTTCAAATCAGGTCTTAAGTAAGCTCGTAAAGCATCACAATTTAGTAAACGTTAAAACTTATTTATACTTATTGAAAGCATTTCGTATCAAAAATACGGGATGCTTTTCTGTTTGGCTTAAAGTTACAAATTGGCAATTATGTTATAATCATTAATATGGTTGCATGCAAAAAATGGTGGATAATCACTTGGAACGGAGGCAACTAATGAGAAATAAGGTTGCTAAAATAATTGCTATTGTAATAGTTTTTATATTTGGAGGTGCTTATATATATAATAAACTAACTAAGCCGAGTCTAGGCCCCAAAACAGCCAAACTCTATCAGCATGGCTTTCAACTTCTAGAAGAGCAACTAGGAACGTATATAAAAGAGTATTACTCAGGGGTTGAAAAGATTGAATTTTCCCCAATCTACGTTACCGAAGAAGGCTCAACATTCTCAAATATCTATGTGCGTCCAACTATATATGATAAGTATGGAAATAAAGCTACCTTGGGTACGCAAATAAAAAAATATGTTCCTAATAGTTTTGGGAATGAAGCAGATCTTGTTCTTGATTTTGATTGGAGTGGTAATGAAGTAATTGAGTTGTTAGATTCAGAAGATAATAGTATTGACGTCTCAAATGCTAAAGAACTTCCTGAAGAAGCTAAATTAACAGATGCAAAAAGTATAGATATAAATATTCAAATGTTAATAGAAGATGGTCAGTTAAAAGGAGTCGTGAAGGATGGTAAGGGGAGTCCGAATGCAGAAATTGTTTATAATGTTAACTTGAGTAAAGCGAACGAATGAAATGACTTTACCTGATCAAGAAATAAAAAAATCCAGTTCCATACTAAAAATAATATTAGAAAAAGTAAAGATGCAAGTCTGTCAATATTTTGAACACATTTTGAGATGAAAATTCAAAGGGTAAGAGAAAACAAAAAAGGAGATTCTTATGTGTATAGTTGACCAAGTTAAGAAAATAGCAACTTATATTTGTGAAGCTTTTGAAGACTGGGGTTTGGATGATCCTGTAGAGGAAGGATACCTGGAAGATTATCAGGAAATTTCTGGTGCATCTGAGGAGGAAATTCAGGAGTTTGAGAAGAGACTTGGAATTTCTCTCCCCGATGAACTGAAGGAAGTCTATCGCTACAAAAACGGCAGTAAATTCTTAGCAGTCTTACCCTGTGTGATTGACCAAAGAGAAATAGCTTTTTCTCTGATGAGTTTGCAGGAAATAGAAGCTGGGAAAAGATATTTTCAAAATAGGGATGCCCTGTTAACGGAATTTCCCGACTATTTTTCGAGCCAAGAAGTTGAAGAGATGCGTGATAGTAGAGTTAAACCCTATCTTTTTAATAAAAAATGGCTTCCTTTTGCGGAATATTGCGATTCTTGTTATCTCATGCTCGATTTTGATCCAGACCAGGAGGGGCAAGAAGGGCAGATTATTTGCTACATTCATGACCCTGATGAAATTATCTATGTGGCAAAAAGTTTTACGGAGTTGATTGAAGAGATAATGGAAGTGATTGTATAAAAGAGGGTAGTATGTTCCCCTGTTTAAAAAATATTGATTCAAATTTTATGAAATCAATCAGTAGATATCATTCTGAAAAACCTTGATATGACGCTGTTTTTAGTCCAATTGAAACCCATACTTTCCCAATTAGGTCTTAAGAAAGCAGGTAAAGCATCACAATTTAGTAAATGTTCTTCGAAAGAATTATGATACTTACAAAGAGCACCTTTCGGGGTGTTCTTTTTTATGCCTCCATACTAAATTGGTGCAATTGGCACAGTTGTTGTGACTTACAAATACGGCTGCAACCTGACAAAGTCAGTTGCCTCTATACCTTAATCAACACGATACTATCAATCTATACAGACACTCAAGAATTTTCTCTTGGCTGTCTTTTTTTGTCTAAAAAACTAAAATTTATCCCGTTATTTTTTTGATTTTAAGTATCCATTTCACCTCTATTTAGAAAAATATTAAATCAATCCTTATTCAGAATAATAATTTTGATCGCTATTATTTAAAAAAATGACAAAAATAATGATATTTTTGACTAATATAGTTGTCAAAAATAAAAAGATGTGTTACAATGTAATCAAGTCAAAGAAAGAAGACCTTAGATAGGGAGAAACTATGTGGGTATCGGTAATACTATCTTATTTAATGGCAAAGGAGGAAAGATCAAATTCTACTGTTTTTAGGTTATCTAAGCCAAGTGGTTGAGTTTGATGACAATGGTAAATATGAAGCTAAAAAATCGTTTAAAAGAGCTTCGCGCTCGTGATGGTTTAAACCAAACCGAGCTTGCAAAGCTAGCAGGTATATCGAGGCAGACCGTTAGTTTGCTAGAGCGTGATGAGTATACCCCCTCTATTATTATCGCCTTGAAAATCTCTCAGATATTTCATGAGCCAGTAGAGTCGGTATTTCGCCTAGAGGAGGAAGAATCATGAACAAATATAGAGTAATGTATTATCTTTGTATCATTGCCTTTGTAGCAAATGTTTCGATGATGATCGGGACCTTGCTGGGATTGATTCACATTTTAGACAGTAACTATTTTTTCTGGACTAGCTTGATTTTTAGTTTAGTATTTGAGCGGATAGAAAAGAAAGTAAAAGAAAGAGAAAAAGTATAAAAGGAGTAAGATTATGAAAGAGTTTTTGGCGGATTTTCAAGTAGATACCGAACACAAAGAAATTGCAGGGGTTTGTGCCGGTATAGCTAATTATTTCAAGGTAGACCCTCTGATGATTCGTGCACTGGCTTGTTTGCTTTTTCTATCTTCGATAGAAATTAGTCTTCTCACCGTTATAAGCTATGCTCTTTTAGCTGGCTGGATGGGGAGTGGATCTCTTGAAGAGGTCATCAAAAAATCAGGGTACAAGATCCTATTTTTCTATATAGTTTCCATTCTCCTGAATAGCTTTGGTGATCAAGTGTTAACAGCTACCTTTGGATTTGGTCATGCTCTGGTTCAAGGGCTACTTAGTTTATTTTAGAAAGAAGATGGAAAATGAAAAAGAAACATTTATTACTATTGTTAGGAAGTTTATTGTTGGGTGGTTTAATCGGAATGTTTGGTGTTGCCTTCACAAATCTTCATTTAAACATTTCTCAAGAGCAAGTACAGTTTGTTTTGACGACCTTCTTTTTCTGTCTGGGAATACTATCGACCATAGTAGCTCTTTATTTTATTATGAATAGTAGGAAAGCTTATGATAGCTACCTAGCAGAAGAAGATGATGAATTAAATGAGCTGGCTTATATCAAGATGTATCGCTCTCTAGATTATGGGACAGTTGCTTACAATGTTTTGCAAGTTAGTATGCTTTTCAGTTTGGTTACCGTGTTACCTAGTCATGATCTTCCGTTATCAGTTTTTCTCTTAGCGGTATTAACCATTCTTGTTGGAAGTTTCTGCGTCAAAACAACGAGCAAAATTCGTAATTACCAGATCTCTATTTTAGCCACACCAAAAGAGGTATTAGATTATCTAGAAACGTATGATGAGGGAGAAAAACAGGCGGAAATGGCAGAGGCTTATTTAATCTTGTTCAAACTCAATCAGCTAATCTTACCATCGGTCTATATCATCTTATTTGCCTTATCCATCATTCTTGGTGAAGTGCAGTTAGTTGGTGTCCTTATAACGGCTCTAATCCATCTCTATATTAATATTGCACAATTAAGAAAAACAAAACGATACTTTAAATAGCGTGGATTTATATGAATGGTGTCGAAAATGGAGGTGACGATGTTGAAAGGGATGAGTCAATCAAAATTTATTCTGTTTCAAGATAAAGCGATCACATAAAAACTGAAAAGATCGTAAAGCAGCACCATTTAGTAAACCTTTCTTTAAAAGAAAGACAATCGTTATAAGAGAGTGGGACAGAAATCGGCAATTCGTTAGAATTCGATTTCGTCGTCCCACCTCCGCACAGTTGAGTAGGGCTGTAAAAGCTGATGAAATCAGCGTAGTAGAGCCCACTCAACCACTGCGTCTTGCTCGACAATCCAAAGACAATTGAGAGGCTAGGACTTTTGTCCCAGCCTCTTTTTTCTATACCCAAGATGAATGAAAAAAACACCCTATCTTCCACAGTCAAACGTGACGGTAGAAAATAGAGTGATTCCAGAATGTTAAAAATTAGTTATCGTCTTTGTGAAGGATATTCTTCACGCCCTTGATAGCTCCTTCAACAGCTTCTTTTGCATCTTCAGCAACTTCTTTAGCTTTTGATGCAACTTTTTCAGCAACGCCTTCAGCTTCTGTTTTTGTGTCGCCGGTTACTTTACCGAGACCTTCCTTAACAGAACCTTTAACTTGGTTTAATTTATCTTCTAATGACATAGCGCCACCTCCGTTAAGTAAATAGTTTTTTAATCTGAATTGAAGACAGTTCATTTAAAAAATGAAAACTATTTAGTTCAGATTAATATAAGTATATACCCTCTGAAATGGAAAGTCAAATTTTCGCTACGGTATTCTAAATACAGGATCGCCTCCTGATCCGATTGCGAATGATGAGGAACCAATCAGTCAAGACATTCAGTTTTTAGATCAAAGATTTGAAATGAAAAGAGTAAAAAATAGGGCTGTCTCCATTGAAATAAGTGGTATAATGGTCATGAATGGACAGATTGCCAAGTTGTTTTTTGAAAAAGAGAAGATGAACATGAAAAGAATCCTCAAAACCTACCCCGTTGTCAGTACTTTGTCTTTAACTTGTTTGTTGCTAGGTCTTTTGACTTCCTTTTATGGGGATGCTATGTATGACCTGTTGGCCTTTCATTCGAAGCCAGTCTATGCTTGGCAATATGTCAGTGGGACCTTGATGCATGGCAGTAAAGGAGCCCCTGTCTGGTTTTTATGGGTCCATTTGATTTTAAATGGACTCATGGTCCTTCCTTTTGGTGGACTGTTAGAAAGGAAGAGAGGACCCAGGCAAGTCTTGATCGTTTTTGTGACGGCGACAACTCTCTCTTCCATCGTTTTTCATCTTTTAACGCAAGGGCAGGACATTCAGGCAACAGGGATCTCTGCTGTAGGCTATGCCTTTGTAATGGGAGGAATCCTGATCCTACCAAATATGTGGAAAGAGTATTCACTCTTCGTAAAACTGTTTTATCTATTCTTAGTTTTTCTATCTGGCCTCATGCTCTTACCGGCCATCACCGGCTGGATCTCGACTTGGCTGCACCTTTCAGGGATTGCCAGTTATCTATTGGTCTTTTTCGGAAGTAAAAGTCTGAAGAAGGCTCCTACCAATGAAGCTCGCTCTTAAGCGAGATTTTCATCCTGCTTCCTTGACTCTTCCTTCATTGCGCCGTATAATACTCTATATCAATGAAAAATCACCTTTTGTCATTGCGCAAAGGGTGATTTTATAAGTGTAAAAAGGAGACACAATGGGCTATATTTCTACAATTAAAACAGCTGTTCAGCTCTTTCCTTTCCTGGCCTTTTTGCTGACCTTGCCCTACATGATTTTGAATTACCGAAAATATGGCTCGGTCAATAAATTACGGGTGCTGATTTTCTATTCTTTTATGCTTTACTTGATGACGGTCTATCTCTTGGTGGTCTTGCCCCTGCCAGATCCAAGTAAGATCCATACCAGCTACTCGGAAATGATCAATCTGTATCCCTTTGCCTTTGTGGTGGATTTTTTCAAGGAGAGTCCCTTTGATCTGGCGCAGACAAGCACTTGGATTCAAGCCCTTAAGCATCCGACTTTTTATGTGCCCGCCTTTAATGTCCTGATGTTGATTCCTTTTGGGATGTATCTGCGCTATTATTTCAAGTGTGGTTTTAAGAAGACGATTTTCCTGACGGCCCTCTTTAGTCTTTTTTTGGAGCTGACCCAGTTGTCAGGTCTCTACTTTCTATATCCGGGCCCCTACCGCCTAGCAGATGTCGATGATATCATTCAAAATACCACTGGTGGTGGAGTGGGCTACCTGCTCGGTTGGTTTCTGGTTTGGTTACTGCCAACACGAGATGAAATAGACCAGCATTCTTTCCGAGTGGGGACGAGAGTATCTGGCTTTCGGATGGGTCTTGCTTTCTTGATCGACTTTGTGATGGTATCGATTCTCTACGCATTGATTGGGGGTTTAGGGACGATTCCTTATGTAGCGGTTTTGGCTCTTTACTTTAGCTTGCTTCCTTTGTGGCGGGGCAAAACCTTGGGAATGGCTTTGTTGAAATGTCGCTTGCATTTTGATAAGCAAAGATGGCTTCGCACCATTTGGAGGGGGATTCTAGTGGCGGGCTATTTCTACTTGATACCCCAAGGATTGTTCTATTTGATTTCACTCTTGAATCAGGATTTGACGAAAAATTCTCTCTTAACCTTATCCATGATCTTGTTGCTCTTCTTTGTGCTTTTATTGTACCTCATTCTCACTTTTGCCATCATCTTGCTCAGTCGTCGCTTTCCGTTTGACCGCCTGGCTGGAGCAACATATGAAAGTACGGTGCGCGTGAAGAAAGAGTTCTTAAGAGATGAAACTGAATAGTCGATAGAGAGGTTGGATGTAGATCCAGCCTTTATTTTTTAGATACGCGGAAAATATCCGAACGTTCCCAGTTGAGAAGGGCGATTTTAAGGGGATTATGCTACAATGAAAGCAAATAGATAGAATGGAGCAGTGAAATGAAAGCAATTATTACAGTCGTCGGAAAAGACCACAAAGGAATCGTAGCGGGTGTCGCAACAAAAATAGCAGAATTGGGACTTAATATTGATGATATCTCTCAAACGGTATTGGATGAGTACTTCACCATGATGGCAGTCGTGACATCGGATGAGAAAAAAGATTTCACCCAGCTTCGTTCAGAATTAGAAGAATTTGGTCAGTCTCTTCATGTCAAAATCAATATCCAGAGCGCAGCGATTTTTGATGCCATGCACAATTTGTAAGATAGGGGTGAGGATTTATGGACATTAAACAGGTAACAGAAACCATTGCTATGATTGAGGAGCAGAACTTTGATGTTCGAACCATCACCATGGGCATCTCCCTTCTGGATTGTATTGATCCAGATATTGATAAGGCGGCAGAAAAGGTCTACCAGAAGATTGTGACAAAGGCCAAGGACTTAGTAGCTGTTGGGGATGAGATTGCGGCAGAACTGGGAATTCCGATTGTGAATAAGCGGGTTTCAGTCACTCCGATTTCTATTATTGGGGCAGCAACCAATGCGACAGATTATGTGCCCTTTGCCAAGGCGTTGGATCGTGCGGCTAAAGAGATCGGAATTAACTTTATCGGTGGCTTCTCAGCCCTGGTTCAAAAAGGTTACCAAAAGGGGGATGAGATCCTGATCAATTCCATTCCTCGCGCCCTAGCAGAGACGGATTTTGTCTGCTCTTCGGTTAACATCGGTTCCACTAAGACAGGGATCAATATGACCGCTGTCCGAGACATGGGTCGTATTATTAAAGAAGCCTCCCAAGCGGATCCAATGGGACCAGGGAAACTGGTGGTCTTTGCCAATGCAGTAGAGGACAATCCTTTTATGGCGGGTGCCTTCCACGGTGTTGGTGAAGCGGATGTTGTCATCAACGTTGGGGTTTCCGGACCTGGTGTCGTCCAACGGGCGATTGAAAAAGTTCATGGTGCAAGCTTTGATGTCTTGGCTGAAACCGTTAAGAAGACAGCCTTCAAGATTACTCGTGTCGGGCAACTGGTTGGTCAAATGGCTAGTGAACGTCTCGGTGTTGAGTTTGGAATTGTGGATTTGTCTCTCGCGCCAACACCAGCTGTTGGGGATTCGGTTGCCCGTGTCCTTGAAGCCATGGGGCTTGAAGTAGTAGGAACCCACGGGACAACAGCAGCACTCGCTCTGCTCAATGACCAAGTGAAAAAAGGTGGTATCATGGCTTGTAACCAAGTCGGTGGTTTGTCAGGTGCCTTCATCCCGGTCTCAGAAGATGAGGGGATGATTGCGGCAGTCCAGTCAGGTCATATCAATCTGGAAAAATTGGAAGCCATGACAGCCATTTGCTCGGTCGGTCTGGATATGATTGCCATCCCAGCTGATACTCCAGCTACGACCATTGCGGCTATGATTGCCGATGAAGCAGCTATCGGAGTGATCAACCAAAAGACAACAGCCGTTCGGATCATTCCTTATGGAGAAGAAGGCGATATGTTAGAGCTTGGAGGACTTCTTGGCTCTGCTCCGGTAATGAAGGTCAACAAGGCTTCGTCAGCTGACTTTATTGTCCGTGGTGGTCAAATTCCGGCCCCGGTTCATAGCTTTAAAAACTAAGAGAAATCGAGTATAATAGAAGAAACGAATAGAAAAGTCTGTGATGATGAAACTCCAGACTTTTTTCTTACAAAAGGAGACAAGATGGCTAAAACAAGATTATTTGTGATTCGTCATGGGAGAACCATGTTTAATACCATCGGCCGTGCCCAAGGCTGGTCCGATACCCCTTTGACAGCAGAAGGAGAGAAAGGCATCCAGGCTCTAGGAATCGGCTTGCGTGAGTCTGGTTTAGAGTTTACTCGAGCCTACTCCAGTGATTCAGGTCGTGCCATTCAGACCATGGGGATCATTCTCGATGAATTGGGGTTGAAAGACCAGATCCCTTATCGCTTTGACAAACGGATTCGCGAATGGTCTTTTGGTAGTTTTGACGGCGCCTACGGTGGGGAACTCTTTCATGGTGTTGTACCGCGTGTGCTAGATGTAGAAGATTATAAGACCTTGAGCTTGAAAGACTTGGCGGAAGGGATCTGCCAGGTCGATACAGCTGGCTGGGCGGAACCTTGGGAAGTCTTGAAAGGACGGATCCTAGAAGGTTTTGAATCCATTGCCAAAGAAGTAGAAGAAAATGGTGGAGGCAATGCCTTGGTGGTCAGCCATAGTTGGACCATTCAGACCGTGGTCTGCTTAATTGAAGGTAAACCAAATCTCAATCTGCCTCTTTCAAACGGTAGTGTTACCCTTGTAGAATATGAAGATGGAGAATTGACGGTTAAGATTTTTGGAGATAGCAGTTACCGTGAAGTCGGTGAAGGCTTGCAAGAATCCTAGTCCATCCTGAAAGGCTGACCTTTTGGTCATGGCCTTTTCTTTCTCTCAAAACTTGTAAGAGCTTTCCTACTTTCTTTTTGCAAAAAATGATATAATGAAAGAGATACATACGGAGGTAATACAATGACAAAAACCAGATTATATATTGCTCGTCATGGAAAAACCATGTTTAATACCATCGGACGAGCACAGGGCTGGTCAGACACTCCGCTGACAGAAGCAGGAGAGCGTGGAATTAAAGAATTAGGACTTGGCCTTAAGGAAGCAGGTCTTTCTTTTAAGCAGGCTGTGTCGAGTGATTCTGGACGCACCATTCAAACCATGGGAATTGTTCTTCAGGAGCTTGGTTTGACAGGTCAGATTCCTTATCGCTATGATAAACGCATTCGTGAGTGGTGTTTTGGTAGCTTCGACGGTGCCTATGATGGCGAGCTCTTTATGGGGGTTTTACCCCGTGTTTTTAAGGTCGAGGATTTTCATCAGTTGAGCTTGATGGAGTTGGCAGAAGGGATTGTTGAAGTCGACACCACGGGTTGGGCTGAATCCTGGAGCGCCTTGAGTGGTCGGATCAAAGAAGGGTTTGAAGCTATCGCAAAAGAGGTGGAAGCAGCTGGTGGTGGCAATGCTATGGTGGTCAGTCATGGCATGACCATCAGTACCTTGATTTACCTGATTGATCCAAAAGCCTTTAAAGAATTGGTCTTAGATAATGGAAGTGTAACTGTTTTGGCTTATGAAGATGGAGCCTTTACTATCGAAAAAGTTGGGGATATGTCCTATCGTAAAGTTGGAGCAAAACTTCTAGAGGAAGGCCATGACGAATAAGTACAGACGCGCAAGAAAAAAACGCAAGAAATGGTGGCCCTATCTAGTGAGTTGCTTTCTTCTTGCGGCCCTTGGATCGGGGATTGGCGCCTATTTGGCGAAACCAAACCTGTTTTCAGGGCTCCAGTTTTGGAAGGCCAAAAAAACTGTCGTGACGACTCCGTCTTCTTCTAAGAAAAAGGAAGAAAAATCAGATCTGCCAGCCGTCTCGACAAAAGATTGGCAGTTGATCTTGGTCAATCGTGACAATGTGAAGCCTGAGCTGAACCCACAATTGACAGATGTGGATGCCATAAAAGTCGATAGTCGGATTGGAGATCCAACGCGTCAATTTTTGGAAGCAGCCCGAAAAATTGCCCCAGAAGAAACCTTGATATCGGGTTATCGGAGTGTAGCCGAACAAACCGAGCTCTATAATGAGCGTGTTGCTGAGTTAGAAGCGAGTGGTCTTTCACACGAAGAAGCTGAAAAACAGGTGCAGACTCAGGTGCAGGTCCCTGGTGCTAGTGAGCATCAGACAGGTCTTGCAATTGATATGAGCGTCGAAGCAGGTCAAAGTGATGAGTTAGGCTTGCAGCTGGCTGCCATTGCACCTCAATATGGTTTTGTTCTTCGCTATCCAGATGGCAAGAGCGATATTACAGGTGTGACTTTTGAGAATTGGCATTTCCGTTATGTTGGTGTAGAAAGTGCTCAGTATATGGCCAAACATCAGCTAGTATTAGAAGAATACATTCAATTACTGAAAAAGGCCGGAAAATAGTAGGACATACACTTTTCTAGGCCTTAAGAATGATTTTTAGCACTCTTGGAAAAAGAGTGCTAATTTTTTGGATTTTTTTCTTGACTTTCTCTTGAGAGGGTGTATAATAGAATCATAGTTTAGCACTCGGATGTGTAGAGTGCTAAAGATGAAAGAGAGGTGAGGTCATGGTTACAGAACGTCAAAATGAGATTCTCAATCTTGTCGTCGATATCTTTACCAAGACCCACGAACCGGTCGGTTCAAAAGCCCTGCAAGATGTCATTCAATCCAGTAGTGCCACCATCCGAAACGACATGGCTGCCCTCGAAAAGCAGGGCTTATTAGAAAAAGCCCACACTTCGAGTGGTCGAATGCCTAGCCGGGCTGGTTTTCAATATTTTGTTCAGAACTCGCTCGATCTGGAGCTGATTGATGAGCAAGATGTCTACCAGGTGGTGAAAGCCTTCGATTTCGAAGCCTTTAAGCTAGACGATATCTTGGATGCTACGGCTAAGTTACTAGCCCAGATGACGGGCTACACCGCAGTTATTCAGGATGTTGAGCCGACACGACAGCGCTTGACGGGTTTTGAGATTGTTCCCTTGTCCAACCACGATGCTTTGGCGGTATTGACCTTGGATGAATCAAAGCCTGTTACCGTACAATTTGCGATTCCAAAGAATTTCTTAACCAGTGACTTGGAAATCTTCCATCAGCTGGTTCAAGAACGCTTCATTGGAAATACGGTCTTGGATATCCACTACCGCTTGCGGACAGAGATTCCACAGATTGTCCAGCGCTATTTTAAGACGACAGACAATGTCTTGGATCTGTTTGATTACGTCTTCTCGCAACTGTTTCAAGAACTGGTCTTTGTAGAAGGAAAGGTTTCATCTTTAACCTACGCCGATCTTCAGACCTATCAGTTCTTGGATAATCCCCAACACGTAGCCTTGGAGTTGCGAGGGGGAATGCCAGAGGACCAAATGACCCAGATCCTGGTTGCGGAGTCCCAAGAGAAGGCTTTGAAAAATGTGACCGTGATTAGTCATAAATTCCTGGTTCCTTATCGTGGGATGGCCCTCATGCATGTGATTGGTCCCGTAGAGATGGATTACAGGCGTGTGATTAGCCTCGTCAATGTTATCGGACGGGTACTGGTCATGAAGTTAACGGACTACTACCGTTACCTCAACAGCAACCATTATGAAGTAAATTAAGACCAAATGAAAGGGGTGTATGCCTTGACAGAAGAAATCAAAAAAGAAGACGTGAAAGAAGAGGAAGTTGCCCAAACAACTGAAGAAGTTGTAGAGGAAAGCAAGCAACCTTCTGAATTAGAAGAAGCACAAGCGCGTGCCGAAGAATTTGAAAACAAATACCTTCGCGCTCATGCAGAAATGCAAAACATTCAGCGTCGTGCCAACGAAGAACGCCAACTTTTGCAACGCTATCGCAGCCAAGACTTGGCAAAAGCAATCTTGCCTTCGTTGGATAACTTAGAACGTGCCCTTGCCGTTGAAGGGTTGACAGATGATGTCAAAAAAGGACTAGAAATGGTGCAAGAAAGCTTGATTCATGCTCTGAAAGAAGAAGGGATCGAAGAAATTCCAGCCGACGGAGAATTTGACCATAATTACCACATGGCCATTCAAACCCTCCCAGCTGATGACGAACATCCAGCAGACACCATCGCACAAGTCTTCCAAAAAGGCTACAAACTCCACGACCGCATCCTACGCCCAGCAATGGTAGTTGTATACAACTAGGATACCTTGTCCGAAACGACACTAAACTATGAAAGAAAGATAAACAATGGTTCAGCTTCACCAATAGTACGCGAAGCGAACCAAAGGCGATACTCTTCGCCGTGGCGCTATTTGCACAAACTTTGAGACCTTAGGCTCAAAGTTTAGTCAAAGAGATTGACGAAGTCAAGCTCTGACGGCGTCGCCACTTAAGAAGAGTATCAAAAAGAAAAAAGAAGATAAATTTAAGGAGAAAAACATATGTCTAAAATTATCGGTATTGACTTAGGTACAACAAACTCAGCAGTTGCAGTTCTTGAAGGAACTGAATCAAAAATCATCGCAAACCCAGAAGGAAACCGCACAACCCCTTCTGTAGTTTCTTTCAAAAACGGTGAAATCATCGTTGGTGACGCTGCAAAACGTCAAGCAGTTACAAACCCAGATACAGTCATCTCTATCAAATCTAAGATGGGTACTTCTGAAAAAGTTTCTGCTAACGGGAAAGAATACACTCCACAAGAAATCTCAGCTATGATCCTTCAATACTTGAAAGGTTATGCTGAAGAATACCTTGGTGAAAAAGTAACGAAAGCAGTTATCACAGTTCCAGCTTACTTTAACGATGCTCAACGTCAAGCAACAAAAGACGCTGGTAAAATCGCTGGTCTTGAAGTAGAACGTATCGTCAACGAACCAACTGCAGCAGCTCTTGCTTACGGTTTGGACAAGACAGACAAAGAAGAAAAAATCTTGGTATTCGACCTTGGTGGTGGTACATTCGACGTATCTATCCTTGAATTGGGTGATGGTGTCTTTGATGTATTGGCAACTGCAGGGGATAACAAACTCGGTGGTGACGACTTTGACCAAAAAATCATCGACTACTTAGTAGCAGAATTCAAGAAAGAAAACGGCATCGACTTGTCAAACGACAAGATGGCTGTTCAACGTTTGAAAGATGCAGCTGAAAAAGCGAAGAAAGACCTTTCTGGTGTCACTTCAACACAAATCAGCTTGCCATTTATCACTGCTGGTGAAGCTGGACCTCTTCACTTGGAAATGACCTTGACTCGTGCTAAATTTGACGATTTGACTCGTGACCTCGTTGAACGTACAAAAACTCCAGTTCGCCAAGCCCTTTCAGATGCAGGTTTGAGCTTGTCAGAAATTGACGAAGTCATCCTTGTTGGTGGTTCAACTCGTATCCCTGCCGTTGTTGAAGCTGTTAAAGCTGAAACTGGTAAAGAACCAAACAAATCAGTGAACCCTGACGAAGTAGTGGCTATGGGTGCTGCCATCCAAGGTGGTGTGATCACTGGTGATGTGAAAGACGTTGTCCTTCTTGACGTAACGCCATTGTCACTTGGTATCGAAACAATGGGTGGAGTCTTTACAAAACTCATCGACCGCAACACTACGATTCCAACTTCTAAATCACAAGTCTTCTCAACTGCAGCAGACAACCAACCAGCCGTTGATATCCACGTTCTTCAAGGGGAACGCCCAATGGCAGCAGATAACAAGACTCTTGGACGCTTCCAATTGACAGATATCCCAGCTGCACCTCGTGGTATCCCACAAATCGAAGTAACGTTTGACATCGATAAGAACGGTATCGTATCTGTTAAGGCTAAAGACCTTGGAACTCAAAAAGAACAAACTATTGTGATCCAATCTAACTCAGGTTTGACAGACGAAGAAATCGACCGCATGATGAAAGATGCAGAAGCTAACGCTGAAGCAGATAAGAAACGTAAAGAAGAAGTAGACCTTCGTAACGAAGTAGACCAAGCTATCTTTGCGACTGAAAAGACAATCAAGGAAACTGAAGGCAAAGGTTTCGATGCAGAACGTGATGCTGCCCAAGCTGCCCTTGATGATCTTAAGAAAGCTCAAGAAGACAACAACTTGGACGAAATGAAAGCAAAACTTGAAGCATTGAACGAAAAAGCACAAGGACTTGCTGTGAAACTCTACGAACAAGCCGCGGCAGCGCAACAAGCCCAAGCAGGAGCAGAAGGCGCACAAGCAACAGGAAATGCAGGCGATGACGTCGTAGACGGAGAGTTTACGGAAAAATAAGATGCAAAGCCCGTTAAAACCTCACAGTGAAAATAGGAAATCTGACGCAGAAACTTTAGTTTCTAGAAAGATTTGTCTTTTTCACCAAGAGGTTAGGGCGTGCTCGATTTAATCCGAAACTCAATTCAGCCTTACTAGTTCTAAAAAAGTATAATCGACTTTGTCTTAGAATGTCGTAATGATAGGAAGAAATCCAGAGGTTGCAACCCAGCCTCTGTTTTTCGGTAAAATAGAGGATGTTGCGTATGAAAAAAGTACTTTGTTTGATTTATCCTAATTTTTCTCTTTATGAGATAACTGCTTTAACCAGTACTTTAGCTCTATCTTTTGACGTCACGATTGATTATGTCGCTTCAGATGATTCGATAGTAGTCTCTGAAGATGGATTGCCCTGTCAACCAACGAAAACACTAGATCAAATCCGTATAGAAGAGTATTCTTGTGTGATTTTGCCAGGAATGGTCAATATAGGTCCTGCTCTACAGGATGAGAAATTGATTTCGTTTTTGAGGGCTCTTGGTGAGCAAGAAGTCCTAATTGCAGCCATTTCTTCAGCGCCTCTTTTATTAGCGAAAGCAGGCTTGTTGAACGATACGAAATTTACAGGTGGAATTTGGCAAAACTTCTTTGATTATTTTGAATTTCTTCCACGTGAAAATTTCCAACCCAAACTGGTTGTGCAAGATAAACAAATCATTACGGCTATCGGTTTTGCACATCAAGAGTTTGCAAGAAAAGTGATTTTCGGTTTAGGGTTGGCAGAGAATACGGACAACTATTTTAAAGAACAGAACGACTATGCAACAGAGGATTTGATATTTACTCTATCAGACCAAGAGTTTGATCAAGTGAAGCAAAGTATAGAAAACATCCTCTAAATATGTAGGTAAAAATTACAGAAAGGAACAAAGAGTGTTCGGGGAATTGAACTCGAGCTCTGAAGTTTCTTACTCAATAACAATAGAAAGGAACAAAGAGTGTTCGCAACTGAACACGGGCTACGGACGGTGCCAAAAAGATAGTTTTTTCTAGGACGCAAGCGTCCGTCGTCAAAACTCCTATTTTGGCTGTGTCCGTTTGACGCCCTTTGTATCTTGAATTATGAACAATACTGAATTTTATGACCGTTTGGGCGTTTCAAAGAATGCATCTCAAGATGAGATCAAGAAAGCCTATCGGAAATTATCTAAAAAATATCACCCAGATATCAACAAGGAGCCTGGTGCTGAGGAAAAGTACAAGGAAGTTCAAGAAGCTTATGAGACGTTAAGCGACGAACAAAAGCGGGCGGCCTATGACCAATATGGTGCTACGGGTGCCAATGGTGGCTTCGGTGGTGGAGCAGGTGGCTTTGGTGGCTTTAACGGTAGTGGCTTTGGTGGTTTTGAAGATATCTTCTCCAGCTTCTTTGGTGGCGGTGCAAGCCGTAATCCCAATGCCCCTCGTCAAGGAGACGACCTCCAATACCGTGTTAATCTCAAGTTTGAAGAAGCGATTTTTGGTGCTGAAAAAGAAGTTAAGTACCATCGTGAAGCAAGCTGCCATACCTGTCACGGTTCAGGTGCTAAGCCAGGGACTAGTCCGGTAACCTGTGGACGCTGTCACGGTTCTGGGGTTATCAATGTCGATACCCAAACCCCTCTTGGAATGATGCGTCGTCAAGTAACCTGTGATGTCTGCCATGGTCGTGGTCAAGAAATTAAAGATCCATGTAGCACTTGTCGTGGAACAGGTCATGAAAAACAAGCCCATAGCGTGAACGTCAAGATTCCTGCAGGAGTTGAAACAGGTCAACAAATCCGCTTAGCGGGTCAAGGAGAAGCTGGCTTTAACGGTGGACCTTATGGAGACTTGTATGTTGTTGTCAATGTTGAGCCGAGCGATCGCTTTGAACGTGATGGTTCAACCATCTACTACAAGTTAGACTTGAACTTTGTCCAAGCAGCTCTTGGAGATACGGTTCATGTGCCTACGGTTCATGGCGATGTTGATTTGGTCATTCCTGAAGGAACCCAAACCGGTAAGAAATTCCGTCTTCGCGGAAAAGGTGCTCCAAGCTTACGTGGTGGTGCCATGGGAGACCAATATGTGTCTGTCAATGTTGTCACCCCAACTGGCTTAAATGACAAGCAAAAACAAGCCCTTCAAGCCTTTGCGGAAGCAAGTGATTTGAAGGTCAATCCAAAGAAAAAAGGCTTTTTTGATAAGGTCAAAGATGCTTTAGATGACTTATAAGAATAAACGAGTTTCCTTTTGAGTAAGGAGCTCGTTTTATTTTTGGATGGCCTTCAAGAACCTTCTTTCTTTAAAAAACTGTACCCGGACAGAATGCCATTTTCTCTCTTGTATCCCCTTCTATATCCTGCTAAAATAAAACCATGACACGATACAAAGCAACTATTTCTTATGATGGGAATCTATTTGCGGGTTTTCAACGACAACTGCATGCCCGTAGTGTGCAAGAAGAAATCGAGAAGACCTTGATGCGTCTCAATCAGGGAAATCCTGTGACCATCCATGGAGCAGGCCGAACGGATGCAGGTGTCCATGCCCTTGGGCAGGTCATCCATTTTGATCTCCCCCAGCTACGGGACGAGGAGAAGCTCCGCTTTGCCCTTGATACCCAAACCCCAGAGGATATTGACTTTATCCGGGTGGAGCAAGTCCCCGAGGACTTTCATTCACGCTACCAGAAGCACAGCAAAACCTATGAATTCATCGTGGATTATGGTCGTCCCAAGAACCCCATGATGCGCCACTATGCCACCCACTATCCCTATCCCTTGGATGTGGCCAAGATGCAAGCAGCCATCCAAAAGTTGGAGGGAACCCATGATTTCACCGGTTTCACAGCTTCGGGTACCAGTGTGGAAGATAAGGTGCGTACGATCACAGAAGCTCGCTTGGTCGAGGACGCGGCAAATCACCGCCTTGTCTTTACCTTTTCGGGCAATGGCTTTCTCTACAAGCAAATCCGCAATATGGTGGGAACTTTGTTGAAGATCGGAAATGATCGGATGCCGATAGAGCAGATCGATCTGATTTTAGAAAAAAAGGACCGCAATCTAGCAGGTCCTACAGCAGCGCCAAATGGCTTATATTTAAAGGAGATACGTTATGAGTAATGAATTGATTCTCGCAATTTCAGGAAATGATATTTTTAGTGGGGGAGGTCTTCACGCAGACCTTGCTACCTATACGACTAACAAACAGCATGGCTTTGTAGCGGTGACTTGTTTGACAGCCATGACTGAGCATGGTTTTGAAGTGATTCCAGTGGATCCAACGACCTTTACTCAGCAGCTCAACTCTCTCAAAGATGTTCCTTTCTCTGCTATTAAACTCGGTCTTTTGCCAAATGTTGAAGTGGCAGACTTAGCCTTGGACTATGTCAAAGCCCATGCGGAAATCCCAGTGGTGCTAGACCCTGTCTTGGTCTGTAAGGAAAGCCACGATGTGGAAGTGTCAGCCCTTCGAGACGAATTGATCAAGTTCTTCCCTTATGTGACCATCATTACGCCAAACTTACCAGAAGCTGAGATCTTGACCCAAAGCAAGATTCAATCGCTCGACGATATGAAGGAGGCAGCGCGCAAGCTCCACGAATTAGGAGCAGCGAATGTCGTGGTCAAAGGAGGCAATCGTCTCAATAAAGAAAAGGCCATCGATGTCTTTTATGACGGACAAGATTTTACGATCTTTGAAGAGCCAGTCCTAGAAAAGAACAATACAGGAGCTGGTTGTACCTTTGCGTCTAGCATTTCCAGCCAGTTGGTGAAAGGGAAATCACCGCTTGAAGCTGTTAAAGCCTCTAAAGACTTTGTCTTCCAAGCGATTCAACATTCAGACCAGTATGGAGTATTACAATATGACATCTAATCGAACTCAACTCATTGCCCGCCTTTCCATTTTGACAGCCTTGACAGTTGTACTTGGCTACTATACCAAACTCCCAACTCCCACAGGGATTGTCACCCTGTTAGATCTTGGAGTGTATTTTACAGCCTTCTATTTTGGACGCAAGGAAGGTGCGATTGTAGGTGGTGTCGGAGCCTTCCTACTCGATCTGATTTCAGGCTATCCTCAGTGGATGTTCTTTAGCCTCCTCTTTCACGGGGGCCAAGGCTATTTTGCTGGCTTCAAGGGAAAAGCCCGTTACCTAGGCTTGCTTCTTGCGACAGTCGTCATGGTAGGCGGTTACGCACTAGCTTCTGCCCTCCTTTTAGGCAATGGCTGGGGAGCTGCTATCTCGGACATTCCAAATAACCTTGCTCAGAATTTTGTCGGAATGGCTTTAGGCTATGTGGTCTATTATGCCTTCCAAAAGAAAGGGAGCTAATTCATGGATCTGGAGCAACTGAAGAAAGATGTAAAAGAAATCCTAGCCGATGTACTAACTAAGAGTCGACTCCGTCAAGGGCAGATTCTAGTCCTAGGCTTGTCTTCAAGTGAAGTTGCAGGAGGGCAAATTGGAAAAGCTTCCAATATTGACATTGCGGAGGCCATTGTCAAAACCTTGCTGGATGAGTTAAATGCTAAAGGAATTTATCTAGCTGTACAAGGCTGCGAGCATCTCAATCGGGCCCTAGTGGTCGAGCGGGAATTAGCAGACAAGAAGGATCTAGAAATCGTCAATGTCCTTCCAAGTCTCCATGCGGGAGGAGCTGGACAACTCGCTGCTTTTAAGTATTTTAAGGATCCTGTTGAAGTGGAGTTTATCACAGCCCAAGCGGGACTAGACATCGGAGATACCTCGGTTGGGATGCATGTCAAACATGTACAAGTTCCGATTCGTCCTGTCTTGCGTGAACTAGGGGAAGCCCATGTCACAGCCCTGGCCAGTCGGCCAAAATTGATCGGTGGCGCCCGTGCTCTATACCAAGACGATCCTATTCGGAAATCCTAATTTAAACTAGCTTTTAGGGGCTAGTTTTTTTGGATGAAAAGAGAGGCAAACACGTTTTAAAACTTGCTTTTTCAAAGTTTTGTGGTAAAATTATAAGGAATGACTATATTATTTTAAGGAGAGACAGAATGTCTGTATCATTTGAAAACAAAGAAACTAACCACGGTGTGTTGACTTTCACCATCAGCCAAGAGCAAATCAAACCTGCTTTGGACCGTGTGTTTGAATCAGTTAAGAAAACTTTGAACGTACCTGGATTCCGTAAAGGTCATATTCCACGTCCAATCTTCAACCAACGTTTTGGTGAAGAAGCTCTTTACCAAGATGCTTTGAACGATCTTCTTCCAGCAGCATACGAAGCAGCTGTTAAAGAAGCTGGAATCGAAGTTGTAGCACAACCAACTTTTGATGTTGTTTCTATGGAAAAAGGCCAAGACTGGACGTTGACAGCCACTGTTGTAACAAAACCTGAAGTAAAATTAGGTGCTTACAAAGATCTTGAAGTATCAGTAGAAGTTTCTAAAGAAGTAACAGATGCTGATGTGGATGCTCGTATCGAACGCGAACGCAACAACTTGGCTGAATTGGTTGTTAAAGAAGGTGCTGCTGCAGAAGGCGACACAGTTGTGATCGACTTCGTAGGTTCTATCGATGGTGTTGAATTTGACGGTGGTAAAGGTGAGAACTTCTCACTTGGACTTGGTTCAGGTCAATTCATCCCAGGTTTCGAAGACCAATTGGTTGGACACTCTGCTGGTGAAACAGTTGACGTGATCGTAACCTTCCCAGAAGACTACCAAGCGGCTGACCTTGCAGGTAAAGAAGCGAAATTCGTGACAACAATCCACGAAGTGAAAGCAAAAGAAGTACCAGCTCTTGACGATGAATTGGCAAAAGATATCGATGAAGAAGTTGAAACTCTTGCTGAATTAAAAGAAAAATACCGCAAAGAATTGGCAGAAGCTAAAGAAGAAGCATACAACGATGCAGTAGAAGCAGCAGCGATCGATCTTGCAGTTGAAAATGCTGAAATCGTTGAACTTCCAGAAGAAATGATCCACGAAGAAGTACACCGTTCAATCAACGAATTCCTTGGAAATATGCAACGTCAAGGAATCTCACCTGACATGTACTTCCAAATCACTGGAACAACTCAAGATGATCTTCACAAACAATACGAAGCAGAAGCTGAAAGCCGCACGAAGACAAACCTTGTGGTTGAAGCAGTAGCCAAAGCAGAAGGCTTTGAAGCAACTGAAGAAGAAATCAACGCTGAAATCGAACAATTGGCAGCAGATTACAACATGCCAGTTGAACAAGTTCGCAACCTTCTTTCACCAGAAATGTTGAAACATGACATTACAGTGAAGAAAGCAGTGAACGTGATCACAAGCACAGCAAAAGTAAAATAATTTAGAATAAAAAGAAGAGTCGTGAGACTCTTCTTTTTCTGATTTCATGGAGAATCCTGGAATTTTCCTTTGACGAAAGGGGAAATTTATCGTACAATAGAGTGTAACGATAAAATTTGTGATAGATTTGGCTGCTAGAAGTTTTCAATCTATCATTTAGGATGGGATGAGGTTTGAGACCGGATCCTTCTCCATTTAGGAAATGAAACATAAGGAGATTTACCCTTGGAATTAGAAGTATTTGCTGGACAAGAAAAAAGTGAACTTTCTATGATTGAAGTGGCGCGTGCGATTTTGGAATTGCGCGGACGTGACCATGAAATGTACTTTAGCGATCTTGTAAATGAAATTCAAAATTACCTTGAAAAATCAAATAGCGAGATCCGTGAAGCTCTTCCATTGTTCTACACTGAATTGAATGTGGATGGAAGCTTTATCCCACTTGGGGATAACAAATGGGGTCTTCGTTCTTGGTATGCGATCGATGAAGTCGACGAAGAAATCATCGCCCTTGAAGAAACGGATGAAGATGAAGCTCCTAAGAAACGCAAGAAAAAACGGGTTAACGCCTTCATGGATGGAGATGACGATGCGATCGATTACAACGATGATGATCCAGAAGACGAAGAAGTTTACGAAGCAGATCCGGCTCTTTCATACGATGAAGAAAATCCAGATGATGAAAAGAGTGAAGTCGAAGCTTACGATGCTGAAATCAATGAAATCGTACCAGATGATTTGGGCGAAGAAGTTGAATTGAGCGAAGAAGACGACGAAGAAGAGGATCCTGAAGAAGAGGAAGAATAAATCATACGAAACAAGGAAATTGTTCCTTGTTTTTTTATTGAAGACGAAGTTTTCCCAGAAACTTTCCTTAGGTGAGTACGGACGTCAGCGAACTTCTACGAAGTTCCATGACTAATTATTGAGCCTTAAGTCTCAATAATTCCGAGTGCCTGAAGCTATGAAGTTTCAGGCGCTTTTCTCACGGCGGAAAGTTTCAGAATATCCTTTGATTTTTCAAAAGTAGAGGATGGTTTGCAAGTAATTTATTGACTTATATGTCAATAAAAATAGTTTATCTATCTTTTGAAAAAAACCAATTGTTCCTTGTTTCTTTTTGTTTGCATTGAAAAAGGTGGTAAAATAGAGTATGATGAACGTGTAAGTATTCCCAAATAGGAGGTGTTCCAAATGGACTTTCGTTTAGATGACAGTTTAGTAGATGTCGGCATTGACACGGTTGTGGTCGGCATAGCTAAACATGTGGATCCTCAAGCTGTTTTACCTGTCGCTTTTCTGGAAAAAAAGCAAGCAATGGAAGAATGGGCGCTCCAGTGTCAGCTGGAAGAAGTCTCAGACTCAGCGGTTGTTACAGGCTATACAGATTTGTTGCAAAAGGTAGGGCGCAGTACCAAGAAAAATCCGCCAACGATTCTTGCCCTTATCCGAAACATCCAACATCGAGGTTCTCTGCCTCAGATCAATAGCATCATTGACATTTATAATGTTGAATGTCTGAGATCTTATCTCGCTATTGGAGGACACGATCTGGATAAGATTGAAGGTCCGATTGAATTTACAATCAGTCAAAGAGAAGATCTCTTCTTCCCCATCCTTTCTAGCGAAAAGCATGTGGCATCGACAGATCCCGTCTATAGAGATCAAAAAGGAGTTTTGGCTTGGTTGGATGTGCGTGATAGCGACCTTTATAAATTTGAGGAGACAACAAAAAACGCCCTCTTTGTCATCCAAGGAAACCAAGAGACCTCAGTAGAGATGCGCATAGAAGCTCTGGAACGAATCCACAAGGATCTTGCTTCCTGTATGCCGGATCTTCAATTTGAGAAATTTCTCGTCACACAAAATGGCGTGGAGCCAGTCTCTTAAGTATATGAAAATTATTTTCATGAAAGTTTCAGTTTGACAAAGAAGAGCATTTGCGGTAAGATACTGTTCGGGCACCTCATTTTGAGGTCGGAGCTCCCTAATGATTAGGGGGCTATTTTTGTTTTTCCGAAAAGGGGATGGCCTCTACCATATTAGAAGAAGAGGAAAGCATATGTCAACAAAATATATTTTTGTCACTGGTGGTGTCGTATCATCCATCGGAAAAGGGATTGTCGCAGCGAGTCTCGGTCGCCTGCTTAAGAATCGTGGATTGAAAGTGACCATTCAAAAATTTGACCCGTATATCAATATCGACCCAGGGACGATGAGTCCTTACCAACACGGGGAAGTCTTTGTCACAGACGATGGTGCAGAGACAGACTTAGACCTTGGCCACTATGAACGCTTCATCGATATCAATCTGAATAAGTACTCAAATGTGACAACAGGGAAAATTTATAGTGAAGTCCTTCGAAAAGAACGTCGTGGAGAATACTTGGGAGCGACTGTTCAGGTCATTCCCCATATTACTGATGCCTTGAAAGAAAAGATCAAACGAGCAGCGACAACGACGGATTCAGATGTTATCATCACAGAAGTCGGGGGAACCGTTGGAGACATTGAGTCTCTACCTTTCCTTGAAGCCCTTCGCCAAATGAAGGCAGATGTTGGGGCTGAAAATGTCATGTACATCCACACGACTCTTCTTCCTTACTTGAAGGCTGCTGGTGAAATGAAAACCAAGCCGACCCAACACTCAGTGAAAGAATTACGTGGTCTTGGGATTCAACCAAATATGTTGGTCATCCGTACAGAAAAACCAGCTGGTCAAGGGATTAAGAACAAGCTGGCCCAATTCTGTGACGTTGCCCCAGAAGCTGTCATCGAGTCTCTTGATGTGGAACACTTGTACCAAATTCCATTGAACTTGCAGGCTCAAAATATGGACCAAATCGTTTGTGACCATTTGAAACTAGATGTTCCTGCAGCGGATATGACAGAATGGTCTGCTATGGTCAATAAGGTCATGAACCTCAAGAAGGAGGTCAAGATTTCCTTGGTTGGGAAATACGTAGAATTAAAAGATGCCTACATTTCTGTTGTTGAGGCCTTGAAGCACTCTGGTTTTGCCAATGATGCCGAAGTGAAGATTGATTGGGTCAATGCCAATGACGTCACAGCTGATAATGTGGCAGAACTCCTTGGAGATGCTGATGGAATCATCGTCCCAGGCGGTTTTGGTCAACGGGGAACGGAAGGAAAAATTCAAGCTATCAAGTATGCGCGTGAACAGGATGTGCCAATGTTAGGGGTCTGTCTCGGTATGCAGTTGACCTGTATCGAGTTTGCCCGTCATGTCTTAGGCTTGGAGGGGGCTAATTCATCTGAATTGGATCCAGAAACCAAGTACCCGATTATCGATATCATGCGGGACCAAATCAATGTGGAAGACATGGGAGGAACCCTTCGTTTAGGACTCTACCCATCGAAGCTCAAGCGAGGATCGAAAGCAGCAGCAGCCTATGACCATCAAGAAGTAGTGCAACGCCGCCATCGTCACCGCTATGAGTTTAACAATGCCTTCCGAGAGCAGTTCGAAGAAGCAGGTTTTGTCTTCTCAGGCGTTTCACCAGACAACCGTTTGGTCGAAATTGTTGAAATACCAGACAACAAATTCTTTGTCGCTTGCCAATACCACCCAGAATTGTCAAGTCGACCAAACCGCCCAGAAGGACTTTACACAGCCTTTATCACAGCGGCCGTTGAAAATCACGATAGCAAATAAAAATCAAGGGAGTAGGTCCCTCGACCTGCTCCCTTTTTCTGAGAAAATGACAAACTTTGAAAAAAGTTTGAAAAAAATCTTGACAAAAAAGTAGATGATTGATATACTAGTAAGGTACTCAATCGCGGGGATGGCGGAATTGGCAGACGCGCAGGACTAAGGATCCTGTGACCGCTTTAGGTCGTGAGGGTTCAAGTCCCTCTCTCCGCATCGGATAATTAAGACAGCTTCGGCTGTCTTTTTTGTTTTTCAAAACTTTATGATAGAATAGGTGTGAGATGAGGTGTGAACATGAAGAAGAACTATCTGGTTTTGATCGATGGGCTCCTAGCGCTCGTAGGAAGTGCCATTAATTTTTTTGCTCCAGTCATGATTTTGGCCATGGGGCTTGCTGCTCATGAAGATTTCGGAAGTGCCTTGATGGCTTTAATTAGCTGGAACTTCTTTGTCTGTATTCTAGCCATCGCTTCTAGGTGGCTCCTAAAAAATGAAAAGAGGATTCATAAGTGGATTCCCAATCTCTTTCTGGTAGCGGGTCTCATTCTTTTACTTGCGAATCTCCTTATTTTGTCCTGGAGCTTTCCGTATCTTGAAAGTCCCTTAATGTGGCTATTTGGAAACATCTTTGGGAAAGTTCATGAATTTACTTATTTCTTCTATTCTCAATGGGTCGCAGGAGGATTCCTAGTGATTTCCGGGATTGCATTTTTAGTTTCATTAAAAAATTTTAAAGCAGAGGATTAAAAAGAGGGAGCTTGGGCTCCCTTCTTTTGCGTTTCTATGGGCTGTAGAAGTCTTGGGAAAGTAAGCATTCCTCCTCATTTATCATAAGAAAGCGCATAAAGCTACAGGAAAAGCTAGCATTTTCAATGAAAAAGTGATAAAATAAACAATGTAAGTGGAATCAACCCCACAAAAATTTATAGGAGGCCTATCCAAATGGCAATCGTTTCAGCAGAAAAATTTGTCCAAGCAGCTCGTGACAATGGTTATGCAGTTGGTGGATTTAACACAAACAACCTTGAGTGGACTCAAGCTATCTTGCGTGCAGCAGAAGCTAAGAAAGCTCCAGTACTTATCCAAACTTCTATGGGTGCTGCTAAATACATGGGTGGTTACAAAGTTGCTCGCAACATGATCGCTAACCTTGTAGAATCAATGGGTATCACTGTACCAGTTGCTATTCACCTTGACCATGGTCACTACGACGATGCTCTTGAATGTATCGAAGCTGGTTACACTTCAATCATGTTTGACGGTTCACACCTTCCAGTTGAAGAAAACCTTAAATTGGCAAAAGAAGTGGTAGAAAAAGCTCACGCTAAAGGTATCTCAGTAGAAGCTGAAGTTGGTACTATCGGTGGTGAAGAAGACGGTATCATCGGTGATGGTGAATTGGCACCAATCGACGATGCTAAAGCAATGGTTGCTACAGGAATCGACTTCTTGGCTGCAGGTATCGGTAACATCCACGGTCCTTACCCAGCAAACTGGAAAGGTCTTGACCTTGATCACTTGAAGAAATTGACTGAAGCTGTACCAGGATTCCCAATCGTATTGCACGGTGGATCAGGTATCCCTGATGATCAAATCCAAGCAGCGATCAAACTTGGTGTTGCGAAAGTTAACGTGAACACTGAATGCCAAATCGCATTTGCAAATGCAACTCGTGAATTCGTACGTGAATACGATGCAAACGAAGCAGAATACGATAAGAAGAAACTCTTCGACCCACGTAAATTCTTGAAACCAGGTTTCGATGCTATTACAGTAGCTGTTGAAGAACGTATCGACGTATTCGGTTCAGAAGGTAAAGCTTAATTTAGCTGAACAAAACAAAGTAGAAGCCTGCCCCTAAGGGCAGGTTTTTTTGTGTCTTAAGGAAACTATTTAACAGAATTTCTGATTAAAAGTTTCATTTTAAGAGAGAAATCTCTAATTTCATAATCTATAAGCAAACGCTTGCATTCCTATTTTTATTAGATTATAATAGGTTGGTATAAAGCCTTCTGTAATAATATTGAGAAAGTGTAGAAAGTAAGGTTTTAGAATTTTTGTAGTCAAAAATACAATGTTGCTTCTTACGATAGGGAGATAGATATGGCAATGATAGAAGTGCAACATCTTCGGAAAAATTTTGTGAAGACAGTTAAGGAGCCGGGGTTAAAGGGAGCCTTGCGCTCCTTTATTCATCCTGAAAAGCAGACCTTTGAAGCGGTCAAGGATTTAACTTTTGAAGTTCCAAAAGGGCAGATTTTAGGATTTATCGGGGCAAATGGTGCTGGGAAGTCAACCACCATCAAAATGCTGACAGGAATTTTGAAGCCCACATCTGGCTTTTGTCGGATTAACGGCAAGATTCCCCAGGATAATCGTCAAGATTATGTCAAGGATATTGGAGTCGTTTTCGGACAACGCACCCAGCTATGGTGGGATTTGGCTCTGCAAGAGACCTACACGGTTTTGAAAGAGATCTATGATGTACCGGACTCGCTTTTCCATAAGCGCATGGACTTTTTGAATGAAGTTTTGGATTTGAAGGAATTTATCAAGGATCCTGTGCGGACTCTTTCACTGGGTCAACGGATGCGGGCGGATATTGCGGCTTCCTTGCTTCACAATCCCAAAGTTCTCTTTTTAGATGAGCCGACTATTGGTTTGGATGTGTCGGTCAAGGACAACATTCGACGTGCTATCACCCAGATCAATCAGGAGGAAGAGACAACTATTCTCTTGACCACTCACGACTTGAGCGATATTGAGCAACTCTGTGATCGGATTTTTATGATTGATAAGGGGCAAGAGATTTTTGATGGGACGGTTAGCCAGCTCAAGGAAACCTTTGGCAAGATGAAGACTCTCTCCTTCGAGCTGACGCCAGGTCAAAATCATCTAGTCTCTCATTATGAGGGCTTGCCTGATATGTCCATTGATAGACAAGGAAATACTCTCAATATTGAATTCGATAGCTCCCGCTACCAGTCGGCCGATATTATCAAGCAAACCTTATCTGATTTTGAAGTCCGTGATTTGAAGATGGTAGATACAGATATTGAAGATATTATCCGTCGCTTCTATCGAAAGGAGCTCTAAGATGGTCAAATTGTGGCGACGTTATAAACCCTTTATCAATGCAGGGATTCAGGAGTTGATTAGCTATCGAGTCAACTTTCTACTTTATCGGATTGGCGATGTCATGGGTGCTTTTGTGGCCTTTTATCTATGGAAGGCTGTCTTTGATTCCTCCCAGGAGCCTTTGATTCAGGGCTTCAGTATGGCGGATATCACCCTCTACATCATCATGAGTTTTGTGACCAATCTTCTGACTAGGTCGGATTCTTCCTTTATGATTGGTGATGAGGTAAAGGATGGTTCCATTATCATGCGCTTGTTGCGACCAGTGCATTTTGCGGCCTCTTACCTTTTCACCGAACTTGGCTCCAAGTGGTTGATTTTTATCTCTGTTGGACTGCCATTTTTAAGTGTCATTGTTTTGATGAAAATCTTGTCTGGGCAAGGTATTGTAGAAGTGCTAGGATTAACTGTCCTTTATCTCTTTAGCTTAACTCTGGCTTATCTGATTAACTTTTTCTTTAATATCTGCTTTGGATTTTCAGCCTTTGTATTTAAAAATTTATGGGGTTCCAATCTACTCAAGACTTCAATAGTGGCCTTTATGTCTGGCAGTTTGATTCCCTTGACGTTTTTTCCAAAGGTGGTTTCAGATATTCTCTCCTTATTGCCATTTTCATCCTTAATTTACACTCCGGTTATGATCATTATTGGGAAATACGATGCCAGTCAGATTCTTCAAGCACTTTTGCTTCAGCTTTTCTGGCTTATAGTGATGGTGGGCTTGTCTCAGTTGATTTGGAAACGAGTCCAGTCATTTATCACCATTCAGGGAGGTTAGTATGAAAAAATATCAACGCATGCATCTGATTTTTATCAGACAATACATCAAGCAAATCATGGAATACAAGGTGGATTTTGTGGTTGGTGTCTTGGGAGTCTTTCTGACTCAAGGCCTAAACCTCTTGTTTCTCAATGTCATATTTCAACACATCCCCTCGCTAGAAGGTTGGACCTTTCAAGAGATTGCCTTTATCTATGGATTTTCCTTAATTCCAAAGGGATTAGATCATCTCTTTTTTGACAATCTCTGGGCTTTAGGTCAACGGCTAGTTCGAAAAGGGGAGTTTGACAAGTATCTGACTCGTCCTATCAATCCTCTCTTTCAGATCCTCGTTGAGACCTTTCAGATTGATGCCTTGGGTGAACTTTTGGTCGGTGGCATCCTATTAGGAACAACAGTAACTAGCATCTCTTGGACTCTTCCCAAATTCCTGATTTTCCTAGTTTGTATTCCTTTTGCGACCTTGATTTACACTTCTTTAAAAATCGCGACAGCCAGCATCGCTTTTTGGACCAAGCAGTCAGGTGCCATGATTTACATTTTCTATATGTTTAATGATTTTGCCAAGTATCCTATTTCTATTTACAATTCGCTCCTTCGTTGGTTAATTAGCTTTATTGTACCTTTCGCCTTTACGGCCTACTATCCTGCCAGCTATTTCTTGCAGGACAAAGATGGTCTCTTTAATATTGGTGGTTTGATTCTGATTTCTCTTATCTTCTTTTGTATCTCTTTAAAACTTTGGGACAGGGGATTGGATGCCTACGAAAGTGCTGGTTCGTAAGAGGAATAATCTCAAAGCTTTGTCTCAGGACAGGCTTTTTCTATTGGAGATGAAAATTTCTTGACATCTATTCTCAGAGTGCTATACTAAGAAGGTAATCGCCGATTTAGCTCAGTTGGTAGAGCAACGCACTCGTAACGCGTAGGTCACAGGTTCGATCCCTGCAATCGGCATAGGAAGAAACGGCTTTGAAGGAGCGAGACGACGAATGATGGTGATCACATCTTCGTTCTGTCTCGTTCCTTTTTTGACCGCATAGGTGCTAATTTTGACCACTTAGTCAAAAGTCCTTGTCTCCATAGGGGCTCTCTGCTATCATAGAATCATCAAAGGAAGGCCCCCTTCCAACTATTGAAAACGAGGTATACGATGATGAAAAAACTACTTGGACTTGGATTTATTCTGGCAGCTCTTGCGGTTGTCACAATGGGAATGGTTGGCTTTCCAAAGCTTGATGTGAATATCTGGCCTTTATTCCCCGTTCTCTTATTTGCTTTCTTTACTCTTGAAAATCTGATGAAACAGGACTACAAGGCAAGTGTCATCTGTGCTTTAATTGCTCTGATGATTGCAAACGCGATCTACGATCTCTTGCCGGTTTCAAATGGCTTAGTGATCACAGCGGGTGTCCTTGCTTGCGTGGGTCTTAGTTTTCTTTTACCGGATAAGAATAGCAACAAATAAAGAAAGAGAGTGGGACAGAAATCGGTCATTCGTTAGAATTCGATTTCTGTCCCACCTCCGCACAGTTGAGTAGGTCTGTAAAAGCTGATGAAATCAGCGTAGTAGAGCCCACTCAACCACTGCGTCTTTCCCGACAATCCAAAGACAATTGAGAGGCTAGGACTTTTGTCCCAGTCTCTTTACTTCTCAAAAACTACCTCTTGATGGGGAAAACGTGCCACTTACTGAAAAGGCCTTGTTTTGTTTTCAACAGCTGTTATAATGGTACTATCAAAACGTTGGGAAAGGAGTTTTATGAAAGTTAGAATCGAATTGGATCCATCAATGGACGAGCCTGAGATCTTGATTCGAGCTCCTCGCTTGACCCCGGAGTTGACACAGCTACAAGAGAGCATCCTCGAACAAAAGATCGCTCCACTAGCCTTCTACAAGGATCGAAGCGAGTATTTTCTAGATGTAGCATCCATTCTATTTTTTGAGACGGATGGGGAGAAGATCTATGGGCATACCAAGGACGAGGCCTATGAGGTCAAGCAGAAGCTCTATGAGTTGGAGGAGTTGCTTCCTATCGCCTTTTGTCGGATTTCCAAATCCACTATTGTCAACGCAAAGCAGATCTACTCTCTGGAAAAGTCTTTTTCTGGAACCAGCACGGTCAATTTCTACCAGACCCACAAGCAGGTCCACGTATCTAGACGCTACTATCAACTCTTAAAAGAACGACTAAATGAAATGAGGTAATATTATGAGAAAAAAATTAATCGGAGTATTCTTAATCCTATTAGCAGCCTTACTCCTCTTACAAGGCTATTTTGTAAAATGGGATATCAGCATCTGGACCTTAGCTTGGGTCACCTTGCTTGCAGTCCTGTCCCTATCTAGTTTCTTGAAACGCCATTTTGGTTGGGGCTTCATCTATGGACTTTTAGCCCTCTTTTGTCTCAATGGGCAATACCATTTTCTTCCGGTGTCCAATTCGGTGGTTATCCTTTCTTCAATACTAGCAGTGATCGGTCTCAATATTTTATTCAGCCCCTCTAAGAAGATAAAGGAACGTTTTGGATATTATTCCACTGGCTCGATGAGCAGGGCGGATGGCAACAACATTGATGTCACTTTTTCCACAGTAACCAAGTATCTCAATGATCAACACTTTACTCACGGAAGTGCTGATGTGAGTATGGGCGAAGCATCGGTTTATTTTGACAATTGCCGCATTGAAGGGCCGTCTGCCCAGTTTGTTGTCGATGTTTCCCTTGGGAGTCTGAGCCTCTATGTACCAAGCGATTGGCGAGTTCATGTCAATGTAGAGAGTTCTTTGTCAGCTATCCAACATCAGGAAAATCCAAGTGCTCTTACTAGCAAGGATTTCTACATTACGGGCGATGTTTCCTTAGGAAATCTGGAAATTATCTATGTAGGAGCGAATTCGTTTTCTTAAGTCTGAAATGAAAAACTTTTGCCAAAAGCTTGCCAAGAGAGATTTTTTTTGGTAATATAGTACGGTATGTGGTGCTAGCACATCCGTTATATTAGATCTAATAGGAGGAAACACAGAAATGGCTAAAGTATGTTATTTCACAGGTCGTAAGACTGTATCAGGTAACAACCGTTCACACGCTATGAACCAAACAAAACGTGCCGTAAAACCAAACCTTCAAAAAGTAACTGTCCTTATCGATGGTAAACCTAAAAAAGTTTGGGCTTCAGCTCGTGCATTGAAATCTGGTAAAGTAGAACGCGTTTAATAAAGAAAGAAGGCTGGGCATAAAGTGTTCAGTCTTCGCTTTTTGATAGGAATATTAGTATGACGCAGTGGTTGATTGGAACTACTCATGTTTGAAACATTCGTACTTCCTAATCAATTTGTGCGGGGGTGGGAATACGGACTCTTTTGAACAAATCGGAGTCCTTTCCCGCTCCCTTTTCTTTTTCTCTAGAGACAGCTGTCACAGCGGGAGAAGAATAGTCCCTACCCTTTTACAGTTGACCTCTTTTATGGTAAAATAGAATATAAAATACTTTTGAGGTAGAAATTATGACAGTAAAAATCAATACAAAGGACGGTCAAATTGAATTGACTGATGAGGTTATCGCAACTGTTGTAGGCGGTGCTGCTACTGAAATTTTCGGTGTGGTTGGAATGGCCAGCAAAAATGCGATCAAAGATAATTTCCAAGCCCTCCTAGGGAAAGAAAACTTCTCTAAAGGTGTTGTTGTCAAAACAACGGAAGCAGGAACTATCGCAGTTGATGTTTACACTGTTTTGAGCTATGGAACAAAAATTAGCGAAGTCTCAAAAAATATTCAAGAACGTGTGAAATTTAGTTTGGAAAATCAACTTGGAATCACTACGGATACTGTGAATGTCTATATTCAAAATATCAAGATTGTGGGAGAATAATCGTGGCTAATATTACTACAAGTTTATTTCAAGAAATGGTTCAAGCGGGGGCTACGCGCTTAAATAAACAAGCGGAATATGTAAACTCTTTGAACGTCTTTCCTGTACCAGATGGGGACACAGGAACCAATATGGGAATGACCATTGAAAATGGGGCCAAAGAAGTATCGGACCGCTCTGCTTCGACTGTTGGAGAAGCAGCGGGGATCTTCGCTAAAGGACTATTGATGGGGGCGCGTGGGAACTCAGGAGTCATCACTTCTCAATTGTTCCGTGGATTTTCTCAAAGTGTCAAAGACAAAGAAGAATTGGATGGAGCAGCACTTGCAGCAGCCTTCCAGTCTGGTGTAGAAGTCGCTTATAAAGCGGTTATGAAACCTGTTGAAGGAACCATTTTGACGGTTTCTCGTGGGGCTGCCATCGGTGCCAAGAAAAAAGCAGAATCGACTAATGATGCGGTAGAAGTCATGCGTGCAGCTCTTGAGGGAGCTAAAACAGCTCTTGCTAAGACTCCAGATATGTTACCGGTCTTAAAAGAAGTTGGTGTGGTAGACTCTGGTGGTCAAGGTTTGGTCTTCATCTATGAAGGATTCTTGTCAGCCTTGACAGGTGAATTCATCGCTTCTGAAGACTTCCAAGCAACGCCTGCAACTATGTCAGAAATGATCAATGCAGAACACCACAAGTCAGTTGCTGGTCATGTCGCAACGGAAGACATCACCTTTGGTTACTGTACAGAGATTATGGTGGCTTTGAAGCAAGGTCCAACCTATGTCAAAGACTTTGACTACGACGAATTCCGTAACTATTTGAACAATCTTGGAGATTCTCTATTAGTCGTCAACGATGATGAAATCGTCAAAGTCCACGTCCATACTGAAGATCCAGGTCTTGTCATGCAAGAAGGATTGAAATATGGTAGCTTGGTCAAGGTAAAAGTCGACAACATGCGCAACCAGCACGAAGCACAAGTTGAAAAAGAAGAGCGCCAAGCCAAACCAGCTGAAGCAAAAGAATATGCCATCATTGCAGTCGTTGCGGGTGACGGATTAGCGGATATCTTCAAAGCGCAAGGAGTGGATTACATCATCTCTGGTGGTCAAACCATGAACCCATCAACAGAAGACTTTGTCAAAGCTGTTGAAGAGTTGAATGCGCGCAACATCATTATCTTGCCAAACAATAAAAATATCTTGATGGCCGCTCAATCTGCAGCAGAAGTCATTGAGCAACCAGCAGCAGTCGTAGAGACGAAGACCATCCCTCAAGGATTGACCAGCCTTCTTGCCTTTGATGAAAGCAAGTCCATCGAAGAAAACTATGAACGCATGAGTGCTTCATTGGGCGATGTTGTATCTGGTAGTGTGACGACAGCGGTTCGGGATACCACGATTGATGGCCTTGAAATTCATGAAAATGATAATCTTGGAATGGTCGATGGTAAGATCGTTGTTTCAAATCCAGATATGATGGAAACCTTGGAAGAAACATTCGCTCATATGTTGGACGAAGATAGTGAAATTGTGACCATCTATGTCGGTGAAGACGGTAGTGAGGAGTTGGCAAATGAATTAGCCCAAGCCCTTGCTGAGAAGTATGAGGATGTAGAAGTGGAAATCCACCAAGGTGGCCAACCAGTCTATCCATACTTGTTTAGTGTAGAATAATTGAACAGAAGGTTCCTTTCGGAACCTTTTTTTGTATATAGAAAAATGAGGAGATTTCTGATGAAATCGGCATAAATCTAAGTGTCCGAGCCGGAAGTGAACTCTCCACGGAGGCTTTATTAGTGAAGAAAAGGAGATTTTGCAAAAAGTCTCACATTCATCAGTTTTTTATTCAAATTGAAGAGCTTGAAATGAGGGGGAAATGGTTTGAAAAGTGGAGTTTTTAGACAAGAAAGACGCGATATGTTATACTGATAACAGTATGTGAAAGGAGAGTTATAAAAATGAAGAAATTTTTTGTAACCCTTGGGCTAGCCATTTTGGTATTGACTGGTTGTTCGCAATCCCAAACAAAGAAAACAACACCCGCTAGCTCTTCTAGCAGTTCCTCTGTTAAAAAAGAAGTAAAAATTGAAGAAAAAACCACAACCTTAGTTGGAGATATCAATGGGACAAAACACCGGGATATCATCAAGTCTAAGGGAGATAAGGTTGAAAACCTTCGTATCGAAGTGATAGCTGATCTCCCCCAACACCTTAGAACAATTGCTACAGAAAAGTCACCTGAAGATCTTACAGCAGCTATTCAAGCTTTGTTGGAGCAAAATGAAGACTATAAAAAGTTGAAAACCGTTCCTGGTTTTAGTTTGGAGTATAGTGTCACACCAGAGAAGAAATTGCTCTCAACTAGTGTGATTGACCTGAACCAAATTGATGCCAAGTCTCTAGAAGAAATTTCTTACTTCAAAGATGCTGGTCTCAATGACTTGAAGAATATGAAGGCGGATGCCTTGATCAAGGCTTTGAAGTTGCATGGTATGAAAGAAGAAGGCCAGTAAGAAGAAAAAAGTCGAGTGAAGTCACTCGGCTTTTTTTAGTGACTTTTGTCATGTGAGCCAGTGACAAAATCATCTAGTGGCAATTTTTACCTTTGGCTATAATAGAGTCAGAAAGTGAGAGGGTTAAAAAATGAAACAGTGGTTCTATAAAGTATTTACGTTAACAGTGGTTGGGATGGTCGTCTATTTGATCTTTTCAAAGGATGACAGCCTCTATTACCATTTTCCTTGGGAATTATTTGCGGGGATTGGCATCATGAGCTGGGCGGTTCAAGAAGGATTGAAAATGATCAAGGCTGTCAAAAAGGAGATAGAGCAATGAACAAGAAACTAGAAATTGGCTGGATGTTTGCTTCATGTATGGTCCTCTGGGGAACTGAGCAGATGACGGGCTGGTTTTCTGCCCATTTTCCTAGCTGGTTTTTCCAAACGGTTTGGGGAGTGACCTTGGTCGTCTTTGTCATCATTCCAGCTGGCCAAATCTGGTTGAAAGGAGAGCATCATGAGTGTCATTAGAGTAGAGAACTTGAAGAAAAGTATTAAAGGAAAGGTGATTTTAGAAGATCTTTCTTTCACAGTTGAGAGAGGAGATTGCCTGGCCTTGATTGGGCCAAATGGAGCAGGGAAGACAACCTTGATGAACTGCCTCCTAGGAGATATAAAGAAGACGGCTGGAACCATTGAAGTAGAGGGAAAAGTCCCTGGTCATCCACAGTTAAAGGCTAGTGTCTCTTATCTCCCTCAAGAGAATGCCATCGTGCAAAAGTTAACTGTTCAGGAACTGATCAACTTCTTTCGCTCCATTTATCCCAATCCCTTAACGGTCAATGACATCGATGATTTATTGCGTTTTACTCCAGAACAAAAGAAGCAATTGGCCAGTAAGCTGTCTGGTGGGCAAAAACGTCTCCTATCCTTTGTGTTGACCTTGATTGGTTCTCCTAGTCTTCTGTTTTTGGATGAGCCAACGGCCGCTATGGATACGTCCACTCGCCAACGCTTTTGGGAGATCGTCGGGGATTTAAAGGAAGAAGGTGTGACCATCGTCTATTCTTCCCATTATATTGAGGAAGTAGAGCATACAGCCGATCGGATTTTGGTCTTGCATCAGGGACATTTGCTTCGGGATACGACGCCACTCGCTATGAGAAGTGAAGAGGTAGAAAAACATTTTATTCTACCTTTGCGCTACCAAGCTCTAGTGGCAGGGATGGACGGAATAGGTCAAGTGACGGTCAAACCCGATGCCCTCCAAGTTGTGACAGGAGATGCCAATCGCTTGTGGGCTCGATTGCAAGAAGAAGGCTGTTCGATCCAAGAGATCGAAGTGACCAATCGAAGTTTATTGGATTCTATTTTTGAAAATACAAAGGAAGTAGGTAGAGAAGATGAAACGAATGAAAGCTCTCGGCGTGGTTGAGTGGCATTTGACCAGACGCCAAGCCATTTATTACTTGTTATCAATTGGGATGCCCACGGCCTTCTATCTCTTCTTTTCAGGGATGTACCAGGACACACCAGGGGCACCGGCTCATTTTATGAGAGATTATCTCCTCTCCATGACGGCTTTTTCCATGATGTCTACAGCCCTATTTTCCTTTCCAACGGTTCTTGAAACCGATCGACTCAACAATTGGCAAAAAGTCTTGCGCCATACCCCGGTATCTATGGTAGAATATTATTTAATAAAGGTTGCGGGTCTCTTTGTCGACTTTCTCCTCTCTATTGGGGTCGTCTTTACCGTGGGTCATGTGGTGCGCCATGTGAACATGTCCTTACAGGATTGGGTCTTAGCAGCCTTCCTTCTCATCCTAGGGAGTCTAGCCTTTGTAGCAATCGGTTTGGTCTTGACCTTGCTTCCTTCCAGTCAATTAATGTCAGTTGCGGGCAATCTTCTCTATATGGGACTAGCTGTCATGGGTGGCCTATGGATGCCGATTAGTGTCTTTCCAGAATGGATGCAAGCTATTGGCAAATGCCTGCCAACCTATCAATTGATGGAACTGATTAAGACCTTTTTAAACAAGGGACAGGTTAATGTCTCTGCTAGTCTTTATTTAAGCTTGTTTACCTTGGTCTTGTTTGCTCTTGTCATCGTCTATCGTCGTCATTCTGAGGTTCGTTCATGATCGAAAAACTCAAACATATTCATCATATGTTTTACGTGGGCCTAATCTTTATGGCCTTCCCTTTTGCTACTATTTTCTTTGGGCAAATTCCCTGGTGGCATTTCTTTTTGGTCCTCTTCTTTATGGTGAGCTATTTAGGAATCCTCATTACGGAAAATAAGAAACTGACCTGGCTTTTTTGGCTCTATCTTTTGGCTTATATAGGCGGAAATACCTTTTATATTGGTACTGGCTTTTGTTGGTTTTACTATTATCTAAGTAATATTTTAGTCTATTGTTTTGAAGTCAGCAATTTTCGTTCCCCCTTTCTTTGGACGGCCTTTGGATCACAACTGATCCTTTTGGGAGCCTTGTTATTTAATAGAGATATGAGAGAAAATGATTGGCTTTTTGTACTGATTATCTGCTTGTTCATCGCGATAATGACCTTTAGTATGGTTCGGGATCGGATGATGGAAGAGTTGAAAGCTGATCATGCCAAGCAAAACGCCCAGATCAATCTCTTGCTGGCGGAAAATGAACGCCATCGGATTGGCCGTGATTTGCATGATAGTCTAGGACACACCTTTGCCATGCTCAGTGTCAAGGCAGATCTGGCCGATCAATTCTTAGCATTCGGACAGCTTGAGAAGGCTCGGGAGCAGGTGCAAGAGATTCAAGCCATTAGCCAAGAGTCCATGCACCAAGTCCGAGAGATTGTGGAGAACTTGAAGCAACGAACGCTGGCAAGAGAGTTAGAAACTGTCCAGCAAATGCTAGAAGTGGCGCAAGTAAAAGTGGAGATCCAAAATGAGCTCGACACAGCTAGTATCTCGCCGATCCTAGAGTCTGCTCTGGCTATGGTGTCTCTGGAATTAGCCACTAATATGATCAAGCATGCCAAAGCAACGCAAGCCCTTCTCTCTTATCGATCCACCGAAACAGGGGTGGAAATGGTGGCAGAAGACAATGGTATCGGCTTTGATAAGGTCTCCGATAAGGATCTACACTCGATCCGCGAACGGATTGCCTTATTGGGAGGAGAGCTAGAGATCAGTCATCGTCACAAGCCCACCCGCATAGAAATACGGATCCCCTATCAAGAAAGGAAATAAGATGCGCTTATTAGTTGCTGAAGACCAAAGTATGTTACGAGATGCTCTTTGCCAGCTCTTGCTTTTGCAAGAGGACGTGGAAGAAGTCTTGCAGGCTGGAGACGGGCAAGAAGCCATTCACTTACTCGAAACACAACCAGTCGATATTGCTATTGTAGATATCGAGATGCCTATCAAAACAGGGTTAGAAGTCTTGGAATGGGCTAAAAGTCAACAACCTCAGCTCAAGGTCGTCATCGTTACCACCTTTAAGCGACCGGGTTATTTTGAGCGGGCCCTCAAGGCCGGAGTCGATGCCTATGTTTTAAAAGAGCGTCGCATTACGGACTTGATGGCCACCCTGCATACAGTTTTGGCAGGGCAAAAAGAATATTCTCCTGAATTGATGGAGGGAATCCTAACCCATCCCAATCCTCTAAGCTCTCAGGAGCAAGCAGTCCTAAAAGAAGTTGCCAAAGGAGCATCTAACCAAGAAATTGCCGATCGCTTATTTCTTTCAAACGGAACCATCCGTAATTACATGTCGGCTATTTTGACCAAGTTGGATGCGGAAAATCGGACGGAGGCAGCAAGGATTGCCCAAGAAAAGGGTTGGTTATAAGGAAGAAAAGAGAGTGGGACAGAAATCGGTAATTTCGTTAGAATTCGATTTCGTCGTCCCACCTCCGCACAGTTGAGTAGGGCTGTAAAAGCTGATGGAATCAGCTTAGTAGAGCCCACTCAACCACTGCGTCTTGCTCGACAATCCAAAGACAATTGAGAGTAGCTGGGTCAAAATGAACAACCCGCTATATGTATCCTACCATGATGAGGAGTGGGAACAGCCCCTCCACGATGACCAGTCGCTGTTTTGTCCTTTATGCAGGCTGCAGGTCTGGTTGATGACCATGAGAATGATTGTGAATGGAAAGGAAATTAAATGATGTCTAATAAAAATAAGGGAATCCTTGGTTTTGGTATTCTCTATACAGTTTTCTTTGAGTTTGATGGCCATAAATTGCTGGCTTCTTTGATGCCATCTGCCATTGAGAATTATCTACAATATCTACTCTATGTAGTATTAGCTCTATATGGCTCTTTCTTGTTCAAGGATGGATTGATTCAACAATGGAAGGAGATTAGAAAGACGAAAAGAAAATTCTTCTTTGGCGTTTTAAAAGGCGGGCTCTTTTTCATTCTGATGACTGTTATCTTTGAATTTGTATCAGAGATGTTGAGGCAGTTTTTTGGGCTAGTCGGACAAGGTCTAAATCAGTCGAATATTCAAAGCACCTTTCAAGAGCAACCGCTACTGATAGCTGTTTTTGCTTGTGTCATTGGACCTTTGGTAGAAGAATTGTTTTTCCGTCACACTCTATTGAAATATTTGAGAAAAAGTCTGCCAACTTGGCTGAGTATCTTTATAGTCGGCCTTGCTTTTGCCTTAACTCATATGCACAGCTTGGATTTATCCGAGTGGGTTGGTGTAGTCGGTTACCTAGGTAGCGGTCTTGCTTTTTCTATTATTTATGTGAAAGAAAAGGAGAATATCTACTATCCCCTACTTGTTCACATGTTAAGCAACAGCTTTTTCATCATCGTTTTAGCTATCGGTAGTATGTGATGAAAATGCTAGTAACGATACTGAAAAAGAGGCTGGGGCAAAAGTCCCTTATCTCCAAAAAAAGCAACGGTTCCGCAATTGGGAATCTCTAGCTTTTTTGTGACTGGGAACTTTTTGTCCCAGCTTTTTTTTGATTGGATTTGTCATTGTTTTAGGAGAGCTCTCATTATTCGGATTTGGATAGAAAATTCAGAAAATTTACTATTTTTCCTTGAAATATTTCCCAAAAATGGTATGATAGTAGCATGCTAATTTGAGAAACAAAGTACTGGAAAGGAGAGACATGGAGAAAATTACCTTAGAAACTGCGAAAACCGGTTCAGAACTTGTCCTTGAAACCCTGCGTGATTTGGGAATCGATACGATTTTTGGTTATCCTGGTGGAGCGGTTTTGCCTTTATACGATGCTATCTATAGCTTTGAGGGTATCAAGCATATTCTTGGACGACACGAACAAGGGTGCTTGCATGAAGCTGAAGGCTATGCCAAATCGACTGGAAAGCTGGGTGTAGCAGTCGTCACGAGTGGACCAGGGGCTACCAATGCTATTACAGGGATTGCAGATGCCATGAGCGACAGTGTTCCTTTATTGGTCTTCACTGGACAAGTTAATCGCGCTGGAATCGGAAAAGACGCCTTCCAAGAGGCGGATATTGTGGGAATCACCATGCCGATTACCAAGTACAACTATCAAGTACGTGAGACGGCAGATCTTCCGCGGATTATCACAGAAGCTGTCCACATCGCGACAACTGGTCGTCCAGGTCCTGTCGTCATTGACCTTCCAAAAGATGTCTCAGCTATAGAGACAGATTTCATCTATGAGCCAAGCGTGAATCTTCCGAGCTACCAGCCGACCATTGAGCCCAATGAATTGCAAATCAAAAAGATTTTGAAGCAATTAAGCAAGGCTAAAAAACCAGTGCTCCTCGCTGGTGGTGGTGTTAGTTATGCTGGTGCATCAGAAGAGTTAATTGCTCTAGCTGAGCGCTATCAGATTCCAGTAGTGACCAGTCTCTTAGGTCAAGGAACAATCCCAACCAGTCATCCTCTTTTCCTTGGAATGGGGGGAATGCATGGGTCCTTCGCAGCCAATATCGCTATGACCGAAACAGATTTCATGATCAGTGTTGGTTGTCGCTTTGATGACCGTTTGACAGGGAATCCAAAGACCTTTGCGAAGAATGCTAAAGTGGCTCACATCGATATTGACCCTGCAGAGATTGGTAAGATCATTGCAGTTGACATTCCAGTTGTTGGTGATGCGAAAAAAGCCTTGCAACAATTGCTGACAGAACCAGTGGTTCATCTGAACACTGAAAAATGGATCGAAAAGGTTACCCAAGATAAGAACCGAGTCCGTTCATATGATAAGAAAGAGCGAGTTGTTCAGCCACAAGCTGTGATTGAACGAATTGGAGAGTTGACCAAGGGAGATGCCATTGTCGTAACGGACGTTGGACAACACCAAATGTGGGCAGCTCAATACTATCCTTATCAAAATGAGCGCCAATTGGTTACTTCAGGAGGCTTAGGAACCATGGGCTTTGGTGTTCCAGCAGCTATTGGAGCAAAAATTGCCAATCCAGATAAAGAAGTCGTTCTCTTTGTCGGAGATGGAGGCTTCCAGATGACCAATCAAGAGTTGGCTATCTTAAATATCTATAAGGTTCCGATTAAGGTCATCATGCTTAACAACCATTCGCTTGGAATGGTCCGTCAATGGCAAGAAGCCTTCTATGATGGTCGGACATCAGAGTCAGTCTTTGATAGCCTTCCGGATTTCCAATTGATGGCGCAAGCCTATGGCATTAAGAATTATAAATTTGATAATCCTGAAACCCTAGAGAAGGATTTGGAAGTCATCACAGAAGATGTCCCAATGTTCATCGAAGTAGATATTTCTCGTAAAGAGCACGTTCTACCGATGGTACCTGCTGGTAAGAGTAATCATGAGATGTTGGGGGTGAAGTTTAATGCGTAGAATGTTAACAGCCAAACTTCAAAACCGCTCAGGTGTTCTGAACCGCTTTACAGGAGTCCTATCTAGACGTCAAGTCAATATCGAAAGCATTTCTGTTGGTGCAACAGAAAACCCTAATGTATCGCGGATTACCATTATCATTGATGTTGCCTCACATGATGAAGTGGAGCAAATTATTAAACAGCTCAACCGTCAGGTCGATGTCATTCGTGTCAGGGATATCACTGATAAACCGCACTTGGAACGCGAAGTGATCTTGGTGAAAGTTTCTGCACCTGCTGAGAAGCGGGCAGAGATCTTGGCCATCATCCAACCTTTCCGTGCCACCGTGGTCGATGTAGCTCCAAGCTCTATCACCGTTCAAATGACGGGAAATGCTGAAAAGAGTGAAGCCCTTATCCGGGTCATTCGTCCTTACGGCATCAAAAATATCGCCCGCACCGGTGCAACCGGATTTACTCGAGATTAATTTTCGACTGAAAATTGTTACCCTCGCCTAAAAAGGCAAAATAAAATAGAAAAGAGATTTTACTTATGGCAGTTCAAATGGAATACGAAAAAGATGTTAAAGTTGCAGCATTAAATGGTAAGAAAATTGCTGTAATCGGTTATGGCTCACAAGGACATGCACATGCACAAAACTTGCGTGATTCAGGTCATGATGTCATTATCGGTGTGCGTCCAGGTAAATCATTCGATAAAGCAAAAGAAGATGGTTTTGATACCTATACAGTAGCAGAAGCGACTAAATTGGCAGACGTGATCATGATTTTGGCTCCGGATGAAATCCAACAAGAATTGTATGAAACTGAAATTGCGCCAAATCTTGAAGCGGGTAATGCTGTTGGTTTTGCACACGGATTCAATATCCACTTTGAATTCATCAAAGTTCCAGCGGATGTCGATGTCTTTATGTGTGCACCGAAAGGACCAGGTCACTTGGTTCGTCGTACTTATACTGAAGGATTTGGTGTACCAGCACTTTACGCAGTCTATCAAGATGCTACAGGTAACGCCAAAGACATCGCTATGGACTGGTGTAAAGGGGTTGGATCAGCACGTGTTGGTCTTTTGGAAACAACCTATAAAGAAGAAACGGAAGAAGATTTGTTCGGAGAACAAGCTGTACTTTGTGGTGGTTTGACTGCCCTTATCGAAGCTGGTTTTGAAGTATTGACTGAAGCAGGTTATGCTCCAGAATTGGCCTACTTTGAAGTTCTTCACGAAATGAAATTGATTGTAGACTTGATCTACGAAGGTGGCTTCAAGAAAATGCGTCAATCAATCTCTAACACTGCTGAATACGGTGACTACGTATCAGGCCCACGTGTCATAACTGAACAAGTGAAAGAAAATATGAAAGCTGTTCTTGCTGACATTCAAAATGGTAACTTCGCTAACGACTTTGTGAACGACTACAAAGCTGGACGTCCAAAATTAACTGCTTACCGTGAACAAGCTGCTAACCTTGAAATTGAAAAAGTTGGTGCTGAATTGCGTAAAGCAATGCCGTTCGTTGGTCAAAACGACGATGACGCCTTCAAAATCTACAACTAATTGTCTGTAGAAGACTAAGCAAGTTGGGACACCCTGGCTTGCTTTTTTCATCAAAACACAGCAACAGAGGTATGAAATGATAACAGCAAAAGATGTGGCTAAGGCCCATAAAATATTAAGAGGAGTCGTTGTTAATACGCCCCTTGAATACGACCACTATTTATCTGAAAAATATGGCGCAAAGATTTATTTGAAAAAAGAAAATGCCCAACGCGTTCGTTCTTTCAAAATTCGTGGTGCTTACTTTGCGATCTCTCAATTATCAAAAGAAGAACGGGAACGTGGGGTAGTGTGTGCATCTGCGGGAAACCATGCGCAAGGAGTTGCTTATACATGTAAGGAGATGAAAATTCCAGCGACCATTTTTATGCCCATTACAACACCGCAACAAAAGATTGGACAAGTCCGCTTCTTTGGTGGGGATTATGTAACAATCAAGTTGGTCGGAGATACGTTCGATGCTTCAGCGAAGGCAGCACAAGAATTTACTCTTGCAGAAAAACGGACCTTTATTGACCCATTTGATAATCCATACGTACAGGCTGGTCAAGGGACAGTTGCCTACGAAATCCTTGAAGATGCTCGGAAAGAGTCGATTGCCTTTGATGCTGTCCTTGTTCCTGTCGGTGGCGGAGGTCTCATTTCAGGTGTTTCTGCCTATATCAAAGAAACGGATCCTCAGATTGAGGTCATTGGGGTAGAGGCCGAGGGAGCACGCTCTATGAAGGCTGCTTTTGAAGCAGGTGGCCCAGTCAAATTACCAGAAATTGATAAGTTTGCGGATGGAATTGCCGTGCAAAAGGTAGGGCAATTGACTTATGAAGTAACTCGTCAGCATGTTGAAACGCTAGTCGGTGTGGATGAAGGATTGATTTCAGAGACCTTGATTGATCTCTATTCTAAGCAAGGAATTGTTGCCGAACCAGCGGGAGCTGCCAGTGTGGCTTCCCTAGAAGTTTTGCGCGAATACATCAAGGGAAAAACGATCTGTTGTATTATCTCCGGTGGGAATAATGACATCAACCGTATGCCTGAAATGGAAGAGCGTGCCTTGATCTACGATGGAGTCAAACACTACTTTATCGTCAACTTCCCACAACGTCCAGGGGCCCTTCGCGAATTCGTAAATGATATCTTAGGACCAAATGATGATATCACTCGTTTTGAATACATTAAGCGCGCTAGCAAGGGGACAGGCCCAGTCTTAATCGGGATTACTTTAGATAATAAACATGACTATGCAGGCTTGATTAATCGGATTGAGCGTTTTGACCCTTCCTTCATTAATTTGAACGGGAACGAAACTCTTTATAATATGCTAGTCTGATTATAGTCGAGAAAGAACCGATAAGGAAGGCAATATATTTTTATGGAATATATTGCTTTTTTAGGAAGAACTGTGATATGATATGCATAAATTAAAAGGAGGAACTTATTATGCCTGGATTTTTTATATTTCTTTTATTCATACTGTTAGTTGCAGGAGGAATTGTGATTAGCTCACTCTATGTGGTCAAGCAACAATCCGTTGCCATCATCGAGCGATTCGGTCGCTATCAAAAAATTAGTGATAGCGGCATTCATATGCGGGCACCTTTTGGAATTGACAAGATTGCGGCACGAGTTCAATTGCGCGTCTTGCAGAGTGAGATCGTGGTTGAAACAAAAACTCAGGATAACGTATTCGTTACCATGAATGTGGCGACGCAATACCGAGTGAACGAGAGCAACGTAAAGGATGCCTACTACAAACTCATGCGTCCAGAATCACAGATTAAATCATACATTGAAGATGCTTTGCGTTCTTCTGTGCCTAAGTTGACCTTGGATGAATTGTTTGAGAAAAAAGATGAAATCGCTCTTGAAGTTCAAAAACAAGTAGCAGAAGAAATGTCAACTTATGGATATATTATTGTTAAAACCTTGATTACCAAAGTTGAGCCAGATGCCGAAGTGAAACAATCCATGAACGAGATCAATGCAGCGCAAAGAAAACGTGTGGCAGCTCAGGAATTGGCAGAAGCAGACAAGATCAAGATCGTTACTGCTGCCGAAGCTGAGGCGGAAAAAGACCGCTTGCACGGGGTCGGTATTGCCGAGCAACGGAAGGCCATTGTCGATGGATTGGCAGACTCTATTAAAGAGTTAAAAGGTGCGAATGTAGACTTGACCGAAGAACAAATCATGTCTATTCTCTTAACCAATCAGTACTTAGATACCTTAAATAATTTTGCAGATAAGGAAGGGAATAATACGATTTTCCTACCAGCTAACCCAGATGGCGTCGAAAACATTCGTACACAAATATTATCAGCCTTGAAAGCAAAATAAACTTTTTCTCATTTTTTAAAAAAGGTTCGTATTTTCAGCGATTTTAGTTGACAAAATGTGCAAAACAATTTATATTAGTATTGGAAATAATAATATAGGAGAAAGATCATGGCTAAATCGAACTTTGAAAAAGTAGAATCAGTTGTTGGATGGGTACGCGATAAGAAAATTACGGGATATCGTATCAGTAAAGAAACAAATGCCCGTGAAATGTCTATCATTGCCTTGGCTCAAGGACGTGCAAAAGTGAAGAATATCTCCTTCGAAACTGCACTCGGATTGATTGATTTTTATGACAAAAATCATCAAAAATTTGAAGATTAATTTGTTGTTCCAATTAAAAGTCAGAGAGAAAAATCTCTGACTTTTTTCTATGTCCGAAAAAGATAAAGCAAGCACAAAAAAACAGTTTGCTGACACAAAGGCCAGCAAGCTGTTTTAGGGTCTTAATTTAAGAAGCGTTGAAGGAATTCTTTGGTCCGTTCTTCTTTTGGATTGGTAAAGATTTCTTTTGGATCGCCTTGTTCAGCGATAACCCCTTTGTCCATAAAGATCACGCGACTTGAAACGTCTCGGGCAAATTCCATTTCGTGAGTCACCACAATCATGGTTAGGCCTTCTTTGGCTAAGTCTTGCATAATTTTAAGAACTTCTCCGACCATTTCAGGGTCCAGAGCAGAAGTTGGCTCATCAAAGAGAATCGCATCAGGGTCCATTGAGAGAGCACGCGCGATCGCCACCCGTTGCTTTTGTCCTCCTGAAAGTTGTTTGGGACGGGCAGCCCAATATTGGGACCCCATACCAACTTTTTCAAGGTTTTCTTTGGCTACTTTTTCTGCAGTTTCACGATCACGCTTGAGGACGGTTGTTTGCGCCACAATGGTATTTTCCAAGACATTTAAATTTTCAAAGAGATTAAAGCTTTGGAAAACCATCCCCAATTTTTCCCGATAATGGGTCAAATCATAGTCAGGATCAAGAACGTTTTGTCCACGATAGAGAATTTCGCCAGCAGTAGGAGTCTCCAAAAGATTAATGGAGCGTAGGAAAGTCGATTTCCCGCTACCGGAGCTTCCGATGATGGAGATCACCTCTCCTTTTTCAACGGTGAGCGAAATATCTTTCAAAACTTCATTTTGACCATAAGATTTTTTTAAATGGTTGATTTCAAGTATTTTTTCTGCCATTATTTCACCTCCTTGACTTGCATTTGATTGGCACCCGTAGTATAAGTATCAGAGTCTAAACGACGTTCGATGTAGCGAAGGATACGGGTGATGGTAAAGGTGAGAACGAAGTAAATCACCGCGATGATAGTAAAGGTTGGGAAGTATTGGTAGTTCTGAGTTGCTACCGTATTTCCTGTGAAATAAAGCTCAACAACAGAGATAACGTTCAAGACAGAAGTATCCTTGATATTGATGACAAACTCATTTCCTGTTGCTGGCAAGATATTGCGCACGACCTGAGGAAGGACGACCTTGCGCATGGTTTGTCCATGGGTCATTCCTAGAGCAGTAGCCGCTTCAAACTGACCGGGATCTACTGCCAAGATTCCTCCACGAACAATCTCACTCATATAAGCCCCTGTATTGATGGAAACAATAAAGATGGCGGCCCAAGTGCGATCCAAGGAAATGTTAAAGGCTTGGGCGGAACCGTAGAAAATAACCATAGATTGAACAATCATCGGAGTCCCGCGGAAGATTTCAATGTAGACATTGAGGAACCAACCGAAGAATGTTTGCAAGGCGGCGAGGGCCTTGTTCTTAGACATAGGCGCAGTCCGGAAGACACCGATTAACAAACCGATGATCAAACCAGCAATGGTTCCCGTCATGGAGATGAGGAGGGTCATTCCAGTTCCGCGTAAGAACTGTGGGCCATTATCTTTCAAAATCTTCATCATTTGACTGAAGAAAGTCTGCTCATCATCGCTAGCATCACTGGAAGCTGGTTGCTTCTCAATCATATCATCCATGAGTTTGACTTGCTCTTCTGACGAAATTTTAGCTAGTGCCGCATTGACTTGGTCAAGTCTAGTATCACCCTTCTTCATCCCGATAGCGATGGTCGCATCTTCTTCTCCAACTTCAAATCCTTTTTTGAATTGGATCATCTTAAATTTTGAATTAGCGGACTCAGCGGTTAGGGCTTCTGGTCGTTCGGAAACATAAGCATCGATGACGCCAGATTCAAGCGCTTGACGCATTTGAGCAAAGTCTCCCATGGCGGTTTCTTGTTTTGCCCCTTTGAGTTGAGAAATGAGCGAGTAGAGGTAGACCCCTTGTTGAGAGGTAACCTTTGCATCTTTAAAGTCATCTAGACTAGTGGCATTCGCATAGTTCCCGTCTTTGCGGACCAGCATGACCGGCTCGCTGGTATAGTAGCTATTAGAGAAGGCCACCTCTTTTTTACGTTCAGCAGTGGGACTCATCCCGGCGATAATCATATCGATTTTACCAGATGTGAGAGCTGGAATTAAACCGTTCCAAGATGTTTTCACGATCAAAGGTTTTTTACCTAAATCCTCAGCAACTTTTTTAGCGATTTGGACATCGTACCCATTGGCATATTGGTTGGTGCCATCAATCTTCACGGCTCCATTTGAATCATCTTCTTGGGTCCAGTTGAAAGGAGCGTATGCAGCTTCCATCCCAATTCGTAAATATTCATCTGCATGAGCAACCTGTGTGATCCCTAAGCAAATGAAAAGCCCTGTTAAGAGCGCAAATAATGTTTTTCTCATTTTTTCTCCTCTTCCTTATTTTAACTCTTCCTATTGTACAGTAAAATAGGTTGCATTTCAAACAAGGTCCTCTTTTTATTTAAAAAATGCTATAATAATACAAAGGAGCGTGAGCAAATGAAAAAGTATTTGTATATAATTTTCACTTTTCTGGCCTGCCTGTTTGTGAGTCAGAATGTGCAAGCATCAGGTCCATCTTATGAGGTGCTCTACTATGGTGGGACCTTGACCTTGGACACCTGGGACGACGCTACCTATGAGGAAGAATTAACCTATTATTTTAAAGATTCTTACAGAGGACAGTATGTTAGTCTAGGAACTGCGGGGAACATGCCACAAGGCTTTGAGATTGAGACCCCACCAAAGGTTGAGGTGGAAGGTCGAGAGCTTCAAATGGAGCCTGAGGTTCGTAATCTAGGCGATGGTTACCGAGTGAAAATTTATAACAGCGGTTATGCAGGAGATACAGTTAAAATAAAGGTCACTTGGAAATTGAAAAATCTCCTCTATTCGCACAGAGATATCCTACTATTGAACTGGAAACCCATCACGGATGGCGACAAGAAAGTTGAAAAGGTTCAGTTTCGTGTTATTCCTAAGTTTGCATCAGCAAATGCGCAGTCGGAACTATATATCCATACAGCCTATATGGGGCCGGATGTGACAGTTAAGAAAGAAGATGGATATTATGATGCCACCTTCTATAATCTAGGTAAAAACCAAGCTGTAGAGCTGTATGGTTATTGGTTGAAGTCAGACCTTTCTCCCTTGTATGCTTCTGATCGAGATACAGGATTGACCAAATTGGATGAATTTCATCAGACCCAAGCCAAAATTGAACAGGAAAAATACTGGACACGCATGTTTTGGCATTGGATCTTGCCGGCGCTCATTATCAGTCTCTGGCTTTTGGCTCTTTTAGGTCGCAATCGTTTTAAAAAAATGATTTGGCCTGGTGTCACTTATCCAACCAATACGCGTCTTTATGAAATTCCACAGGATATCGCGCCTCTGGTGATGAGTTCGGTTGTGTATTCAGCTGAATTGGACGAAGTTTCCCCTACCAATAAAGCGAAGATGACTCCTCCTCCTTTTACCTTTGAAAAAATGCTCCAAGCTACCTTACTTGATTTGATGGATCGCGGAGTGATTGTCTACGAGCAAAAAGGAAATGAAGTGGTTTTGACCAGGAAGTCTCATGGACACGTGGATGATTTTGAGCGCTCCTTTATGGACATGGCTTTTGGGGATCAGGTGACTTGCCCTGTCAATCGTCTCTTTGAAAATTATGAGTTCAGTGGAGATTTATACAAACATGCGAAAAAAGAAGATCAAGATGCCATTCGTTCAATTGGAAGAAAGGCTCAGTCTCATTTTGATGCAGCTGTCAACCAAGTAGCCCGAGATGTCCATCGTAAGGTAGAAGATCTCCATTTACCAAGCTATTATCGACCTTTAGAAGCGCATGAAGAAGCACAAGCTAGACGCAGTCTCTTCTTTGGTTGGACGGCTTGGTTCTTAGCTCTTGGAGCAGAGATTTTTGCTATCTTTGTACTGAATTGGTTCTCTATTCCTTGTTTGATCGGGGTTTTGACCCTTTGGTATTTGCCAGCGCGCTTCAATGCTATGTTTAAAGCCAGCCTAAGAGATGGGGTTGTTAATAGCGCAGGTGCGGAACAACGCTATTACTGGGATAGTTTCGGCCGGATGTTGAAAGAGATTGCTCATCTTAACGATACAGAGCTACAGTCTCTGGTTCTATGGAACCGCTTATTGGTCTATGCGGCCTTATATGGTGTAGCAGATAAGGTCACAAAGGTCATGAAGCTTCGAAATATTCATTTACAAAACCAAGCCTTGGATGCTTTCGTTTATACACCGTTCTATCATGACGTGACACGTACGAGTCATGCCATGTCTACCTATGGATCAACAGCATCCACGGCCAGTCATTTCACTGTTTCCTCTGGTAGTGGTGGAGGATTCTCTGGTGGAGGCGGCGGCGGAGGCTTTGGAGCCTTCTAATTCTGGCAAGAGAGGTCTAGTCCAGTCTGTAGAATTATGATATAATAAAGCAAATGTAAGTTTAGGAGAAAAAGATGTTTCTGTTCGAATTGATCAAAGCGATTCTTTTTGGAATTGTCGAGGGGATTACAGAGTGGTTGCCGATCTCAAGTACAGGTCACTTGATTTTGTTGCAGGATTTTGTTCAATTTAAAAATCAAGATTCGGCCTTCATGGAGATGTTCAATGTTGTCATCCAATTGGGAGCCATCCTTGCGGTTGTGGTAATTTATTTTGATAAATTATATCCGTTTAAACCAGGGAAATCAGCAGTAGAAGTGCGTCGGACCTGGCAGTTATGGGCAAAAGTTGCAGTTGCAACTCTCCCGCTTGTCTTTGTTTTCAAACTCGATGATTGGTTTGAGGCACATTTTCACAACTCCATTTCTGTTGCGATTATGCTGATTACCTACGGGGTTGCCTTCATCTATTTGGAAAGACGGGAACAAATCAAGCCAGAAGTAACAGAGCTGCATAAGTTGCCTTATCGAACAGCCTTGTATATCGGACTTTTCCAAGTCCTATCGCTTTTTCCAGGTACGAGCCGTTCAGGTGCTACGATTGTGGGAGGTTTGATCAATGGTGTTAGCCGTCCGGTCGTGACAGAATTCACCTTTTATCTGGGAATTCCAGCTATGTTTGGCGCCAGCCTGTTAAAAGTTGCAAAATTTGTGCTTGGAGGCCATTCACTGGCCCTGGGGCAACTCTTTATTCTACTGGTTGCTATGGGAGTAGCTTTTGTGGTCAGCATGTATGCCATCCGCTTCTTGACAGATTATGTGAAAAAACATGACTTTACAGTCTTTGGGAAATACCGGATCGTGCTTGGTTCCATCTTGCTATTGTATGGATTGTTCCGTATCATTTTCTAAGAACATCATGGATGTCATTTCTGAGGTCGGTGACTTTTGTCCCGGCCTCTTTTCTCTGCATCCTTTTTTTGAATTCTATCCAATTTTTTAGTATAATAGTAAGACTAGAAGTATGAGGTTATACTATGAAGATGAAGCAAATTAGTGATTCGACAATTAAAATCACAATCCAACTAGAAGACTTAGAAGAACGTGGAATGGAAATTGCTGATTTCCTTGTCCCACAGGAAAAAACAGAAGAATTTTTCTATGCCATTTTGGATGAGCTTGAAATGCCGGAAAGTTTCCTGGATAGCGGGATGCTTAGTTTTCGTGTGACACCGAAACCAGATAAATTAGATGTTTTTGTTACCAAATCAAAAATTGACCAACAATTGGATTTTGAGGATTTGTCCGATCTTCCCGATATGGAAGAATTATCGCGCATGACGCCAGATGAGTTTATCAAGACCTTGGAAAAAACCATCTCTGAAAAGACAAAAGGGGATGCGGAAGCTATCCACCATTTGGAGCAAGAAGAGTTGCGTGAGGATCAAGAACCCTCAGAAGCGGTTGAACTACCTGTGACTCAGTATATCTATTATATTTTGCGGTTTAAAAGTCTCCAGCAAGTGGTGGCCTTTTCGAAAACAGTGACCTATCCAGTAGATACCTCTGAATTATACAAAATGGGGTCTGAGTATTATTTGACTATCTTAATCGACACAGAGGATCAACCAAGCCAATATCCAACCTGGTTACTTGCCATTATCCGTGAATATGCTGATGATTCAGATGTGACACGAGCAGTTCTGCAAGAGCATGGGCATTTACTGATGGTATCAGGTGCGATTGAGAATTTGAAGAAAGTTGCTAGCTTATGATGCCTTTTTCACTGCAATTTGTTTTGGTGCTGATTGGGACCTTCGTGATTGCTTTGCTTTTGACGCCTTTGGTTCGCTTGTTCTCCTTTAAGATCGATGCAGTGGATTATCCCAATGCTCGTCGGATCAACACCAAGCCCATGCCAAGTGCTGGTGGACTGTCTATTGTGATCGCTTTTTCGATTGCAACCTTGGTCTTTATTCCTATGCTGACCTTCACTACCACACCGATCAAAAGTTACCTCTCCTACACGTTACCAGTTGTAGGAGCAGGATGGATGATTGCTCTCACGGGCTTGATCGATGATGTAAAAGAGTTGTCTGCTAAGAAAAAGATGATCGGCATTCTTCTTGCAGCCAGTTTAGTCTGGTTCTACACAGACTTTCGGCTGAATGATTTTAAGATTCCTTTCGGTGGTCCCTTGCTTCATTTTGAACCATGGCTATCGTATCTTTTGACGGTGATTTGGATTGTCTCCATTACCAATGCGGTTAATCTCATTGATGGATTAGATGGTTTGGTGAGCGGGGTCTCCATTATTTCTCTTGTAACAATGGGGATTGTATCCTATTTCTTTTTGCCAGTTCCTAATCTCTTTTTGACCATGACTATCTTTGTCTTGGTTGCAGCCATCGCTGGATTCTTTCCTTTTAATTACCATCCAGCCATTCTCTATCTGGGAGACACCGGTGCTCTGTTTATAGGATTTATGATTTCTGTTTTATCCTTGCAAGGTTTGAAAAATGCGACGGCAGTTGCAGTAGTCACTCCTATGATTATCCTTGGAGTTCCGATTACAGATACCTTTTTGGCGATTATCCGGCGGACCCTATCTGGTCAAAAATTTTACAAACCGGATCGCAATCATTTGCATCATCGTCTGCTCTCCTTGGGGTTAACCCATCGAGGAACCGTATTGGTAATCTATGGAATTTCGATGATCTTTTCGATGATCTCTTTACTGCTTAATATCTCTACTCGTATCGGGGGGGTCTTGCTTGTGATTGGGCTCTTGTTTGGAGTGGAGCTGTTAGCAGAATTAATCGGGGTTCTAGGGCCTAGTCATAGTCCGCTATTAAATGTCCTTCGTTATATTGGCAATTCCTCCTACCGTGAGGAAGTCCGTCAAAAACGGAAAGATAAAACTAAATAAGAATTGTTCTAATCAAAAGAAAAGCCAATTAGGCTTTTTTTTGATATACTTGAAAGGTAAAAAAAATACTTTGTGATCAAGGTGCCTTGATTTTGAGGTCTTTGATGGGGCAAGGTAAAAGAAAGGGAATGCAATGTCGACATTAGAAATTAAAGACCTTCACGTTGAAATTGAAGGCAAAGAAATTTTAAAAGGTGTAAATCTTACCCTAAAAACTGGTGAAATCGCAGCGATTATGGGACCAAATGGTACAGGTAAATCAACTCTGTCAGCAGCCATTATGGGAAATCCAAATTATGAAGTGACCAAAGGTGAGGTTCTGTTTGACGGTATCAACATCTTGGAATTGGAAGTAGACGAACGTGCGCGAATGGGCTTGTTCCTTGCAATGCAATACCCTTCAGAAATCCCAGGAATTACCAATGCAGAATTTCTACGTGCTTCCATGAATGCTGGTAAAGAAGATGATGAAAAGATTTCGGTTCGTGATTTCATTAAAAAATTAGATGAAAAGATGGAATTACTCAACATGAAAGAAGAAATGGCAGAACGTTATTTGAATGAAGGCTTCTCAGGTGGTGAGAAAAAACGAAATGAAATTCTTCAATTATTGATGTTGGAACCAACTTTTGCGCTTTTGGACGAAATCGACTCCGGTTTGGATATCGATGCTCTTAAAGTCGTATCTAAAGGTGTCAATGCTATGCGTGGTGAAGGCTTCGGAGCTATGATCATCACCCACTACCAACGTTTGTTGAACTACATTACTCCTGACGTAGTCCATGTGATGATGGATGGTCGGGTTGTGCTTTCAGGTGGACCAGAATTGGCTGCTCGTTTGGAACGAGAAGGATACGCCCAACTTGCGGAAGAACTCGGTTACGACTATAAAGAAGAACTATAACTTGAGGACAAGTAACCTTATTTGTCAGAAAATCAAACAGATAGTATCTTTATTAGGAGAAAAAAATGAGTATTGAAAATATTACCCTCTTTTCGGAAATGCATGCTGAGCCAAGCTGGTTGCAAGATTTACGAAAAAAAGCTTTTGACAAGATCGATCAGTTGGAATTACCAGCCATTGAACGGGTCAAATTCCACCGTTGGAATCTTGGGGATGGAACAATCACGGAAAGTGAGGCTTCTGCAGATGTACCTGATTTCACGGCCCTTGATTCGAATTTAAAATTGGTTCAATTTGGAACCCAGACCGTTTTTGAGCAAGTCCCACAGGCCCTAGCGGACCAGGGCGTCCTCTTCACAGATTTCCATTCTGCCTTAGAAGAAATTCCGCAGCTCGTGGAAGACTATTTTATGTCTTCTGTTAAATACGATGATGACAAGCTAGCAGCCTATCATACGGCTTACTTTAACAGTGGGGCTGTCCTTTATATCCCAGATAATGTTGAGATTGAAGAAGCAATCGAAGGCATTTTCTACCAAGATAGTGATAGTGATGTACCTTTTAACAAACACATTTTGATTATTGCCGGCAAAAATAGCAAGTTCAGCTATTTGGAGCGCTTGGAATCAAAAGGTAGTGGCTCAGAAAAAGCAACTGCTAATGTGACGGTTGAGGTAATTGCCCGCTCAGGTGCCCAAGTGAAATTTGCGGCCATTGACCGCCTTGGAGAAAACGTTACAGCCTATATCAGTCGTCGTGGGAAACTAGGTCAGAATGCTAGCATTGATTGGGCCATCGGTGTCATGAATGAGGGCAATGTGGTGGCAGACTTTGACAGTGACTTGGTTGGAAATGGAAGTCATGCCGATCTGAAGGTGGTTGCCTTATCAAGTGGACGTCAGGTGCAAGGAATTGATACGCGCGTGACCAACTTTGGTTGCAACTCGATTGGAAATATCTTGCAACACGGTGTCATTCTTGAAAAAGGAACTCTGACCTTCAATGGAATTGGTCACATTATCAAGGGTGCCAAAGGAGCAGATGCCCAGCAAGAAAGTCGTGTCTTGATGCTTTCTGACCAAGCGCGTTCAGATGCCAATCCGATTCTTTTGATTGAAGAAAATGACGTGACAGCAGGCCATGCTGCATCTATCGGCCAAGTAGACCCAGAAGATATGTATTATCTCATGAGTCGTGGTCTTGACAAACACACAGCCGAACGTTTGGTAGTACGCGGTTTCTTGGGTTCTGTCATTGTTGAAATTCCAGTCAAAGAAGTACGCGATGAAATGATTGCCACTATTGAAGAAAAGTTATCTCAACGCTAAGGAGAAACGATGCTAGATAGAAATACGATTGCTCAAGATTTCCCAATTCTCGATCAATTCGTCCATGATGAACCCTTGGTTTATCTAGACAATGCAGCAACAACACAAAAACCTAAACGTGTTCTTGAAGCAGTCAACCACTATTATTTGCAAGATAACGCTAATGTCCATCGTGGCGTTCATACCTTGGCTGAGCGAGCTACCGCAGCCTATGAGGCAGCGCGCGAAAAAGTCAGGAAGTTCATCAACGCCCCATCAACCAAGGAAGTCCTCTTTACAAGAGGAACGACAACGGGACTGAACTGGGTGGCTCGCTACGCGGAAGAAGTCTTAAAGGAAGGAGACGAAGTTCTGATTTCCATTATGGAACACCACTCCAACATCATTCCTTGGCAGCAAGCCTGTAAAAAGACAGGAGCAAAACTGGTCTATGTCTATCTAAAAGATGGCCTATTGGACATGCAGGACCTAAAAAGTAAACTCAGTGAGAAGACGAAATTTGTCTCTATCACCCATGCTTCTAACGTTCTAGGCGTGGTCAATCCGATCAAGGAAATTGCCCGATTGTCTCATGAAGTTGGAGCTATCATGGTTGTTGACGGAGCTCAATCAACTCCTCATATGGCTATTGATGTGCAGGATTTAGATGCGGATTTCTTTGCTTTTTCTGGTCATAAGATGGCTGCACCGACAGGGATTGGTGTCCTCTACGGGAAAGAAGAGCTCTTACATCAAATGTCTCCGGTGGAATTTGGAGGCGAAATGATTGACTTTGTCTATGAACAATCTGCTTCCTGGAAGGAATTGCCTTGGAAATTTGAAGCTGGAACGCCCAATATGGCTGGGGCGATTGGACTTGGAGCGGCGATCGACTACTTAGAAGAGTTGGGGATGGACCAGGTAGAAGCGCATGAGCAAGAGTTAATTGCCTATGTGTTTCCAAAATTACAGGCTATCGAAGGTCTGGCTATTTATGGTTCCCAAGACTTGGCTCAACGTTCCGGTGTGATTTCCTTTAATTTAGGCGATCTCCATCCGCATGATTTGGCGACAGCCTTAGATTATGAAGGAATTGCTGTTCGTGCAGGACACCACTGTGCCCAACCTCTCCTTCAATACCTGCAGGTCCCTGCAACCACAAGAGCAAGTTTCTATATCTACAACACCAAGGCGGACTGTGATAAATTGATTGAGGCATTGATCAAAGCAAAGGAGTTTTTCAATGGCACTTTCTAAATTAGATTCACTTTACATGGCGGTCGTAGCCGACCACTCAAAGCACCCCCACCATCAAGGGCGGATTGAAGATGGAGACCAAATCCAACTGAATAATCCAACTTGTGGAGACGTGATCCAGTTGAGTGTGAAATTTGATGAAAATGACAGGGTCCAAGATATTGCCTTTGTGAATTCAGGTTGCACCATCTCAACAGCTTCAGCTAGTATGATGACAGATGCTGTAATGGGAAAAACGAAAGCGGAAGTAGAAGAATTGGCAGAGGTCTTTTCAGAAATGGTCCAAGGTCAATCGGATCCTCGGCAAGAGGAATTGGGAGACGCAGCCTTCTTATCAGGAGTTTCAAAATTCCCGCAACGGATTAAATGTGCGACCCTCTCCTGGAATGCCCTTAAAAAAGCGATCGAACGTAACAATTAATTAAAAGAAGAAACAGAGAAAGAAAGGAAATTATGGCTGAAGAAAGAGTCGAACCGAAACCAATTGATCTCGGTGAATATAAATTTGGATTTCACGATGACGTTCAACCAATTCTCTCTACAGGAAAAGGCTTGAACGAAGCCGTTATTCGTGAATTATCTGCAGCAAAAAATGAACCAGAATGGATGCTTGAATTCCGCTTGAAATCTTTTGAAACCTTCAAAAAGATGCCTATGCAAACCTGGGGTGCGGACCTATCAGAGATTGACTTTGATGATTTGATCTATTATCAAAAGCCTTCAGATAAACCTGCCCGTTCTTGGGATGAAGTTCCAGAGAAAATCAAGGAGACCTTTGAGAGAATTGGGATTCCTGAAGCGGAACGTGCTTACCTAGCAGGAGCTTCAGCTCAGTATGAATCGGAAGTGGTTTACCACAATATGAAAGAAGAGTTTGAAAAGTTGGGGATTATCTTTACCGATACGGATTCTGCCCTAAAAGAATATCCTGACCTTTTCAAACAGTATTTTGCGAAGTTAGTACCACCAACGGATAACAAATTGGCTGCCCTCAACTCAGCAGTCTGGTCTGGGGGAACCTTCATTTATGTACCAAAAGGCGTAAAAGTAGATGTACCGCTTCAAACTTACTTCCGTATCAACAATGAAAACACAGGTCAGTTTGAACGAACCTTGATTATTGTGGATGAAGGCGCAAGTGTACACTACGTAGAAGGATGTACGGCTCCGACCTATTCAAGCAATAGCCTCCATGCAGCCATTGTCGAGATCTTTGCCTTGGATGGTGCATACATGCGTTACACGACCATCCAAAACTGGTCAGACAATGTTTACAACTTGGTAACCAAGCGGGCCAAAGCTCAAAAAGATGCGACAGTTGAGTGGATCGATGGAAACCTAGGTGCCAAGACAACCATGAAATACCCATCTGTTTATCTGGATGGGGAAGGTGCACGTGGGACGATGTTGTCCATTGCCTTTGCCAATGCTGGGCAACACCAGGATACAGGGGCAAAAATGATTCACAATGCTCCTCATACAAGCTCGTCTATCGTTTCTAAATCGATCGCTAAAGGTGGTGGTAAAGTAGACTATCGTGGACAAGTGACCTTTAATAAGAATTCCAAGAAATCCGTCTCTCACATTGAGTGTGATACCATCATTATGGATGATATCTCAGCATCGGATACGATTCCTTTTAATGAGATCCATAATTCTCAAGTCGCCTTGGAACACGAAGCGAAGGTTTCAAAAATCTCAGAGGAACAATTGTATTACTTGATGAGTCGTGGTCTGACTGAAACAGAAGCGACAGAAATGATTGTCATGGGATTTGTGGAGCCCTTCACTAAAGAGCTTCCAATGGAGTATGCTGTTGAGCTTAACCGCTTGATTAGCTACGAAATGGAAGGATCAGTAGGCTAACTTAGTTTAATAGAGTTATAAAAAATCACAATGGAGTAAAATCCATTGTGATTTTTTGTTTATAATTTTTCATTGACATAGCGGACGAATTCATTCCACCAAACCTTCAGGAAAAAGCTCTTCTCAATATTTTTTTCAGCCACCATTTCGACTGTTGGTTCCTGGTCTTCTAGATAACCACGACCAATTTTTTCTGGGTCGGAGTATTGGAGAAGTCCTACATCAGTACCAGACTTCACAGGGGCCTTGAATTGGTTCTGATTGCTTTTGAAACGAATCTTGGCTTCTGTTTGATTACCTTGCTTTTCAACGACATAAAAGTCTTTTTTGGCAACAGCTGAAACGGATTCGGATTTTCCATCCATAATGGAAACCTTACTGTTTCCATAGGGATCGCCTTCCTTCACAACTATTGAAGAGTAGAAAGTTCGTACCACATAGTTCATCAGAGAAGAAGTGGTCACAAAGCGTGCATAAGGATCACCATCAACAGCTTCAACTCCTAGGACAACTGTAATCATGTGGATTCCATTTTGCGTGGTGGATGCGGCAAAGGTAATCCCGCCCTTGCTAGAGTTGCTGACCCGAAGACCATCGACTCCAGTACGGTAATTCGGCATCCCCTCTAGCATCAGGTTGGGATTTTCAATCTGTGTTTGTGAAAACAGAGCAGTTGGTTTAGATGTATATTGCGTCACTTCAGGGAAATCTTGGAGCAAGTGCTTAGCAATGACAGCAATATCATAAGCGCTCAATTGATTTTCATCCTCTTTCCCCTCAGGATCACCGCTGATTGTTTGTGTATTTAAACCTGTCGCGTTGATCAAGTGGGGAGATCGAATGCCCCAAGTAGACAATTTTTGCTTCATCTTTTCAACGAAGTCTTTTTCGGAGCCACCGACCTTCTCAGCTAAGGCTAGGGCAGCAGTACTAGAGTTTCCAACTAGCAAAGCCGTCAGTAGCTGATCGACAGTATATTGATTCGACTCCATGGGAATAGTGCCGGCACCTTCGATATCATTTAAGGCCAAGGCCTCTTCAGATAAATTGACGGACTCTTTTAACGAAAGCTTCTTATCATGAATCGCTTCAAAGATCAGATAAGTGGTCAGAAGGGTAGATAAACCGCCCACATCGCGCTTTTTCTCTGAGTCTTTTTCGTACAAAATTTTACCAGTATCTGCTTCGACAGCAATGGCACTTTTAGCAGGAAGATCCAGCTCGTCTGCAAGAATCATTTGGGTTGGGAAACTGCATAAAAGCAGGATGCAGGTTAAAAAAGAAAGAAAGAATTTTTTCACAGTTATTTCCTCATTACTTAGTCTTCTCTATTGTATCATAGAAAATCAGAATGGAAAATCGTAAAATCAACATTCAAGTCACAAAGTCAATTCTATCAAGCTTTTCAAGCTGTGACGAGGCGAATATTCAGAAAATTTAGTTTACTTTTTTTTCTATTTGTGATATAATCTTAAACAAATCTAAAAAACTATTGGAGAATTCCTATGAAAAAAGGTAAAGTATTCGCAGTTGCCGGAGTAACTCTCCTTGCAGCAGGATTGTTGGCTGCATGTTCAGGATCAAACACAAGTAAATCAAGCTCTGGTTCAAACGAAGACAAGAACTATGGCTATGTATACACTTCAGATCCAACAACTTTGGACTATACAATTTCTTCCAAGGCTGCAACCCATGACATCACTACAAATGTGGTAGACGGTTTGTTAGAAAACGACAAATACGGTAACCTTGTCCCTTCACTTGCGGAAGACTGGTCTGTATCAAAAGATGGTTTGACCTATACTTACAAGATTCGTAAAGGGGTCAAATGGTATGATGCGGATGGTGAAGAACACGGTGAAGTAACTGCTCAAGACTTCGTGACTGGTTTGAAACACGCTGCTGATAAGAAATCAGAATCTCTTCCACTTGTTCAAGGCTCTGTCAAAGGATTGGATGATTATGTCCAAGGGAAAATCACAGACTTCAGCCAAGTAGGTGTCAAAGCGGTTGATGATTACACACTTGAGTACACATTGAACAAACCGGAAACTTTCTGGAATTCTAAAACGACTAACGGAATCTTGTTCCCAATTAGCACAGAATTCTTGAAGAGCAAGGGAGAAGATTTTGGTCAACCAAACGACGTGAAATCCATCCTTTCAAATGGACCATTTCTTTTGAAATCCATTACGTCAAAATCATCTGTTGTATTTGAAAAAAATGACAACTACTGGGATAAGAAAAACGTTCACCTGAAAGAAGTGAAACTTACTTATTACGATGGATCAGACCAAGATTCATTGGCTCGTGGATTCTCTGATGGTGCTTATACAAAAGCTCGCCTTTTCCCTGCAAGTTCTAACTTTGCAACAATAGAGAAAAAATATAAAGATGATATCTTTACTACACCAGCAGGATCAGGTGTAGCCGTGCTCGGATTTAATTTGGATCGCCAATCTTATAACCACACAGCTAAAAAATCAGATGCTGAAAAAACAGCTACTAAGAAAGCGATTTTGAACAAAGATTTCCGTCAAGCCATTACTTTTGCCTTGAACCGTGAAAGCTACTCAGCACAATTAAATAGCAAACAGTTTGCAAAACCAGCTATCCGTAATACCTACACAGCACCAGCCTTTGTCCAAGTAGATGGAAAAGATTTTGGAGATGTCGTAGCAGATAAATTGACCACTTATGGAGATCAATGGAAAGGTGTGAACCTTGCTGATGGTCAAGATGGTCTTTACAACAAGGATAAAGCCAAAGCACAACTTGAAAAAGCGAAAGCAGAACTTCAAAAAGATGGCGTTCAATTCCCAATTCATATTGACGTGCCAGTAGCTCAAAGCTCAACAGGTTTTGTTGCTCGTATGCAATCTCTGAAACAAACAGTGGAAGAGACTCTTGGGAAAGACAATGTCGTTCTGGATCTTCAAATGCTTGACATGGATGAAGTTCAGAATATCACTTTGAATGTGCCATCAGCTGCAGATGCAGACTGGGATCTTCAAGGATTGGTGGGATGGAACCCAGACTATGATGATCCATCAACTTACCTTGATACTCTTCAACCGGCTTCTGAAGACCAAACAAAAGTTTACCTTGGTTTTGCAGGTGGTGTAGAAAATCCAGCAGCGAAAGCAGTTGGTTTAGATGAATTCGCTAAACTTCTTGATGACGCAAGTAATGAAACACAAGATGTTGTGAAACGTTACGAAAAATACGCAGTTGCTCAAGCTTGGTTGACAGATAGTGCAATTGTTATTCCAACGATGTCAAGTACAGGTGCTGCAACAGTTGTTTCTAAGGTGGTTCCATTCTCTGAACCTTCCTCACAAACAGGGAACAAAGGTTCAACCTACTTCAAATACGTAGAAGTTCAAGATGAGCCAGTAACTAAGAAACAATACGATGAAGCTCTTAAGAAATGGCAAAAAGAAAAAGCTGAGTCAAACAAAAAAGCTCAACAAGACCTTGAAAAACACGTTAAATAATTAAATTATTGCTTTTCATCAGAACTTTCTCTTCTAGGGGAGAAAGTTCTTTTGAACATTAAAGGAATGAAATATGAAAAAATATGTTTTTATGCGTATTTTACGTTCGTTAGTGTCTATTTTTCTAGTCACGACATTAACTTACACGATTATCTATACGCTAACACCGAGAAATCTCATTTTTAAAAATGATCCCAACTACAATAAAGTAGCGAAGACGAAAGATTCAAAGATCAACTACGAAAACACGGTCTATGATCGCATGGGTTATTTGGAATACATGGATTCAAAAAGCTTGCAACAAAAAGCAAGTGAAGAAGATTCATCTGTAACAGTTGATCCAACAACTGCCAATGAAAAAATCTATAAGAAATACATCAACAAATTAGGTCACGGTTGGCAGTTGAAACGATTCCCAGAAAGTAATTCCTTCTATGCAGTACGGGAAATCCCGGTTTTTGAACGTGTCGTTAGCTTCTATGCGAATTTGATTCAGTTTGATCATCCGGGTTGGGTGAAAGATGCTTCAAACCCAAACCTCAAACGCTACATTCGAATTGAAAATGATCCATCAATTGGTTGGTCTGTAGTAGGTTCTGGTACAAAACACAAATATCTCTTGTACTTTAATGGACAATTCCCATTTGTCCATCAAAACTTTGTGACATTAAACCTTGGAAATTCATATCCAACTTACTCTAATACCCCAGTTCTTCAAGTGATTACGCAAGGACAAGGAACAACTAAGAAGAGTGAAGTGAACTTCCCTACAGGTAAAAAGACATCTTCCATTGATATCTACTCACGTACCTACAAATCTCCAAGCAAGGCAGACTCACAAGATATTAGTCGATTTGGTAAAGGAGATGCCTATACGGCAACCTTGAGCAACTATGAAAATCCTTCTATGATTGCAAGTTCTGCTATCATTGGTTTGATTGGTATTGCAATTGCCTATTTGATTGCGATCCCATTAGGCTCTTATATGGCGCTGTTCAAAAACTCATGGTTTGATAGTATCTCAACAGCTACCTTGACATTTATGATGTCTCTACCAACAATCGCTTTGGTTTATATCGTTCGTTTGATTGGATCGTTCTTCTCGCTTCCTGATTCATTCCCAGTGCTTGGAGCACAGGATTGGCGTTCATATGTATTGCCATCTCTGATTCTAGGTTTATTAAGTGCGCCATTTATCGCTGTTTGGATTCGTCGTTACATGATCGATATCCATTCTCAAGATTTTGTGCGTTTTGCTCGCTCAAAAGGTTTGTCAGAACGAGAAATCTCGAGAAAACATATCTTCAAGAATGCGATGGTTCCATTGGTATCTGGGATTCCGGCGGCTATTATTGGTGTCATCTCAGGTGCTACCCTTACGGAAACAGTCTTCGCCTTTCCTGGTATGGGTAAAATGTTGATTGACTCTATTAAAGCATCAAACAACACCATGGTTATCGGACTTGTCTTCATCTTCACTTCACTTGGTATCTTTGCTGCCATGTTGGGTGATATCTTGATGACAGTACTTGACCCACGGATTAAATTAACGAATACGAAAGGAGGCAAATAATGGCTACAATCGATAAAAATAAATTTCAGTTTGTAAAACGTGATGACTTTGCCTCTGAAGTAATCGATGCCCCAGCATACTCTTACTGGAGATCAGTGTTCAGACAATTCTTGAAGAAAAGAACAACCCTCATTATGCTTGCGATTTTGATTGGGATTCTATTGATGAGTTTTGTCTATCCCATGTTTTCAAATTTTGATTACAACGATGTCAGTAAGGTAAATGACTTTACTGCCCGTTTGAACCCACCAAGTGGGAAGGCCCTCTTTGGTACAGATAACAATGGTAAATCCCTTTTTGATGGGGTTTGGTTTGGTGCTCGGAACTCTATTATTATTTCCTTCATCGCAACTGTTATTAACGTAGTTGTCGGAGTCATTGTTGGTGGAATTTGGGGAATTTCAAAATCTATCGACCGGGTCATGATGGAAGTGTATAATGTTATTTCAAATATTCCGTTCATGCTGATCGTTATCGTCTTGACTTACTCAATGGGATCTGGTTTCTGGAACTTGATTCTTGCCATGTCCTTAACAGGATGGATTGGGATTGCCTATACCATTCGTGTTCAAATTATGCGTTACCGTGACTTGGAATACAACCTGGCCAGCCGAACTTTGGGGACACCAACTTTGAAAATTGTTACGAAAAACATTTTGCCGCAATTGGTATCAGTTATCGTAACTCAAACATCACAGTTGCTCCCAAGCTTTATTTCATATGAAGCCTTCCTTTCCTTCTTTGGTCTTGGTCTTCCAATTACAGTTCCAAGTTTGGGACGTTTAATCTCTGACTATTCTCAAAACGTAACAACAAATGCGTACCTATTCTGGATTCCATTAACTGTTTTGATTTTAGTCTCCTTGTCATTCTTTATCGTCGGACAAAACTTGGCCGATGCCAGCGACCCACGTACACATAGATAGGAGGAGTAGATATGACATCAAATAACAATATTATTTTATCTGCTCAAGATATCGTAGTGGAATTTGACGTGCGCGATCGCGTGCTGACAGCCATTCGCAGCGTATCACTTGAGCTAGTTGAAGGTGAAGTGCTTGCTTTAGTTGGTGAGTCAGGGTCAGGGAAATCAGTTTTGACCAAAACCTTTACAGGTATGCTTGAAGACAATGGTCGTGTGGCCCAAGGTACGATTAAATACCGCGGTCAAGAATTGACTGATTTAAAATCCAATAAAGATTGGGAAAATATTCGTGGTTCTAAAATCGCTACGATTTTCCAGGATCCGATGACAAGTTTGGATCCCATCAATACAATTGGTTCTCAAATTACAGAGGTCATTATTAAACACCAAGGGAAGACAGCAAAAGAAGCTAAAGAAATGGCTTTGGACTATATGGCCAAAGTTGGAATCCCAGATGCTGAGCGTCGTTTTGATGAGTATCCCTTCCAATATTCGGGTGGGATGCGTCAGCGGATCGTTATTGCGATTGCTTTGGCCTGCCGTCCAGATATCTTGATCTGTGATGAACCAACAACTGCCCTTGACGTAACGATTCAAGCACAAATCATCGATTTGTTGAAATCCTTACAAAAGGAATACCAATTTACTGTTATCTTTATCACCCATGACCTAGGTGTGGTTGCAAGTATTGCTGATAAAGTAGCCGTTATGTATGCTGGCGAAATCGTTGAGTTTGGTAAAGTAGAAGAAATTTTCTATGATCCAAAACATCCATACACATGGAGTTTGCTTTCAAGTTTACCACAATTATCAACCTCAGATGGGGATCTTTACTCTATCCCTGGGACACCGCCTTCATTGTATGCTCCGATCAAAGGAGACGCCTTTGCTCTTCGTTCTGATTATGCGATGCAGATAGATTTCGAAGAAGCAGCACCGGCCTTTAAAGTAACAGATACTCACTGGGCGAAAACATGGTTGCTCCATCCAGACGCTCCAAGAGTTCATAAACCAGAAGTAATCGAAAACCTTCACGAAAAGATTGGCTCAAAAATGGGCTTCACTAACATTACAGAATAGGAGGAAGGAAATGACTGAAAAATTAGTTGAAATTAAAGATTTAGAAATTTCCTTCGGTGAAGGAAGTAAGAAATTCGTTGCTGTAAAAAACGCAAACTTCTTCATTAATAAGGGAGAAACCTTCTCTCTAGTAGGTGAATCTGGAAGTGGTAAGACAACAATTGGACGTGCTATCATTGGTTTGAATGATACAAGCGCTGGAGAAATTATTTATGACGGTCGCAAGATCAATGGTAGAAATTCTCACAGTGAAAAATCAGAGTTGATTCGTAAAATTCAAATGATCTTCCAAGACCCAGCAGCAAGTTTGAATGAACGTGCAACAGTTGATTATATTATCTCTGAAGGTTTGATCAATCACCATTTGTTTAACAGTGAAGAAGAACGTCAGGAAAAAGTGAAAAATATTATGCATGAAGTTGGGCTTCTTGCAGAACATTTGACACGTTACCCTCACGAATTCTCAGGTGGACAACGTCAACGGATCGGTATTGCCCGTGCACTTGTTATGGAACCAGAATTTGTTATTGCGGATGAGCCAATCTCAGCCCTAGACGTTTCAGTTCGTGCGCAAGTCTTAAACTTATTGAAAAAATTCCAAAGAGAATTAGGTTTGACTTATCTCTTTATCGCCCATGATTTATCAGTTGTGCGCTTCATTTCTGATCGTATTGCAGTTATCTATAAAGGAGTAATCGTAGAAGTAGCAGAAACGGAAGAGCTATTTAACCATCCAATCCATCCATATACACAATCACTTCTTTCAGCTGTTCCAATTCCAGATCCGATTTTAGAACGTAAAAAAGTTCTAAAAATTTATGATCCTGAACAACATGATTATTCTGAAGATAAACCACAAATGGTTGAAATTAAACCAGGTCATTATGTTTGGGCTAATAAAGCAGAAGTAGAAAAATATAGACAAGAATATAAATAGAGAGGAAATCCTCTCTATTTTTTGTTATTTTAAAAAAACTTTCAAAAAAGTAAAATTTTTTAAAAAAAGTTATTGACAAGTAAAAGTGTACGTGATATACTAATATAGTTGTCGCGAGAGAGCGACAAAGACCTTTGAAAACTGAACAAGACGAACCAATGTGCAG
>NZ_JASHGM010000009.1:0-22436 GCF_047460295.1 Streptococcus sp. OMI870
AGCTCTTTGAAGCTTCGCCCTTGTTTTCTAAGTTCATATATCTGAACCTTATCCTTATATGTCAATTTCATAATAAAAACACCCCAAAAGTTAGATTTTTTCTGTCTAACTTTTGGGGTGCGGTTCAATTGAGCCTCTTTTTTTATTATTCGTTTCCTTCTTCTACTGCTTCTTCAGCATGATTTTCATCTAACTCTAGAACGATCTCCTCTGATTCTGTTTGCTTACGAATAGATTGAACCAACTCATTGCCACTAAGATTTTCTTTTTGAATCTTGTCTTTAAATGAATGATAAACTTCTTGTGACTTTTCAACCACATCTTGTGTCTTTTCTTTAACAGATTCTATAACAGTTCCTGTTGTAATTTCTCCTGAACCAACTTTTTCCTTGGTTTGCTGAATCACTTCAACTGCTTGTTTTGAAACATCTTTAGCAGTTTGTTTAACCGATTCATGCACTTCTTGAGGATCTTCTTGATAATCTTTTACAAAGCGCGCAACTTTTTTAGTAACTTTCTTACCTTGCTCTGTTGACAAATAGTAGGCTGCTGAAGCACCTGAAATCACACCAATTAATAAACTAGATAAACGTCCCATCTTTTTCCTCGATTCTATTTAAATAATTTTGAAGCCATCCGAACAGCTTTAAGGCCCATAGAGGCTTTTACAGTTTTCCCACCAGCTGATGCAGCTTTAACACTCAATTGACGTGCTTGGTCATTCAAATCTGAGACAGACTCTGAAAGATCTGCTACAGCTGTAAACAAGGGGTCGATCGTTGCCACTTTTTGATTCAAATCATCCGTTAAAACATTGACTTTTGCCAATAGATCATTGGTCTGATGCAAGGTGACATTGACATCCGATGTTAAAACTTGGATGGTCTTTTGCGTCTCATCTACGACTTTTCCAATCTTTGAGAGGAAGAAAATCAGGTAAATGACTAACGCTACTAAAGCAAGGCCTAAGAGACCGTATGCAATTTCAATAAACATATGTTACTCCTTTTCTTCTACATAATAAGGGGCTTTTTTGCGCCGCTGATAAATAATAATAACGAGTCCAACTAGAATTAGAATCATTGATAACCATTGAGAAACACGCAGACCTGCAAACATCAAGCTGTCCGTCCTCATTCCCTCGATAATCATTCGCCCAAAACCATACCAAATGAGGTAAAAGGCTGTGATTTCACCTTGCCTCAAAAAATGAGGTTTTCTGCGAAGAAGCAATATCAAGACAAAGCCGAGTAAATTCCAGCTGGATTCATATAAGAAAGTTGGCTGACGGTAACTACCATCTATATACATTTGATCTCGGATGAAAGTTGGTAAGTAGTTAAGACTTTTGACCGCAGCCCCATAGGCTTCCTGGTTAAAGAAGTTTCCCCAACGACCAATACTCTGTGCAATCATGACGCTTGGAGCAGCAATATCCAAAAAATCAATTGGCTCAATGAAGCGTCTACGAGAAAATAGATACAAGACCAATGCCCCAGTTAAGAGACCGCCATAGATTGCGATTCCTCCATTCCAGACTGCAAAAATCTCATCAAGATGCTGGCTATAATAGGCCCATTCGAAGATAACATAATAGAGCCTAGCTCCGACAATCGCTAGTGGAAAAGCAATCAGGATGAAATCAATGATATCATCTGGATTTATTTTCTTTCGAGGTGCCTCTTTCATGGAAAGATAAACGGCTAGAATCAAACCAGAGACAATACAGATCGCATACCAGCGAATACTGATCGGACCTAATTGAAGTGCTACTGGATTCATTCCTTCACCTCATTTTGACTGATCAACTGAGACAAACGTTCTTCAAAGGTTTTAGTGGCATCATAGCCCATTTCTTTGGCACGAACATTCATGGCTGCTGCTTCAATCACGACCGAAATATTTCGACCTGTCTTCACTGGAATGCGAATACGAGGAATGGTGACTCCACCGATTTCCAACTCTTCTGCGTTGTTACCAAGACGATCATAAGTTTGGTCCTTAGTGTAATTTTCCAGGTAAACGGCGATTTGAACTTGTGAAGAATCCTTCACAGCGCTCGCACCGTAGAGACTCATCACATCGATAATGCCGACACCACGGATCTCTAGTAAGTGACGTAAGATCTCAGCTGGCTCTCCCCAAAGGGTCATCTCATCTCTCGCATAGATATCGACTCGGTCATCCGCTACGAGACGGTGACCCCGCTTGACAAGTTCCAAACCTGTCTCGCTCTTACCGATCCCGCTATCTCCTTGGATCAAGACCCCCATCCCATAAATATCCATCAAAACACCATGAACACTGGTACGTTCTGCCAAGCGGCTATCCAAATAACTGGATAACTCACCAGACAAACGGCTCGTCGCAACATTGCTCTTTAAAATAGCCAGCTGCTTTTCTTCCGCAGCCCGTAACATTTCTTCTGGAATTTCTAAATTCCGCGCGACAATGATGACGGGTGTCTCTGGCTGGAACATCTTGCGCAAGACTTGATGACGGTTGTGAGAGCTCATCTTCACCAAGTAAGACCATTCTTTCATTCCTACAAGCTGAATCCGCTCAGGTGTATAATAGTCGAAATAACCCGTCATCTCAAGACCGGGACGTGAAATATCCGCAGTCGTAATTTCCTTGTTTAAGAGGCGATCATCCCCGTAAACAACCGAAAGACGAAGCTTTTCCTGTATATCGCGAACAGTAACTGCCATATCATTCTCCCTTTTCAAATTCTCTTTCTATTATAGCAGATTTTCTCTTCATACGAGAGACTAAAGTACCATTTGAAAGATCCATTTTAACCCGCTTTTTAAAAAGTAAAAAGAGGCCAAGACAAAAGTCTCCAGCCTCTAGGAAATGATGGTAAGATATAAAGAAACGCAAAGTAATAGAACTTCTGCTTCAACCGGATCTCCTTTTAGAAAAACGGACTATCATTCTGATCATGGATAGGTTCGGCCTCTTTTCTCCGACGAGGTCGAAGGCCATCGTCAAATATTTCCTGCTCCTCCTCTTCCTTATAAGGTAAGGTCGTATCTAACAGTAAGTAGATAATCACACCGATAAAGGCATGGGAGACTGTAAAGAGTACAAACAAGAAACGTAGCAGCGTTACACTCAGACCAAATTTATCAGCTAGACCAGCTAGCACACCTGAAACCAGGCGGTGGCGTTTTAATTTATAAAATGATGATGTCATTTGATTTTCCTCTTTCTAGTTAGATCTATTTTAGCAGAGTCTAACCCAGAAGAGATCCGCCTAAAGACCGATTCTCATTCCTGTCTCATTTCAAGGAGTTGCAAACGACCGTGACAGCGACCGCAAGCATATTTCCTCAGATCGATTTTTCGCTTTCGTCTATACTCTTGACCACAGTGAGGACATTGATAGAGATAGATCCGCTTGACTCGTCCAGTCTTTTCTGGTAGAGGTGGTGTGAATCGAAGTCCATCCACTTGCTGAAGGAGCTGTTTAAAGGCTGGATCTTTGTGGCGATAGCCCTTTCCTTGATCGTAAAGATGGTAATGGCAGAGCTCATGGCGGACGATTTTCCGAAAGGTCTCTAATCCGAAAGCCTGGTAGACCTTCGGGTTAAAATCAAGATGGCGATCCTTAGGAAAGAAACGACCTCCGGTGGTCTGGAGACGCGCATTCCACTCTGCTCGATGGCGGAATTCTCTCCCAAAATCTTCCAGAGATACCTGGCGTACATAGTCAGTCAGATTCATTCGGTGCTACCAAACTGAGGTTGACTTTTTCACGTTCCACGTCAATTTTCTTGACCCAGACCGTCACTAAATCTCCTACAGAGACGACTTGGCTTGGATGCTTGATAAATTGCTTGCTCATATGGGAGATATGAATTAAGCCATCCTCGTGAATGCCAATATCGACAAAGGCTCCGAAGTCAACCACGTTGCGCACAACCCCTTCTAATTTTTGGCCAATGTGTAGGTCTTTAATATCCAAGACATCCTGACGGAGCACTGGTGCATCAAAGGAATCCCGCAAATCGCGACCTGGTTTTAGGAGATCAGCAATGATATCTTTCAGAGTTTCTGGTCCCAGATCCAGCTGAGAAGACATTTCTTCTATATTCACAGCTTTTAATTTTTCTTGAGCAGATTCATCTAGTTCGGTAATCCCAAGGAGTTGAAAGAGTTTTTCAACTTCCTTATAACTTTCAGGGTGGACGCCAGTATTGTCCAAAATGTTTTTACTTTCAGGAATGCGTAAGAATCCCGCCGCCTGCTCGAAAGCCTTGGCTCCGAGACGAGGGACTTTTTTAATCTGCGCGCGTGAGAGGATCATCCCTTCTTCTTCCCGGTATTTCACAATATTTTCAGAGATGGTCTTATTAAGCCCTGCTACATGCGCTAAGAGAGAGGGACTAGCAGTATTGATATTAACTCCAACTTGGTTGACGACCGTATCTACCACGAAATCTAAACTTTCCGTCAATTTTTTCTGATTGACATCGTGCTGGTATTGACCCACACCGATCGACTTGGCATCGATTTTCACCAACTCAGCCAAGGGATCTTGCAAGCGGCGGGCAATAGAAATAGCAGAGCGTTTTTCAACTGTTAGCTCTGGGAACTCATGACGGGCCAACTCACTAGCTGAGTAGACAGAGGCTCCACTTTCATTGACAATGACATAGCGAACTCCTGGATGGTCATGGAGGACCTCTGCGACAAAGGCCTCACTTTCACGGCTGGCGGTTCCATTTCCAATCGCAATAATTTCTACTCCGAACTTCTTGATCAAGGAGGACAGATCCTTTTTAGCCTGCTCGATCTGAGCTGGTTTTGCAGGAGCAACTGGATAGATGACCTGGGTTGCAAGCATTTTGCCTGTCTCATCGACAACCGCTAATTTGGCACCGGTCCGAAAAGCTGGGTCAAATCCAAGGACCACTCGCCCTTTCAATGGAGGTATTAACAGGAGATTCCGTAGGTTTTCAGAGAACAATTGAATGGCTCCGTCTTCTGCCACTTCTGTCAATTCTGTCCGAATCCGACGTTCAATAGCAGGAACGATTTTTTTCTTAACCGCCTGCTGAATAACCTCATCGACATAGGCATTTTTGCTTTTAAAACGAGCTTCAAAGATGCGAATGATTCGATCCAGATGGTGCTCGAATCCGACTTTGAGAACGCCCAATTTTTCCCCACGATTGAGAGCCAGGGTCCGGTAGCCTTGCATATTCTTGATCTTCTCGGAAAAATCATAGTAGATTTCAAAGGTTCTCTTAGGATCTAAGCTTTCATCCTTCAAGGTTGACGTCATGAGGGAATGCCCATGAATTTCTTGATAAGTGAGGGCTCGTAATTGGGTATCCTCTGAAATAGCCTCTACCAAAATATCCACTGCACCAGCTAAAGCCGCTGTTTCAGTCGGGAAGGTCTCACAGGTAAATTTCTGTGCCTCTACTTCCAAGTTTGGACTATTTTGCAGGATGAGACGTGCCAAGGGGAAAAGTCCTGCTTCTCGAGCAATCGTCGCCTTAGTCCGCCGTTTTTCCTTATAAGGTAGATAAAGCTCTTCGACATCCGCTAATTTTTCAGCAGCTTCAATAGCCTGCTTGAGCGCCTCTGTCAGTTTGCCTTGTTCCTCAATCTTAGCAAGGACGGTTTCCTTCCGTTCAGCTAGGGCTGTTAAGGATTTGTCCCGATCAATAATAGCCTTGATTGCAACCTCATCTAAATTTCCCGTCAGATCTTTTCGATAACGGGCAATGAAGGGAATGGTTGAGCCTTCTGCTGTCAGACTCAATACGGTATCGATTTGTTTTAAGCTAACACCCAATTCTTGGGCTATTTTTTCATATTTATCCATAGCTTCTATTATAGCATATTTTAGCGTAGCCAAGGCTTCTAGCAACCTATTCTGCTATCTATCTCAGGGCTAGCCATTCCCCTTTCTATACTCCATTTCCCCCATGGTCTTTCCTTTTTGTTATAATGATAGAAAAGGAAAAAGGAGGCCCAAAAATGGCTATTAAATTTTCTAAGACGGATGATCTTGATAAAATGTTTGAAAACTTTGCAAGTTTTCCAGATCTAGAAAAAACAGTTGAATTCCCCGAAGAAAAAAAGAAAGCAGAAACGGCTGCTAAAGATGCAAAGAAGGCTAAATAATGACATTCTTTCAACACCTTCCCTCTAGCGTCTTGCAGGCTGGGGCTATTTTTCTCTCGATTATCATCGAGGCCCTGCCCTTTGTCCTGATCGGAAGTATCATTTCAGGAATGATTGAGGTTTATGTCACACCTGAGAAGGTTTACCGTTTTCTTCCCAAAAATAAATTTGGGCGGATCTTCTTTGGGACCTTTATCGGCTTTATCTTTCCTTCCTGTGAATGCGGAATTGTTCCCATTATCAATCGCTTTCTAGAAAAGAAAGTCCCTAGTTATACTGCTGTTCCCTTTTTGGTGACAGCACCGGTCATCAATCCCATCGTTCTCTTTGCGACCTACTCAGCCTTTGGGAATTCTGTTAAAATGGCCCTCTACCGCGCCCTTGGTTCCTTGCTTGTCGCAACGGTACTAGGGATCTTCCTTGGCTTTATTCAGACAGATTCGATCCAAAAAGAACATCGCAAACCTGTGCATGAACATGATTTTAGCGATTTGAGCAAAGGCCAAAAGCTCTTTCAAGTCTTGGTGCAGGCGATTGATGAGTTTTTTGATACAGGACGCTACCTGGTATTTGGTTGTCTCTTTGCCAGCCTCGTCCAAGTCTATGTCCCAACACGGATCCTTACCTCGATCAGTGCGACACCGGTTATTGCTATTCTCCTCCTTATGGTCTTGTCCTTCCTCCTCTCACTTTGTAGCGAGGCGGACGCCTTTATCGGCTCTTCTCTTTTGAGTAGTTTTGGAGTAGCGCCGGTGCTGGCCTTTCTGGTGATTGGTCCCATGCTTGATGTCAAGAATCTCCTCATGATGAAAAATTACCTCAAGACCCGTTTTATCTGGCAATTTATCGGAATTGTCAGTGGAGTTGTGCTCCTATACTCTTGGATTGTGGGGGTAGCTTTATGATACGATTTTTGATCTTAGCAGGTTATTTTGAGCTCACCATGTATCTGCAATTATCCGGTAAGCTCAATCAATACATCAACTTACACTATTCTTACTTGGCTTATATTTCCATGTTTTTGTCCTTCGTTTTAGCTCTTGTGCAGCTGATTATCTGGGTCAAACAAATGAAAATCCATAGTCATCTATCCGGCTTATGGGCAAAAGTGGCGAGTATCTTCTTGCTCTGTATTCCTTTGTTTGTCGGCTTATTTTTCCCAACAGTGACGCTGGATTCTCAAACTGTCTCTGCCAAAGGCTATCACTTCCCAGTGGCAGCAGGTTCTTCCAAAGAAATCCAACAGGATGAAGGGACAACAACTCAGTATCTCAAACCGGATACCAGTAGCTATTTCACTAAGTCTGCCTATGAGTCAGAGATGAAGCAAGCAGCTAAGAAATATGTTGATAAAAAGGTGATCCAGGTGACCACTGAGAATTATATGGAAGTCATGGAGGTCATTTATGATTATCCAGATCAATTTGCGGGAAAAACCATCGAGTTGACCGGTTTTGTATACAATGATCCTAATAACAAAGACAGTCAATTTCTCTTTCGCTTTGGGATCATCCACTGTATCGCAGACTCAGGTGTCTACGGTCTTTTAACAACCGGTGCTCCTCAACATTTTGACAACAATACCTGGATCCATGCAAAAGGAACCTTGTCCATTGAATACCACAAACAGCTCAAGCAAAGTTTGCCTGTCCTCCACATTACGGATTGTCAAACCATTACACAACCAGATAATCCTTATGTCTACCGCGTATTTTAATGGAGAGACTAAGTTCCTTCAAGAGGTCTTAAACCCATATAAGCTAGAACGCTCCTTCGTTCTAGCTTTTTCTATGCTATCTACTAAAATCCCATCGGAAAATATTCAGAACAACGATTCCATCAAAGAAATCTTGCTGATTTTATGGTAAAATATGGTTAATTAAATAGGAAATAGGTACTTAAATGTCTTCAAAAGTTATTGTAACCATTTTCGGAGCTAGCGGGGATTTGGCCAAGCGCAAACTATACCCGTCCCTTTTTAGGCTCTACAAATCAGGTAATCTATCTGAAAACTTTGCAGTGATCGGGACAGCCCGCAGACCATGGAGCAAGGAATACTTTGAATCGGTCGTGGTAGAATCTATCACAGACCTCGCAGATAGCCCTCAACAAGCTCAAGAATTCGCCAGCCATTTCTACTATCAAAGTCATGATGTCAATGATACCGAACATTACATCGCTCTGCGCGAATTGCAAAGCAGCTTGGATGAAAAATACCAAACGGAACACAACAAGATCTTCTTCTTGTCTATGGCTCCTCAATTTTTTGGAACCATTGCTAAACACCTAAAATCAGAAGGGATTGTGGATGGACAAGGTTTTGAGCGCCTGATCGTTGAAAAACCTTTTGGTACAGATCTAGAAACGGCTAGTCAGCTCAACAAAGAATTGGAAGAAACCTTTGATGAGGAACAAATCTTCCGAATTGACCACTACCTTGGCAAAGAAATGATCCAAAATATCTTTGCCATTCGTTTCGGCAATCTCATTTTTGACAACCTCTGGAACCGAGATTTTATTGACAATATCCAAATCACCTTTGCTGAACGCCTGGGTGTTGAAGAACGCGGTGGCTACTATGATCACTCTGGAGCCCTCCGAGACATGGTGCAAAACCATACCCTTCAGCTTTTGTCTTTGCTTGCCATGGATAAACCAGCTACCTTTACCAAGGATGCGATTCGAGCTGAAAAAGTTAAAGTTTTTGAGCAATTGCACAATCCAACAGATGATGAGTTAAAGAAATTCTTTATCCGTGGTCAATACCATTCAGGGACCATCGAAGGGAAAAAAGATATCTCTTATCGCAGTGAGCCCAATGTCGACCCTGAATCTACTACGGAGACCTATGCTTCTGGGGCATTCTTTGTTGATAGTGATCGCTTCCGTGGAGTTCCTTTCTTCTTCCGTACTGGAAAACGCTTGACGCAAAAGGGAACCATGGTCAATGTGGTCTTCAAGCAAACCGACTCCATTTTTGGACATAGCTTGCAACCTAATGTCTTGACCATTTATATCCAACCAAATGAAGGTTTCTCATTGAGTATCAACGGAAAAGAGGTCGGAGAAAAATTCAGTATCGCACCGATTTCCTTTGACTACGAGACAGATGCGACCGCAACTGGAGCTTCCCCAGAGCCGTATGAAAAATTAATTTTCGACGTGTTGAACAATGACTCAACCAATTACAGCCACTGGCACGAAGTCCGCGCTTCATGGCAATTGATTGACCGGATCGAAAAATTATGGGCCGAAGATGGAGCACCGCTCTATGAGTACAAATCAGGATCCATGGGACCAACTGCATCCGATGATCTCCTTGCAGACTACGGAGCAGAGTGGGTTTGGAAACCTGAACCTAAGAATTAATACAAACCACCTTCGGGTGGTTTTTTGATAGCGCAAGGAAATAAAAAGACAAATTGTCGGAATAACAATTTGTCTTTTTCTATTCGACTCTTAAATCAAGCCTTCCAAGAGACCTCTCATAAAGTTCTCTGACTGGAATGGTCCAATGTCATCAATTTTTTCTCCAAATCCAATCAACTTCACTGGAATGTCCAACTCTTCACGAATGGCAAGGACAACCCCTCCTCGAGCTGTTCCATCGATCTTGGTCAAGACAATTCCTGTCACAGGCGTAATTTTTGAAAACTCTTTGGCTTGCACCAAGGCATTTTGACCGGTTGAAGCATCAAGGGCCAGCAAGGTTTCATGTGGTGCCTCTGGTACCACCCGCTTGATAATCCGGCCGATTTTTTCAAGCTCCGCCATGAGATTGTCCTTGTTTTGCAGACGACCTGCCGTATCAATCATCAGAACATCGATATTTTCAGAGATCGCGCGTTCCATTCCATCGAAGACGACACTAGCAGGATCTGATTTTTCAGGACCTGTCACAACTGGAACATCTACTCGGCGCCCCCATTCTGCCAGTTGAGCCACTGCTCCTGCACGGAAAGTATCTGCTGCAACCAACATGACTTTCTTGCCTTCTTGTTTGTATCGGTGGGCTAACTTCCCGATAGAGGTTGTTTTACCAACTCCATTTACCCCGATAAAGAGCATAACCGTGAGGCCATCTTGAAAACGAATGGCTTCATTAAATTGGCCATCCTTTTCATACAAGTCTACCAATTTTTCGATAATCACGCGCTTGAGAGCATCTGGTTTTTTAGCATTTTCCAAACGGGCCTCATAGCGCAACTCTTCGGTTAAATTAGAGGCAACTTGAACCCCAACGTCACTCATGATCAAGAGTTCTTCCAATTCTTCAAAGAATTCTTCATCGACTGAACGGAAATTCGCAAAGAAGGCATTGAGGCGTGCTCCAAATCCAGTCCGTGTCTTTTTCAAGCTACGATCATATTTTTCCTGAATGGTTTCTTGCTGAGGTGCGACCTCATCTTGAATCGGCTCCTCTGCCTCTTCAACAATTCTTTCCTCAACGGCTGATGCAGCTTCTCCTTCAGGAAGTCTGGACTCGGCTTCCGCTACTTCTGAAGTTTCCTCCACTTGAGCGATCGCTTCTGATGCTTCCGGTTCTGGAACCTTCACTTCTGTCGTGCTCACTTCTACTGGCTCAGCGTCAGGTGATGGTGACTCTTCTTCCAGTTTTATAACATCAATCTCATCTGCTTCTTCAACATGTTCAGTTTCTTCCGCTTCTGATTTCACTTCTTCAAGAGGCTCAGTCTCCGTTTCATCAGCTACAGGTAAAGCTTCTTCAGGAGTTTCTTGTGTTTGAGCAGGTTCAAAGACAACCGGAGACTCCTCTACTGGTGCTTGGTCCTCATAAGTCTCTTTATCTTCAACAAGAGGCTCCTCTGATGACTCTTCTTGAGTGACCTGATGAGTGGCTGCAATCCGCGCTTTAAGCTCTTGGTAGTAAGCCTCCATATCAGCGATTTTTTGCTCTTCCTTGTCATTTGAGACAGCCGTCGTCGGCTCCTCTTTGACAACTTCTTCAATCTCATTACTTTCCGTCACTTCTTCAGAAGACGGAAGCACTTTTTCAGCTTCTTCTTTCTTTCCAAATAATCGATCAAATAATCCCATTTATTCACTCTCCTTTAGCACATAATTTTCAATCGCCCATGCGACAGCATCTTGGTCATTGGTCACGGGTGCAACAAGTGCCGCCACCTCTTTCACTGCCGGGACCGCATTACCCATAGCAACCCCTAGTCCAGCCCACTGGATCATAGACAGGTCATTGGCCTCATCTCCACAGGCCATGACTTGATCTGCCTCAAGACCCAAAATAGAAGCCAATGCTTCTAAGCCCGTTGCCTTGTGAACATTTTTGGGGCACCATTCCAGCAACATTTCCCGAGATTTAAAAATTTCATAGTCTTGAAATAAGTCCGGCCTGATCTGCTTGATCGCCGCATCTAAAAAGTCTTGATCAACGGCTGTCACACACTTGTTGTAGGATAACGTAGATGGCAGGTCTTTAAAATCTGTCTCAATAAAGTTCAGGTAGGGATTGTAAAGGGAATAGAGAGACTTTCGCTCTGCATGAATCTCAAAAACCGTTCCCTCACTGATCGCATCCAGCGGAAGACCGAGACGAGCTGTTTCATCATGAATGGTTGCAACGTCTTCTGCTGCCAAGACAACTTTTGAGAGGATCTCTCCATTATTTCGTTGCACCAAACCACCGTTGAAAGTAATTGTATACTCTTCTTTGAGGCCTGCTGTTCCCAATTCTTCCAAAAGAAAATCCATAGCTTTCAAGGGGCGACCAGTGGTTAGAACCACCTTGACACCTTGGGCCTGTGCAGCAGAAAGGGCTGCTCTATTGCGAGGAGAAATCTTTTTTTCAGAATTGAGAAGGGTCCCATCTAAATCCAGCGCAATCAAGGCAATCTGACTCATAGGATTTCCTCCATATAGCGTAGGACAGAACCTGTCTCATGGGGTCCGATGACTGTTTCAGCAATCGCTAAGATTTCAGGACGTGCATTTTCTGGCGCTACAGGATGGCCCACGACTTGCATCATATGAAGGTCGTTTAGGTTATCCCCAAAAGCCACCACCTGATCCATCGTGATCCCTAGTTTATCCGCTAAGGCAGTAATCGCCACTCCCTTATCGACATAATCGAGGACAATATCAATCGATTCAAAGCCTGTCGTCATCGCTTTGACACCTGGGACATTCTCAGTGACCCATTGCTCTCCTTCAAGAACAAGAGCTGCATCGAAGTTGGTGGTCATTTTGAAGATTTCATCTTGAATATCGACTAAACTCTTCACTTTTTGAATATTTTCATTATAGTGTTGACTCAAGGAAAGATAGTCAGGATCCACTGTTTCTAAGACATAGCTTCCTTTTTTCCCTGTCAAAAGCAATTTATTGGGGTCTGCATAAGGGGAAGATTTTAGAGCTTCAAAAACACCCAAATAAAAGTCTTTGGACATGGTCGCTTCGTAGAGATCTTCTCCATGAAATTCTACCACACTACCATTTTCAGCAATGAAAATCATTTGGTCCTCAAATCCTTTAAAGAGGGATTTGAGAGAAAGGAGGGCACGGCCACTCGCAGCAGCAAAATAAATGCCTTTTTCTTTGCAGCTGGCTAATACCTTGCCTAATCGTTCTTGATCGTACTGATGTTGGTCATTTAGAAAGGTTCCATCCATGTCCGTAGCAATCAATTTAATATCATTATTCTTCATTTTCTAAGTCTTTCAATTTTACTGAGACGATTTTAGAAACCCCAGATTCCTGCATAGTCACCCCATAGATAGAATCTGCAGCTGACATGGTTCCCTTACGGTGCGTCACGACGATAAATTGGCTTTCCTTATCAAAGCGGTTGAGGTAGTCTCCAAAACGCTTGACATTGGCTTCATCCAGGGCTGCCTCTACCTCATCCAGAATGACAAATGGAATGGTCTTGACACGAATAATCGAGAACAAGAGGGCCAAGGCAGACAAGGCCTTTTCTCCACCACTCATGAGGTTTAAGGATTGGATCTTTTTACCAGGTGGCTGCACAGAAATCTCAACACCAGCTGTCAGAAGATCCTGCTCTGTCAGAATCAAATCAGCAGAACCCCCACCAAACATTTGACGGAAAGTGACTTTAAAGGATTCACGAATGGCTTCAAAGGTTGATTTAAAGCGTTCCTTGACTTCGTCATTCATATCGTTGATGGTCGACAGAAGCATGTTTTTCGCAGCCAAGACATCCTCACGCTGGCTAGAAAGGAAATCAAAGCGTCCCTTCACTTCATCGTATTGCTCAATCGCATCCACATTGACTGGACCAAGTGCCTTAATGTCTTTTTCGATGCTCTTGAGCTGGTTTTCAGCTGCCGCAAGATTTTCAACCGGTTTGGCCTGTTCTTTGGCTTGGTCAAAGCTTTGCATGAATTCATCGGTAATTTGCGTTAAGAGCTTGTTCAAGCGATCCACATGCTTTTCACGTGTTGCTTCAGCCTTGGCTTGTTGGCGAATCCACTCTTCGTTTTTCTTGCGCGCTTGTTCCATCTGTTCTGCCACATCTTCGGCCTGGCCTTCCAAATCATCCAGCTCAAAACGTTTCCGAATAACTCCTTGTTCCAAATCTGTCTTCTTGGCTTGCGCCTGTGTCAATTGGTTGGATAGCTGCTCCACATCCACTGTCTGAACTTGGGCATCGCCTTGTTCAATCAGTAATTGCAACTGATGCTCTTCTACTTCCAACTGGGAGATCGTTTCTTCCAAGCGACGAGCATCTGTTTGTTCGTAGCTTTGTTGGCTCTTATATTCCGTCTGTTGGAGTCGCAATTCTGCCAATTGCTCTTGCAGGTTTTGTACCTTTTGTTGCAGAACATCTTTGTCCGACTTCATGGTTTCAATGTCGCGGTTCAAGTTTTCTTTATGAAGCTCAATTTCTGCCAATTGCTCAGTAAGGGACTCCAGCTCTTCTTGGAGAGTTTGAGTCGCATCTGTTGCCAATTCTGACTTCAAAGCTTCCAAGAGTTCCTGAATTTCTTGCAGTTGTTCTTGGCTTTGTTGGTAAGCCAATTGGGCCCTCTGTTGCTCCAGGCGCGCTTGCTCACCTTGGCTTTGAATGGAAGCCAGGTATTCTTGCGCCTGCTTGAGCAGATTGTCCTTGGTCTCGACCTCCTGCTCAGCTTCTCTCAAACGAGCATCCAGAGCTTGCATTTCCTGTTTTAAACTATCCAATTCTGGTTTGACAAAGACCGTATTTTGGGAGCGATTGGCACCACCGGCATACGATCCTCCGGTCCGCAATTCGGTCCCATCCAAGGTCACCATCCGAACTTGATAGTTAACTGTACGAGCCGCCTCACGCGCATGTTCCGTCGTGTCAAAGATGGCCGTTACTCCAAGCAAGTTTTGGAAAATCTGTTCAAAACGATTCTCATAGGTTACCAAGTCACTCGCAATGCCTAAAAATCCTGCACTGGTTTGAATCAGCTCCAGATTCCGCGGAGAAAGTTGACGGGCTTTGATCGTCGTGAGCGGAAGGAAAGTTGCCCGTCCTAAGCGATTGCGTTTCAAGTAGTCAATCGCTCGCGTTGCCGCCTTTTCATCCTCGACAATGATCTGTTGGCTACTAGCCCCCAGAGCAATTTCAAGCGCTGTCTGGTAGTCTTTTGAAAAAGTCAAATTCTCACTAACAGCCCCACAGATGCCTCCTAGACGTTCTGCTTCTTGTAAGACGCTCTTGACGCCTGCATAGAAGTTACTATGGTTCTTCTGAATGGCTTCCAAGCTATTGATCCGCGCCCGTTTGTTTTTGCTCTCATCCATCAAGTCAAACATGGCCGTTTGAGCCTCTTGGTAGGCAGCTTTGGCTTGCTCCACTTTTACCAATTGATCTTGGTATTCAGCTAATAGGCCTTTGACCGTCGCTTGTGCCTGATCCAACTCTTCCAATTGTCGAACTTCTTTTTCCTTGGCAGCTTCAAAATTGGATTGCGCCTTTATCAAGTCCTCTTGACGATGACTAGATTCTTGTAGGAGCGCTTGAATTCGGCTCTCAATCGCTGTCCGCTCATTAGATTTTTCGGCTTCTGTCTGTAAGAGCTCCACATACTGCTCACGTAGATGCTCAATGACTTGTTCTGGATCTTCTTCATAGTTGGCTAATTCTTTTTCCAACTCTTCTTGTTGCTGACGGTTCTCTGTCAGATTTTGTTGAAGAGTTGCTAGCGTCTCTTGTTTTTCAGCCAGCTCTTTTTTCGCTTCTTCCAGTCGGGCCAAAACAGCATCCAGTCGCTCTAGATTTTCCTTGCGACTATGGGCTGCTTGACTCGATTGCAACTTAGCGACTTCGATTTGCTTTTCTAAATCGCTAATCAAACGAGTGACCTCTAGCAAGCTCGCCTGGTCCTCAGCTAGACTTGCATCCAACTGATGGCGGGCTTTCTTAATACGGAGGTTATCTTCTTCTAAAATCTGACGACGTTGGTAATAAGAGGCCAACTGTTCTTGAATGGCTTTTTCTTCTTGGTCAGCCTTTTCATAGAGATCCTTTGTCAGATCTACTTGAGCGACCAAAACGTCCAGTAAGAGAACCTGGCGTTCTTGATCTAATTCCAAGAAACGGCGAGCAACCGTCGCTTGCTTTTCAAGAGGTTGGATCTGTCCTTCTAATTCATAGAGGATGTCTTCCAGACGGTCCAAATTCTCCTGGGTTTGGTTGAGTTTGGTCTCCGTTTCCTTGCGCCGCGTCTTAAATTTCAAGACACCGGCAGCTTCTTCAAAGATAGCCCTGCGTTCTTCCGGTTTGGAGTTAAAGATCTCCTCTACCCGACCTTGAGAGATAATAGAGAAGGAATCCCGTCCCAATCCCGTATCCATGAACAAATCATGCACATCTCTGAGACGCACCTTCTTACCATCGATCTTGTACTCACTGTCTCCCGAGCGATAAATATGGCGCTCGACCCGAATTTCTTTACCTGCCTGCTGGATAAAACCATCCTGGTTATCTAAGACAACCGTGACACAAGCATAATTCAGCGGTTTACGCGATTCTGTCCCTGCAAAGATGACATCGGGCATCTTGCCCCCACGTAGACTCTTGACACTGGATTCACCCAAGGCCCAGCGCAAGCTCTCCGTGATATTTGATTTTCCAGATCCATTAGGCCCTACAACAGCAGTGACTCCTTTGTCAAACACGACTTTTGTCTTATCCGCAAAGGATTTAAAGCCTTGGATTTCAATCTCTTTTAGATACATGGCCCATCGTTCCTCGTTTCAACTGCATTGCGGGCTGCTTCCTGTTCCGCTAATTTCTTGGAGCGACCATGACCGTGCCCTAGGGTTTTGCCGTTCACGAACACTTCCACTTCAAACTCCTTTGCATGAGCAGGGCCGGACTCGCTGACCACTTGGTACTGGATCTCCACATCCCCGTGAACCTGCAACAGTTCTTGCAAACGGGTCTTGTAGTCAATAACTTGGGAAAATTGACCCGTTTCCACCTTGGGAATCATGACCTGATAGACAAAGCGCTTGACCGCTTCCACACCCTGATCTAAGAGCAAAGCACCTAAAAAGGCTTCAAACAAATCGCCAAGAATCGTATCGCGGTCCCGACCGCCTGATTTTTCTTCGCCTTTGCCTAGTTTAATATAACGGTCAAATTGGCAATCCCGAGAAAAACCAGCCAGACTTTCTTCACGGACAATCATGGAACGGAATTTAGACAAATCTCCCTCAGGTCTGTTTGGGTGTTCCTTATACAAATATTCGGAAATAACTAATTGAAGAACAGCGTCTCCTAAAAATTCCAAACGTTCGTTATGTGAAATTTTTAAGAGGCGGTGCTCATTGGCATAAGACGTGTGTGTAAAAGCTGTATCTAATAAACTGCTATCTGAAAAAACGATCTGAAACCGTTCCGATAACAGGGCTTGTAATTTCTCCATAGGAAGCCTACTTTCTAATAAATTCATTCTCTTAAGTATACCAAAAAAGAAGCACGAACGCACTTCTTTTCCTAGTTCAAGGGCCTGAATTCTCCATTTTTACTCAGGATCTTCGTCTGTTTGATTTTCCGGCTTATTGGGGATCACTTTTAAGAGATAAAAGGTGATAAAAATCGTCAAAGCCCCTAAAGCAAGCTTCACCCAAATAATCGGTGCCAGATAGATGGAAATGCCCATCAGAATGTAGATCTGAAGAAGGATCCATTTTTTCCGTTCTTTGGCAATCGATTTGGTCTCTCGATAATCCGCAACATAGGTTTGATAAAGCTTGGTTTGGTAGAGCCAAGTTTCAAAGCGTTTGGAACTTTTGGCAAAGCAAGCCATAGATAAGAGTAAAAAGGGGGTTGTCGGTAAAATTGGCAAAGGAATCCCAATAATTCCTAGTCCCAATGATATAAAACCAATCGTAAGATAAACAAGGCGCATTTTCTTCTCCTTTGTATGTTTCTTTTTTCGTAATCACTCTACAGCGTTCACATCTGACATTTGAAGTGTCATCTTAGAGGGGTCTGACATTCCATCGACAATCGCCATTTGCTCCTCGTTCAATGGTAATAATATCATAGTTGCTGTATGAGAGGGTAATTCTCCACTATCTTTGATGAAATAGCTAACCTTTTGATTCTTAAAAATAGTCTTGCCATCATAAGACCACGTAATTGAAAAATTTAAATCTTCTTGATATTTACATCTGTCTTATTGACCAACATGAGCGCTGCTCTTCCTTCAGAAATAGCTCCCGTGAAGTAGAGCGCCATATTACCTTCACTTCCGAGTTCAGGATGGTCTTTAACCAATTTCTTCCCTAACTCAATAAGATCAGACGTCTTTCCTTCATATTGAGGGGCCACAACAAATTTCAATTCTTTTTCTTTTTTAGAAAACTCTGATACTTTTGTTTCCTTCGCCGTTTGAGTGGAGGTTGACTCTTTCGTATCTTGCTTAGACTGACTACAAGCTGTTAAAGCAACTAAACTTGCCAGTAATAACATCATCTTTTTCATTTTTCATTTCTCCTCTTCTTTGATTGTACAAAACGTGACTCTCATTTAGAATTCGCTCTTTCTTATCATACACGAATTTAAGGTAAAGAGCAAATTCATTACTAGATATAGATTTCCTCAAATAGACATATAAAAAACCACCCGCGGGTAGTCCTAAAAAGTAGACAAACTATTTAAAATAAAACAAGTTAAGCAATTCTGCAAAGAAATAAAAATGAGTTACAAGTGTTAGATTGAATCAAGTAAATACCAAAACTTTCCGCAGTGAGAAAAGTGCCTGAAACATTATTGTTTCAGGCACTCGGAATTATTGAGACCTTTGCTCAATAATTAGTCATGGAACTTCATAGAAGTTCGCTGACGTCCGAACTCACCTTAGGAAAGTTTTCAAGTTGACTTTGTCATCAGACAAAAACCACCCACAGGTGGTTCTCCATCTTATATCTTCGTCAAAGGGGTAGCGGTGTCTGGTGATGTATCCAGCACCTCAAAATCATGACCGACAGCTAGATCTGCTCGAGCCAGTTGATTCTCCATGGTCATATGGGCCAATTCTTTGATATTGTTCTCTTTTGATAAATGACCCAGATAAATCTTCTTGGTGCGATTTCCCAAGGTTCGGATCATGGCATCTGCCCCATCTTCATTAGAAAGATGGCCCAGATCAGATAAGATCCGTTGCTTCAAACGCCAAGCATACGAACCTGCTCGAAGAATCTCTACATCATGGTTGGACTCAATCAGATAGCCATCCGCATCCGCGACGATTCCTGCTAAGCGATCACTCACATAGCCCGTATCCGTCAGCATGACAAAGCTTTTGCCATCCTTCATAAAGCGATAAAATTGAGGGGCTGCAGCATCGTGACTGACCCCAAAACTTTCGATATCGATATCGCCAAATGTCTTGGTCTTGCCCATTTCAAAGATATGCTTTTGAGCATCATCGACCTTTCCTAGATACTTGGTAGTTTCCATAGCCTTCCAAGTGGCTTCATTAGCATATAGATCCATGCCATATTTCCGCGCTAAAACACCCACACCATGGATATGGTCTGAGTGTTCATGCGTAATCAAAATGGCATCTAAGTCTTCTGGTTTGCGATCGATTTCGGCCAATAGCCCAGTAATCTTTTTCCCTGAGAGCCCTGCATCAATGAGCAGTTTTTTCTTTGGTGTCTCAAGGTAGAAAGAATTTCCACTAGAGCCTGAAGCTAAAATACTATACTTAAATCCCTCTTCTGTCATTGACTCCTTATTCTTCCTCTTCTGTGTCCCAGTCGTCTTTAATAGCGTCCTTGTCGTACGGCAAGACAATGGTAAAGGTAGATCCCTTACCATATTCACTCTTGGCCCAAATAAAGCCTTTATGTTGCTTAATGATCTCCTTAGCAATGGCTAAGCCCAGACCAGTCCCACCTTGGGCCCGGCTACGCGCCTTATCCACTCGGTAAAAGCGATCAAAAATGCGTGGCAAGTCTTTCTTGGGAATTCCCAAGCCCTCATCTGAGATGGAAATGATTAATTGGGCATCTGTTGTTTTCATCCCTACCTTGATTTTCCCACCATCAGGTGAGTATTTGATGGCATTGTTCAAGATATTATCAATCACCTGGGTCATTTTATCCGTATCAATTTCCACCCAGATCGGCGAGATCGGATATTCACGGATCAGTTCATACTTCTTGGAATCTTCTTGCGATTGGCTCTTGATCTTATCAAACCGGTTTAAAATAAAGGTAATAAAAGCTGTAAAGTTGGTCAACTCAATGTCCAACTGACTAGTTTCATTATCGATTCGTGACAAACTCAACAGATCTGTGACCATGCGCATCATCCGGTTGGTTTCATTGAGCGAAACCTTGACAAAGTCTGGTGCTACCGGCTCTGACAAAGCGCCATCGTCCAAGGCCTCCAGATAGGATTTTACACTGGTCAAGGGTGTCCGCAATTCATGACTCACATTGGAGACAAAGAGACGGCGTTCCCGCTCTTCCTTTTCCTGCTCTGTCGTATCGTGCAAGACAGCTACCAATCCAGAGATAAAGCCAGATTCGCGACGGATCAAGGCAAAGCGCACTCGAAGACTAATGTATTCCCCATTTTCATCCTGAGAGTCAATCGTCAACTCTGGGACTTCCGTAATCAACTTCCTCAGATCATAGTCGTCTCCGATCGAAAGCAAATCAAGAATACTGGTGTTGAGAACCTCGTCCGGATTGACATTCAATTGCTTGGCTGCCATTTCATTGACCATGATGATCTGACCCCGTCTATTGGTCGCAAGCACTCCATCTGTCATATAGGCTAGAATACTAGTCAGCCGCTTGGTTTCCTGCTCCAGGTTTTCATGCGTCAGACGAATAACCTCGGACAGATCATTGATACTATTGGTCATATCGGTCAGCTCGGGGCTTCCTTGCATGTCGACCACTTCAGAGTAATCCCCAGCAATCAGATCCTTAATTTTCGTGTTTAGTTGTCTGAGCTTGATATTGTCCCTACGGTTCTCTAGAAGAAGCAAGGCCACCACAATGATAAACCCAACCGTAATCAGAACAAAGACAAAGTTCGACGACATGACAAAATGTTTTATTAGATCAATCATTGTTTCTCATATAATATCCGACACCACGGCGGGTTAAGATATATTCCGGACGTCCCGGTGTGTCTTCAATTTTTTCACGCAAACGACGAACCGTCACATCCACTGTCCGAACATCTCCAAAGTAATCATAGCCCCATACTGTTTCCAGAAGGTGCTCACGAGTCATAACCTGACCCACATGGGTCGCAAGGTGATAGAGCAACTCAAACTCACGATGGGTCAAATCTAATTCTTTATTGCCTTTTTGAACCAAGAAAGCATCTGGGAGAATGTGGAGATCTCCAATTACAATCTCTGTATCGGCCTCATTTTCAAGCTGAGGATCCGCTGCAAACTCGGAACGACGCAACAAGGCCTTGACACGTGCTTGCAATTCTCGATTAGAGAAGGGTTTGGTCACATAGTCATCCGCACCAATTTCAAGACCGATGACCTTATCAAATTCCGTATCTTTAGCAGATAGGACAATAATCGGCACATTACTGGTCTTCCGAATGGTACGCGCTACTTCCAAACCATCAATCTCTGGCAACATCAAATCTAGAATAATAATATCCGGATTTTCAGCCGCAAAAACTTCTAAAGCTTCCCGACCATCAAAGGCCGTTAAAACCTCATAGCCTTCTTTGGCCATATTAAATTTGATAATATCTGAGATCGGCTTTTCATCATCAACGACTAATATTTTTTTCATCTTACATACCTGTTTCTAATGCTTCTTTTCCTAATCAATCTCTATCTTCTTATTATATCAAACTTATGAAGAAATGTGGAGCCTCAATTGCTGAACTTTCCAATAAGAAAGGGTAAAAAAGACCGAGATGTTAAAATCTCAGTCTCAGAAAAAACGAATGATATGTAGAAGATAAAATCACTTGAGTGATTCTAAAAAAAGTTAATTTCCTACTTGCTAGAAGGAATGAATCATTTATTAAAAACTTTCCGTCGTGAGAAAAATGAGAGTGGGACAGAAATCATAGCCTCTTAATTGTTTTTGGATTGTCGAGCAAGACGCAGTGGTTGAGTGGGCTCTACTACGCTGATTTCATCAGCTTTTACAGCCCTACTCAACTGTGCGGAGGTGGGACGACGAAATCGAATTCTAACGAATTACCGATTTCTGTCCCACTCTCACTCGGGAGTTTTGGAACTTCATAGAAGTTCGCTGACGTTCTTACTCACCTAAGGAAGGTTTTTTAGATTGTTTTATCCTCAATCTTTTTATTTTTTCATTATTTCTCAACACGTGATTTGTTGGCGATATCAGCTAGGATTGCTGCTACAAACTCATCATGTTTAAACATTAAAACGGTATCTACTTTCAGAGGAGATATCGTTTTTCTTCTTCTTCGGATAAGGATACAAAAATTTCTTCCTTTCTCTTTCTTTTGAATTAATTGATTTCTTCAAAGACTGACTGTAAAATTTTTGATATAATATGCAGGATGGACTGATGGATATTTAAAAGATAATGTTCAAAAGGATCACAGGTAAGAATTAAAAACATGTCAGTTTGGACAGAAGTCTCTCTACCATCATCCATGCAGAAACAAGATTATATGAAATAAAAGGAGTAACCAATGTCCGGAAACTATTCAACACGTGAATTCCGCGAGAAACTATATGATGACCTTCATGTTCGATTAAGAGATACACTGATTTTGATGTGTTCGATTTTTATTGCCTCTATAGGTCTAAATATGAATTCAACAGCTGTCA
>NZ_JASHGM010000010.1:0-2500 GCF_047460295.1 Streptococcus sp. OMI870
CACTACCAGATGGACCTGCGTTGTATTAGCTAGTTGGTGAGGTAACGGCTCACCAAGGCGACGATACATAGCCGACCTGAGAGGGTGATCGGCCACACTGGGACTGAGACACGGCCCAGACTCCTACGGGAGGCAGCAGTAGGGAATCTTCGGCAATGGACGGAAGTCTGACCGAGCAACGCCGCGTGAGTGAAGAAGGTTTTCGGATCGTAAAGCTCTGTTGTAAGAGAAGAACGAGTGTGAGAGTGGAAAGTTCACACTGTGACGGTAACTTACCAGAAAGGGACGGCTAACTACGTGCCAGCAGCCGCGGTAATACGTAGGTCCCGAGCGTTATCCGGATTTATTGGGCGTAAAGCGAGCGCAGGCGGTTAGATAAGTCTGAAGTTAAAGGCTGTGGCTTAACCATAGTACGCTTTGGAAACTGTTTAACTTGAGTGCAGAAGGGGAGAGTGGAATTCCATGTGTAGCGGTGAAATGCGTAGATATATGGAGGAACACCGGTGGCGAAAGCGGCTCTCTGGTCTGTAACTGACGCTGAGGCTCGAAAGCGTGGGGAGCAAACAGGATTAGATACCCTGGTAGTCCACGCCGTAAACGATGAGTGCTAGGTGTTGGGTCCTTTCCGGGACTCAGTGCCGCAGCTAACGCATTAAGCACTCCGCCTGGGGAGTACGACCGCAAGGTTGAAACTCAAAGGAATTGACGGGGGCCCGCACAAGCGGTGGAGCATGTGGTTTAATTCGAAGCAACGCGAAGAACCTTACCAGGTCTTGACATCCCTCTGACCGCTCTAGAGATAGAGTTTTCCTTCGGGACAGAGGTGACAGGTGGTGCATGGTTGTCGTCAGCTCGTGTCGTGAGATGTTGGGTTAAGTCCCGCAACGAGCGCAACCCCTATTGTTAGTTGCCATCATTGAGTTGGGCACTCTAGCGAGACTGCCGGTAATAAACCGGAGGAAGGTGGGGATGACGTCAAATCATCATGCCCCTTATGACCTGGGCTACACACGTGCTACAATGGCTGGTACAACGAGTCGCAAGTCGGTGACGGCAAGCTAATCTCTTAAAGCCAGTCTCAGTTCGGATTGTAGGCTGCAACTCGCCTACATGAAGTCGGAATCGCTAGTAATCGCGGATCAGCACGCCGCGGTGAATACGTTCCCGGGCCTTGTACACACCGCCCGTCACACCACGAGAGTTTGTAACACCCGAAGTCGGTGAGGTAACCTTTTAGGAGCCAGCCGCCTAAGGTGGGATAGATGATTGGGGTGAAGTCGTAACAAGGTAGCCGTATCGGAAGGTGCGGCTGGATCACCTCCTTTCTAAGGAAATGGAAGCCTGTACGTTGGTCTTGTTTAGTTTTGAGAGGTCTTGTGGGGCCTTAGCTCAGCTGGGAGAGCGCCTGCTTTGCACGCAGGAGGTCAGCGGTTCGATCCCGCTAGGCTCCATTAACACTTTAAGGGTGTTAAGCTTGAACATTGAAAATTGAATATCTATATCAAATAGTAACAAGAAAATAAACCGAAACGCTGTAAATATTTAAAGAGTTTAGGTCGTAAGACCAAAAATAAGGTTAAGTTAATAAGGGCGCACGGTGGATGCCTTGGCACTAGAAGCCGAAGAAGGACGTGACAAACGACGAAATGCTTTGGGGAGCTGTAAGTAAGCGACGATCCAGAGATGTCCGAATGGGGGAACCCAACAGGTAATGCCTGTTACCCATATCTGTTAAGGATATGAGGAGGAAGACGCAGTGAACTGAAACATCTAAGTAGCTGCAGGAAGAGAAAGCAAAAGCGATTGCCTTAGTAGCGGCGAGCGAAACGGCAGGAGGGCAAACCGAAGAGTTTACTCTTCGGGGTTGTAGGACTGCAATGTGGACTTAAAGATTATAGAAGAATGACATGGGAAGGTCAGCCAAAGAGAGTAAGAGCCTCGTATTCGAAATAGTCTTTATACCTAGCAGTATCCTGAGTACGGCGAGACACGTGGAATCTCGTCGGAATCTGGGAGGACCATCTCCCAACCCTAAATACTCTCTAGTGACCGATAGTGAACCAGTACCGTGAGGGAAAGGTGAAAAGCACCCCGGGAGGGGAGTGAAATAGAACCTGAAACCGTGTGCCTACAACAAGTTCGAGCCCGTTAATGGGTGAGAGCGTGCCTTTTGTAGAATGAACCGGCGAGTTACGATATGATGCGAGGTTAAGTTGAAGAGACGGAGCCGTAGGGAAACCGAGTCTGAATAGGGCGAATTAGTATTATGTCGTAGACCCGAAACCATGTGACCTACCCATGAGCAGGTTGAAGGTGAGGTAAAACTCACTGGAGGACCGAACCAGGGCACGTTGAAAAGTGCTTGGATGACTTGTGGGTAGCGGAGAAATTCCAAACGAACTTGGAGATAGCTGGTTCTCTCCGAAATAGCTTTAGGGCTAGCGTCGACATTAAGATTCTTGGAGGTAGAGCACTGTTTGGGTGAGGGGTCCATCCCGGA
>NZ_JASHGM010000011.1:0-1436 GCF_047460295.1 Streptococcus sp. OMI870
TGAACCGCACCCCAAAAGTTAGACAGAAAAAATCTAACTTTTGGGGTGTTTTTATTATGAAATTGACATATAAGGATAAGGTTCAGATATATGAACTTAGAAAACAAGGGCGAAGCTTCAAAGAGCTTTCAAATATATTCGGGATAAATATTCCTAATCTTAGGTACATGATTAAATTGATTGATCGTTACGGTATAGAGTTCGTCAAAAAGGGGAAGAATCGCTATTATTCTCCTAAATTAAAACGAGAAATCATTGATAAAGTTCTGCTTGAAGGTCGTTCACAAATAAGGGTGTCTCTAGATTATGCTCTCCCAAACCAAGGAATGCTTCCAAATTGGCTGGCACAATACAAGAAAAATGGGTATACTATTGTTGAGAAAACAAGAGGGAGAGCACCTAAAATGGGACGCAAGCCAAAGAAAAAACCTGAAGAAATGACAGAGTTAGAACGTCTTCAAGCAGAAAATGAATTCTTGAGAGCGGAGAATGCTGTTCTAAAAAAGTTGAGAGAACTCCGATTGAAGGAGGAAAAAGAGCAAGAAGAAAAACGGAAATTGTTCAAGGATTGGTAACAGAGTTTTCTTTAGATATCCTTCTAAAGATTATTAAGCTTGCCCGTTCAACTTATTATTATCACTTAAAACAGCTGGATCAAAGCGATAAGGATGATCAAGTTAAAGCTGAAATTCAGTCAATTTATACTGAGCATAAAGGAAATTACGGCTATCGTCGCATGACTCTAGAATTACGAAATCGTGGCTTCGTAGTGAACCATAAGAAGGTGCAGCGTCTTATGAAAGTACTTGGTTTAACGGCTCGAATTCGCCGTAAACGGAAGTATTCTTCATACCAAGGAGAGGTTGGCAAGAAAGCAGATAACCTTATTCAACGTCAATTTGAAGCAACCAAACCAATGCAAAAGTGCTACACAGATGTGACAGAATTTGCCATTCCAGCAAGCAGCCAAAAGCTTTATTTATCACCAGTTTTAGATGGCTTTAACAGCGAAGTTATCTCCTACAATCTTTCTACTTCGCCGAACTTAGTACAAATGAAAGCTATGCTAGAACAAGCCTTTACAGCGAACCATTATGAAAATACAATTCTCCATAGTGACCAAGGATGGCAATACCAACACGATTTCTATCATCATTTTTTAAAGAATAAGGGAATCCAAGCATCTATGTCACGTAAGGGAAATAGCCCAGATAACGGTATGATGGAATCTTTCTTTGGCATTCTTAAGTCTGAAATGTTTTATGGTTATGAGAATACGTTTCAGTCACTTGAGCACTTGGAACAAGCTATTGTCGACTATATTGATTACTACAACAACAAACGAATTAAGGTAAAACTAAAAGGACTTAGTCCTGTACAATACAGAACTAAATCCTTTGATTAAATTAATTGTCTAACTTTTTGGGGTCAGTACA
>NZ_JASHGM010000012.1:0-1022 GCF_047460295.1 Streptococcus sp. OMI870
TATTCAACACGTGAATTCCGCGAGAAACTATATGATGACCTTCATGTTCGATTAAGAGATACACTGATTTTGATGTGTTCGATTTTTATTGCCTCTATAGGTCTAAATATGAATTCAACAGCTGTCATTATTGGAGCCATGCTGATTTCCCCTCTTATGACACCGATTATTGGACTGGGGTTTGGTTTAGCTATTTTTGATACGCGTTTAATCAAGCAATCTCTAGGGGTTTTATTTACTCAAGTATTGGTCAGTTTGCTTGTCTCGACTCTATATTTCTGGATTTCTCCCTTATCTTATGCAAGTAGCGAATTGATTGCACGAACCTCTCCAACCATTTGGGATGTTCTCATTGCTATTGCGGGTGGGATAGCAGGTGTCATTGGTTCAAGAAAAAAAGAAGCAAACAATATCGTGCCAGGAGTAGCCATTGCAACAGCTCTGATGCCACCTATCTGCACTGCAGGCTATGGTTTAGCTAATGGAAATGTACGATTTTTATTTGGGGCTCTCTATCTTTTCTTGATCAACTGTGTCTTTATCATGCTAATCAATATTGTTGGAACAAGAATTATGATGAGACAATCTCCCTTAAGTTCATTCAATGAGCTAAACATTAAAATGAAAATTGGGTTGATATCCTTGATTGTATTATTGATCCTTCCAGCCAGCTATTCAGCAGTCACTCTGACGATGGATCAAGCGCGAAAAGAAGGGATCAAACAGTTTGTAGGAAAAGAGTTCGCCAATCATACGGTCATTAATCAAGTCTACAAGTCAAGGAATAATGAATTGGTCTTGACGGTTGTTGGAGATCCGATTTCAGAAGAAGAATTAGAAACCATTCGCCAAAAACAAGCCTCTTACGGTATTCAATCTGTTCAATTGAAAGTCAATCAAGTCCATAATTCGACAAAATTAGATAGTGAGACGACCAAGGAATTTTACGAAAACATTGACAAGTATATCGATCAAAAACTCTCTGAAAAAGATTCACAAAACGATCTCGTAAAAGAAAATGA